>NZ_LJIB01000004.1:0-438536 GCF_001295785.1 Rhizobium sp. AAP116
GGGGGGGACCCCCCCCCGCCGCATCACCCCACCCCGGACCTTGCGGTCCGACCCTCCCCCTCAAGGGGAGGGTGGTTACAACACACCAAGGAGGACTACCCATGTCGACAGGCTTTTTCGGCAATATCCAGAAGATCAAATATGAAGGCCCTGACAGCACCAATCCGCTGGCCTTCCGTCACTACAATCCGGACGAAGTCGTTCTCGGCAAGCGCATGGAAGACCATCTGCGCTTTGCAGTCGCCTATTGGCACACCTTCGTGTGGCCCGGCACCGACCCGTTTGGCGGAAATACATTCGAGCGTCCCTGGTTTCAGGACACGATGGCCGCGGCGAAGATGAAGGCCGATGTTGCCTTCGAATTCTTCCAGCTGCTCGGCACACCTTACTACTGCTTCCACGACGCCGACGTTCGCCCTGAGGGCGCGAGCTTCGTCGAGAACACCAAGAACCTGAACGAGATCGTCGACTACTTCGCCCAGAAGCAGGCCGAGACCGGCGTCAAGCTTCTCTGGGGCACGGCGAACATGTTCTCGCATCGTCGCTATATGTCGGGCGCTGCGACCAATCCGGATCCCGATGTCTTCGCCTTTGCTGCTGCGACCGTGAAGACCTGCATGGACGCAACGCTGAAGCTCGGCGGCGAGAACTACGTACTCTGGGGCGGCCGCGAGGGCTATGAGACCCTGCTCAACACCGATCTCGGTCGTGAACTCGACCAGATGGGTCGTTTCCTCAACCTTGTCGTCGAATACAAGCACAAGATCGGCTTCAAGGGCGCGATCCTGATCGAGCCGAAGCCGCAGGAGCCGTCGAAGCACCAGTACGACTACGATGTCGCGACCGTGTATGGCTTCCTGAAGCGTTACGGCCTCGAAAACGAAGTGAAGGTCAACATCGAGCAGGGCCACGCGATCCTCGCCGGCCACTCGTTCGAGCACGAACTGGCACTTGCCAATGCGCTCGGCATCTTCGGCTCGATCGACATGAACCGCAACGACTACCAGTCCGGCTGGGATACCGACCAGTTCCCGAACAATGTTCCGGAAATGGCGCTGGCTTACTATCAGGTCCTGCAGGCCGGCGGCTTCACCACGGGTGGCACGAACTTCGACGCCAAGCTGCGTCGTCAGTCGCTCGACGCCGAAGACCTGTTGATCGGTCACATCGGCGGTATGGACTGCTGCGCCCGTGGCCTGAAGGCAGCGGCGAAGATGGTCGAGGACAAGGCGCTGTCCGGCCCGCTCGGCTCGCGTTATGCCGGTTGGGACAAGGCCGAGAACCAGAAGATGCTGCGCGGCGAAGAAAGCCTCGATGCGATCGCTGCCCGGGTCGAAGCCCAGAACGTCAACCCGCAACCGGTGTCCGGCAAGCAGGAGCTGCTGGAAAACGTGGTCAATCGCTACGTTTGATCTCGGGTATTTTCAAATAGAAAGGGGCCGGGGCGCGCAAGCGTCCTGGCCCTGTTCATTGAATGCGACGGACTGTTCCAGCACCCCGCAGTCACACTGGTCGCGCCAACAAAGGAGCTTGTCATCGACAGGCCTGCGCTCAAGGATCACGCGAAAAAAAATCCAGGAGAGCGTACAGGCCGTAGACTGGGACTGGATGTGTTCGTTCCTTGGATTGGCCTGGTGAAGTGATATGGACGGTTTGTCTGATCTCATAAGAGAATACGGGACATGGATCTACATCCTGCTTTTTGCATACTGCATGTTGAAAAGCGGTAGTCTCCCCTTGTTCGCCGGCTATGCGGCCCAAACACAAGCTTTGGATTTGCCCCTTGTTTTGGTCGTGACTTTCGCGGGAGGTTACCTGGGTGACGAAGCACGGTTCTTCATCGCCAGACGATACGGGGACGCTTGGCTGAAGAGGTGGCGCTTTGCTGAAAAGGCCCATGCGGGCGCCACAGCCTTAATTGCAAAATACGGCTGGGCTTACATCTTCATTTACAGATATCCCAAGGGCATGCGCACCATCGGTGCGCTTCCGATTGGTCTCGGCTCAATGTCCTGGGCCAGATTTACCGTTCTCAACGCAGGATCAGCGATAGTTTGGACGATCTGCCTGGTTATGGCGGGCTTCGTTTTTGGCGCACAGGTGGAGGAAGCGGTCAAAACAGGCTGGGGCTTTGCAAGTGTTGTTTTGCTTGCGGTTTTGGTCCTCCTGACGTGTTTCGCATGGTGGCGGATCAATCAGATAGCTCGCTCGACGACCGCCCTTTAAGCTATCGCGGTGATCTCCAGTTCCTGGTCGCCGACCGTCACCACATCGCCGACACCCTTTCCCATCAGCTGGCTTGCGACCGGCGACACAAAGGAGATCGAGCCCGTTTTGGGGTCCGCCTCGTCCTCACCGACGATCCGGTATGTCTGCACGCGGCCGTCATCGCGTTCGAAGGTAACCTTGCTACCAAAGGCAACGACCGTGTTGTCGTCCGGGTCAGGGATTATCTGGGCGTTGTGCAGCCGTTCCGTCAGGTATTTTAGGTCACGATAGGGCACGGCCGACTGGCGTCGACGCTCGTTGATGTCCTCTATTGCTTGTGCTGCGAGATAGGCGGCGCGCGCCTCTTCTGCGTCGGTCTCGAGGAGCCTGAAGCCTGACGCCGTCACAAAGTTGGGATGGGGCGAGATTGGTCGATCCGGCAGATGGGTTTCTGCTGCGGTTTCCGAACTTTCTTCCTTGGTGAAGGCGACACTCATCTGTGACTTCCGATTGCTGACTGGGACGGGCTATGGAACCGCCAATGTAGGTGTATGTCGGTCAACGGCCCAGACCGAATATGGGTCCATCGGCAAAGGATGGCGGTGCGGCAAGGCTAACGCCTGGCCGGTCCGGCCACAGACCCCCGCACGATCAGGTCCGGCATCAGCAAGATTTCCTGGCGCTCGGTCGGGCGATCGGCGAGTGACTTGATCAGCAGCGACATGGCCTGACGGCCGATTGCCGTTCTGGGCTGGCGGATGGTGGTCAGTGCCGGGGTCACATAGGTCGCCTGGGGCACGTCGTCGAAGCCGATGACGGAGAAGTCGTAGGGCAGGTCGTAGCCGCGGGCGGTCAGGCCGTTGATCACGCCGACGGCTGTAGCATCATTGACGCACATGAATGCGGTCGGCAGCTGATCGCGCATGAAGAGTTGTTCCACCGCAAGGCGCCCGCTTTCGATCGTGCCTTCACCTTCGAGGATGAAACGTTGTTGGGGCGGTATGCGGGCGGCGTCGAGCGCAATGTCGAAGCCCTGGCGCCGACGCTGGTGGCCGAGCCTTGTCTTGCTGTCGCCGATGAAGGCGATCGAGCGGTGCCCGGCCGAGAGCAGATGTTCGGCCGCCTTGCGCGCACCCGCCACGTCATCGACACCGACATAGGAGATCTTTGAGCCGAAGACGGGTTCGAAGACGGCGACTGAGGGCGGCAGCCGTTGGCCGATGACCTGGTGCCCGAAGGGTTCATGGCCGGTGAAGAGCACGAGGCCAGTCGCCTGGCCGGAGCTTAGAAATTTCAGATATTCGAGCCCGCGCTCGGGATCGTTCTGGGTATGGCCGATAAGAACGCCGAAGCCATGCGCACGCGCTTCGTTCTCGAGACCGATCAGGGTCGAAGAGAAGTTGGGGTCGCCGATATCGGGGGCGAGGATCAGGATCATGTTCGACCGGCCCATGCGCAGCGAGCGCGCCATGGCATTGGTCGTGTAGCCGGTGATGGCGATCGCCTGGTTCACGCGCTGGCGCGTCGATTTGGCCACCTTGTCGGGGGTGTGGATCGCACGACTGACCGTCGCGATCGACACTTCCGCGATGCGTGCCACGTCCTCGATCGTCGCTGGTGCTTGGTCCGGCACGCGGCTTTATCCCCTATCCGTCTGGAATCGTTGGAGACCTTACATTCACTGCTGCGGTTGCGAAAGCCGAGAGGGAACAAATTGTCCCCATGAGTGGATGATGTAAACCTTTACATCGGTCATGTAAAGGTTTACACAGAGGGCATAGCGGTTGAGGAGCCGCCGGGAGGATTACATGACATTGGCTGGGGGCGAGGCACGGACACCCGTGCTCGTGGCGGAGCGTATCTCCAAATCATTTGGCGACGTGCAGGTGCTGTTCAGCGTCGATTTCGACGTGTTGCCGGGCGAGGTTCACGCGCTCATGGGCGAGAATGGTGCCGGCAAATCGACGCTGGTGAAGATCCTCTCAGGCTTCGAGCAGGCGACGGCCGGTCGCATCCTTCTGGATGGTGAACCGGTCACGCTGCCGGCCAATGGCTCGGCCGAGGCGCTCGGTATCGTGCTCATCCACCAGGAATTCAATCTCGCCGACCATCTCACCGTCACCGAGAGCCTGTTTCTCGGTCGCGAAGTCACGCATTTCGGTTTGCTCGATCGCAAGACGATGCGAGCGGAGGCTCGGCGTGTGCTCGATCAACTCGGCTCCAGGATCGATGAGAATGCGCTGATCAGTTCGCTGGCCGTCGCCGACAAGCAGATGGTCGAGATCGCCAAGGCGATCAGCCGCAAGGCGCGGATCGTTTTCATGGACGAGCCGACGGCCGTTCTCTCACGCGACGAGACCGAGGTTCTCTTCGATCAGGTGCGCAAGCTGCGTGCGCGGGGAACGAGTTTCGTCTTCGTCTCCCACAAGCTCGACGAGGTCATGGAGCTGACCGACCGGGTCACGGTTCTGCGCGACGGCCAGTGGGTCAAGACCGCGCCGACCTCGGCGCTCGACAGCGAAGCGATCGCCCAACTGATGGTCGGGCGTGAATTGTCGAGCCTTTATCCAATGAAACATGAACCCAATGTCGACGAAGAGATCGTTCTTTCCGTGCGGGATCTCACGACTGGTTTCGTCCGGAATGCCAGCTTCGAACTGAAGCGCGGCGAAGTGCTCGGGTTTTCCGGCCTGATCGGGTCGGGGCGTACGGAGCTGATGGAGGCGGTGGCGGGCCTGCGTCCGCGTCTGTCGGGCGAGGTCAGGCTTAAGGGTGCTGTGCTGGAGGCTGGAGATTTTCGCGAAGCGAACCGGCGTGGGCTCGCCTATATGACCAAGGATCGCAAGGGCAAGGGCTTGTTGCTCGGCGAGGGCATGACGGCGAACCTGACGCTGCAGTCGATGGATAACCATGTGCGTCACGGCTATCTCGATCCCGGCAGCGAGGCGAAGGCGATGGCGCGGGCCAAGCGACGCTTCGATATCCGGGTGCGCGACGAGAAGGTCCGCGTCGGGCGCATGTCCGGTGGCAATCAGCAGAAGCTGCTGCTTGCCAAGATCATGGAGGTCGAGCCTCAGATCATCATCATCGATGAGCCGACGCGCGGCATCGATGTCGGGACCAAGCAGCAGATCTATCATTTCATCGCAGCACTCGCCCGCGAGGGCCGCTCGATCATCGTCATCTCCTCTGAGATGCCCGAGGTGATCGGTCTGTGCACGCGGGTTGCCGTGATGCGCGAGGGCCGCATGGTCGGTTTGCTCGAGGGCGAAGACATCAACGAACAGACCATCATGCGCTACGCCGCCGGCCTGAAACGGCAGATGGCGAGCTGAGTGATTGCATCAGCCCGGCGGCAAGACCGGGCTTGAACACGAAGACTTCAGGGTGCGCGACCTCGAAACGAGGCGTGCGGGAGGAGACGGGAAGACCATGACTGCCGAGACTGAAACGACCACACCTGGCCGCTCACGCCGCACCTTTCGCGATGTGGACCTGCGTGCCGTTGCCCCCTTCGCCGCGCTTCTGATCCTCCTGATCGTCGGCGCGCTGGTGAACCCGAATTTCATCGGCCTCACAAACCTTGCGAATGTCGCAACACGCTCGGCCTTCATCGCCATCATCGCCGTTGGTGCCACCTTCGTCATCTCGTCGGGGGACCTTGATCTCTCCGTCGGATCGATGGTGGCTTTCGTTGCCAGCCTGATGATCCTGTTCATGAATTCCGGCGCGATTGCCGATCCCGGCCTGATGATCGCGGCAGCCATGGCGCTTGCCATCGTCATCGGCTCGCTCTGCGGTCTGGCCAACGGGTTGATCACTACCGTCGGCAAGATCGAGCCCTTCATCGCCACGCTCGGCACGATGGGCATCTACCGTGGCCTGACGACATGGCTTTCCCAAGGCGGGGCGATCACGCTGCGCGATCCAGCCCAGCAGGAGATATACCGCCCGGTCTATTTTGGCTCGATCCTCGGCCTGCCGGTGCCGATCGTCATCATTCTCGTCGTCACCGCGATTGCCGCCCTCGTGCTCTATCGCACGCGTTACGGTCGTCATGTCGTTGCTGTCGGCTCGAACCGGGACGTCGCGCGCTATTCCGGCATTGCCGTCGACCGGGTGCGCACCATCGCCTTCGTCATCCAGGGGCTTTGCGTGGCCATTGCCGTGCTGCTTTACGTGCCGCGCCTCGGCTCGACGTCCGCCACCACGGGCATCCTCTGGGAACTGCAGGCGATCACCGCCGTCGTTGTCGGCGGTACGGCGCTCAAGGGCGGGGCTGGCCGTGTCTGGGGCACGATCTGCGGCGCCTTCATCCTCGAGCTTGTCGGCAACATCATGCTGCTCTCGAACTTCATCTCCGAATATCTGATCGGGGCCATCCAGGGCACGATCATCATCATCGCGATGCTCGTCCAGCGGTCGCTGGCGCGCAAGGCGTAAGGAAACGGCCGGGCAGGAGGGTCGCCCGGTCCGTTCAAACTCGACCCTCGTCACTTTGGGAGGAAACCAATGCACAAGAAACTTTTGGGTATGGCTGTCGCCATGACCGCGCTGGTGTCGATCTTCGGCGCGGCGCAGGCCCAGGACACCAAGACGATCGGTGTCTCGATCCCGGCCGCAACACATGGCTGGACATCGGGTGTGATCTATCATGCCGAACGTATCGCCAAGCAGCTGATGGAGCGTCATCCCGGCCTCAACGTGGTCGTCAAGACCTCCGCTGATCCCTCCAGCCAGGCGAATGCCGTGCAGGATCTGGCGACGCAGGGCATCGATGCGCTCGTCATCCTGCCGACGGATCCGGATCCGCTTGTCAACGCCATCCGCCAGATCAAGGACAGCGGCAAGTTCGTCGCGCTCGTCGACCGTGCGCCGTCGGTCAATGACAATTCGGTCCGCGATCTCTACGTGGCCGGTAACAACCCCGCTCTCGGCGAAGTCGCCGGCAAATACATTTCCGAAAACAATCCTGATGCAGAAGTCGTCATCATCCGCGGCATGCCGATCCCGATCGACCAGCAGCGCCAGGATGGCTTCGACAAGGGCATCGAAGGCTCCAACGTCAAGGTCCTCGACCGCCAGTTCGGCAACTGGAACCGCGACGACGCCTTCAAGGTCATGCAGGACTACCTCACCAAGTACCCGAAGATCGATGTGGTCTGGTGCCAGGATGACGACATGGCTGTCGGCGTGCTGCAGGCCATCGAACAGGCCGGCCGTACTGACATCCAGTACATCATCGGCGGTGCCGGTTCGAAGGACATGATCAAGAAGGTCATGGACGGCGACAAGATGGTGCCGGTCAACGTTCTCTATCCGCCGTCGATGGTCGGCACTGCGATGGAACTGACGGCTGCTGCCCTCTACGACAGCGTTCCGGTGCATGGCACCTACACGCTCGACGCGACGCTGATCACGCCTGAGAACGCGGAAGGCTACTACTTCCCGGATTCGCCGTTCTGATCTCCAGGACTGCGACGCCATTGTCTGCCCGGGTTTTTCCCGGGCAGATTTCCGCTGTAAACATCATTGCGGTTGTGTCGAAATTCCATCTCCTGTAATCGTTCACGGAAACGTTGCAGGAATACTCAGGGAGGAGAATTCATGAAGACGATCAAGGGACCGGCGATCTTTCTCGGCCAGTTTGCGGGTGATGCCGCACCTTTCAACACCTGGGATGGGATTACCAAATGGGCGGCCGAAAAGGGCTATGTCGGCGTCCAGGTTCCGACCTGGGCCGGCCAGCTGATGGACCTGAAGAAGGCCGCTGAATCCAAGGATTATTGCGACGAACTCGCCGGCGTGGCGCGGAGTAACGGCGTCGAGATCACTGAACTCTCCACCCACCTTCAGGGCCAGCTGGTCGCGGTTCATCCGGCCTATGACGAAGCCTTTGACGGCTTTGCCGCACCGGAAGTGCGCGGTAATCCGAAGGCGCGGCAGGAATGGGCCGTGAGCCAAGTGAAATACGCGCTGAAGGCCTCGCGCAATCTCGGCATCAAGGCGCATGCGACCTTCTCGGGCGCGCTGGCCTGGCCCTATATCTATCCCTGGCCGCAGCGCCCGGCCGGTCTCGTCGAGACCGCCTTTGACGAGTTGGCGCGCCGCTGGTTGCCGATCCTCGATTATGCCGAGGAGCAGGGCGTCGACGTCTGCTATGAAATCCATCCGGGCGAAGACCTGCATGACGGCGTCACCTTCGAGATGTTTCTGGAGCGGGTGAAAAACCATTCCCGCGCCAACATGCTCTACGACCCGTCGCATTATGTGCTGCAGTGCCTCGACTATCTCGACAACATCGACATCTACAAGGACCGGATCAAGATGTTCCACGTCAAGGACGCGGAGTTCAATCCGACCGGCCGGCAGGGCGTCTATGGCGGTTACCAGGGCTGGGTGAACAGGGCAGGGCGTTTTCGCTCGCTCGGCGACGGCCAGGTCGATTTCGGCGCGATCTTCTCGAAGATGGCAGCAAACGATTTCGACGGCTGGGCCGTAGTCGAATGGGAATGCGCGCTGAAGCACCCGGAAGATGGTGCCCGCGAAGGGGCAGACTTCGTCCGGGCGCATATCATCCGCGTCACCGAAAAGGCCTTCGACGACTTCGCTTCCGGCGGGACCGACGATGCGGCCAACCGTCGGATGCTCGGTCTCTGAGGTCTAGACTTGCCTGAGGGCGGCGATGTCGCCGCTCTCGAGATGGGGCAGGGCGCGTTCGATCTTGTCGAGCGGCCAGTCCCACCAGGCGAGTGCCAGCAGGTCGGCGATCTCCTCGTCGGTGAAGCGCATACGGATCACGGTTGCCGGGTTGCCGCCGACGATTGCGTAAGGCGGCACGTCACGGGTGACGACGGCGCGGGCTGCAATGATGGCTCCGGAGCCGATCGTGACCCCCGGCATGATTGTTGCACTATGGCCGATCCAGACGTCGTGGCCGACAACGGTGTCCTGGAAAGGCAGATCCTGGTAGCCGCCGATGGTCTCGGGGCTGAAAACGCGGAAGGGATAGGTCGTCACCCCCGACATGGCATGGTTGGCCGAGCTTGTTATGATGATTGCCTCCGGGGCGATCTGGACGAAGCGGCCGATCACCAGTCGTTCCTGGCTGAAGGGGTAGAGATAGGGCGCGAGGATCGCTGCTGTTTCGTCCACTTTGCCGGAATGGGTGAAATAGCTGAAGTCGCCTATCTCCATGCGCGGATGGTCGATGACGGCAGCAAGCTGGACGGTCTCGCGGTAGGGTGTGCCATCGGCAAGCGTGATTGGATAGGGTTTTCTCGGGTCGAGAAAAGGCATGGTCGAGATCCTTGCAAAGGCGGAGTTATGGCGTCGCGTCGATTGCTGACACCGGCTCGGTTGCTTTGCCTCTGAAGAGGCGGATCTCAGTTGTTCACTGTCAGGGCATCCTTCTTCTCGGGTGCCAGTCTAACGGATCTGGAGCGTGAACTCCAGACGCAGCTCATGAAGGAGGACGCATCATGGCGATCGAAGCAAGCAAGTCGGGCGAACGGACACCAAAGATCCGGTTGGGCATGGTCGGCGGTGGCGCCGGCGCCTTCATTGGCGCCGTGCATCGGATGGCAGCCCGTCTCGACGACCAGTACGACCTCGTTGCCGGTGCTCTGTCCTCGACGCCGGAAAAGTCGGTGGCCTCCGGCCGCGAACTCGGGCTCGATCCGGAGCGTTGTTATGGCTCCTATGAGGAGATGGCGGAGAAGGAAGCGGCCCGTCCTGATGGCATTGAGGCCGTCTCGATCGTGACGCCGAACCATGTGCATTTCCCGGCGGCCAAGGCTTTTCTGGAGCGTGGCATCCACGTCATCTGCGACAAGCCGCTGACCTCGAACCTCGAAGATGCCAAGGCGCTGAAGGCGGTTGCCGACAAGGCGAAGGCACTGTTCATCCTCACCCACAATTACACCGGCTATCCCATGGTGCGGCATGCGCGCGAGCTTGTGCGCTCCGGCGAACTCGGCGATCTCCGTCTCGTGCAGATGGAATATCCGCAGGATTGGCTGGCCGAGCCGATCGAGCAGACCGGACAGAAGCAGGCTGCCTGGCGCACCGATCCGAAGCAGTCGGGGGCCGGCGGTTCGACCGGCGACATCGGCACGCATGCCTATAATCTCGGCTCGTTCATCTCCGGCCTCGAACTCGATGAGCTGGCTGCCGACGTGCATACCTTCGTCGAAGGTCGTCGTCTCGACGACAACGCGCATGTGATGCTGCGCTTCAAGGCCAAGGGTACAGAAACGCCCGCCAAGGGTCTGCTGTGGTGCAGCCAGGTGGCGACCGGCAACGAGAACGGGCTGAAGGTTCGCATCTACGGCACCAAGGCTGGCATCGAATGGACGCAGGCCGATCCGAACTATCTCTGGTTCACGCGTCTCGGCGAGCCGAAGCAGCTGATCACGCGCGGCGGGGCAGGGGCGAATGCTGCGGCTGGCCGTGTGACCCGTATTCCGTCGGGTCATCCCGAGGGTTATCTGGAAGCCTTCGCGACGATCTACACGGAAGCCGCTGCCGCCATCAATGCGGCGAAGTCGGGTGCTGCTGTCGATCCGGCGGTGGTCTATCCGACTGTCGATGACGGCGTGAAGGGTGTGGCGTTCGTTGAGGCTTGCATTGCATCGTCTAAGCAGAATGGTGGCTGGGTGAAGGTGTAACTCCACCTCCCGCTTGAGGGGGGAGATCGCCGGGTGTCTCCCTCTTCTCCCCAGCGGGGAGAAGGTGCCCGAAGGGCGGATGAGGGGGAGCGAAGCTCAGGCTGTCTGTTCAACGCTTCGCCGATCAGCCCCCTCACCCCGCCTCCGCTTCGCTCAGCGACCCTCTTCCCGAGGGGAGAGGAGGTCACGCAGGCGCTCTGGCAGCCCCGGAGTTACCCACCCCGGAGCTTTGCTCCGACCCTCCCCCTCAAGGGGAGGGTGTGAAAACTGCAACGTTGCAGTTTTTTGTTTCTGCCGTCTTCACCGCGTCGCGCCTTTGCTCTAAACCGCTCATCGAAAGACCAGCGGCGGACCTTTCGCCCTGATATGACGAAGGACATGTTTGATGATCGATCCCAAGGCTCTCGCCTCGCGTTTTCCCGGTGACTTCCTGTTCGGGGTCGCGACCGCCTCCTTCCAGATCGAAGGAGCGTCGAAGGCTGACGGGCGCAAGCCCTCGATCTGGGATGCGTTCTCCAACATGCCGGGCCGGGTCTTCGGGCGGCACAATGGAGACATGGCCTGCGATCACTACAACAGGTGGGAAAGCGATCTTGATCTGATCAAGGACATGGGCGTCACCGGCTATCGGTTCTCGATCGCCTGGCCGCGTGTCCTGCCCGAGGGGACCGGACCGATCAATGAGAAGGGCCTCGATTTCTACGACAACCTCGTGGACGGATTGAAGGCGCGCGGCATCAAGGCCTATGCGACGCTCTATCACTGGGATCTGCCGCTGGCCCTGATGGGCGAGGGTGGATGGACGGCGCGGTCGACGGCACAGGCCTTCCAGCGCTACACCAAGGTCGTCATGGAGCGGCTCGGCGACCGGCTGGATGCGGTCGCGACCTTCAACGAGCCCTGGTGCTCTGTCTGGCTCAGCCATCTCTATGGCGTGCATGCGCCTGGCGAGCGCAGCATGGATGCAGCCCTTCATGCGCTGCACTACACAAACCTTGCCCATGGTCTGTCGGTTCAGGCGATCCGTGACGTCAGCCCGAAGGTACCGGTTGGACTTGTGCTGAACGCTCATGAGACGCTGCCGGGATCGGACAGTGACGCCGACACGGCCGCTGCCGAACGGGCGCATCAGTTCCACAATGGCGTGTTCTTCGATCCGGTCTTCAAGGGCGAATATCCGGCCGAGTTCCTCTCGGCGCTTGGTCATCGCATGCCGAAGATCGAGGAGGGCGATCTGGCCATCATCAATCAGCCTCTCGACTGGTGGGGGCTGAACTACTACACGCCGATGCGCGTGGCCGACGATCCGATGCCGGGTGCCGAATTCCCGGCGACCGTTAATGCGGCGCCCGTATCGGATGTGAAAACGGATATCGGCTGGGAGGTTTATGCCCCGGCGCTGAAGTCTCTGGTCGAGCGTCTCTATGCCCGCTACGACCTGCCGGTCTGCTACATCACCGAGAATGGGGCCTGCTACAATATGGAGGTCGAGGGTGGCGAGGTCGAGGACCAACCGCGGCTCGACTATTACGCCGAACATCTCGACAAGGTCGCCGACCTGATCGCTGACGGATATCCGATGCAGGGCTATTTCGCCTGGTCGCTGATGGACAATTTCGAATGGGCCGAGGGCTACCGAATGCGCTTCGGCCTCGTGCATGTCGATTACGACACCCAGGTCCGCACCATCAAGAAGAGCGGCAAGTGGTATCGTGATCTTGCCTCAGAGTTTCCGAAGGGGAACTTCAAGGCGGATTGACCGGGCAGGGGGCTCTGGCCCCCGTAATCTTGGTCAGCCGAGCTTGATCAGCTTGTTGCCGGCATCCACTTCGTTGCGCCGGTCGAAGTCGGCACGGGCCGACTGGATGCGGTCGTGATGGGTGAAGACCCAGCCACCTAGCGCCCGGATCGGCTCGCCGAAAGAACGGCCGAGATCGGTCAGAGCATATTCCACCTTGGGCGGCACGGTCGGGTGCACCGTGCGCTCCACGATGCCGTCGCGTTCCAGTGCGCGCAGTGTCAATGTCAGCATGCGCTGGGATATGCCGACGACGGAGCGCTTGAGATCGGAAAAGCGCTGCGGCCCGTCTCCTAGCATCATGATGACCAGAACCGTCCATTTGTCGCCCAGTCTCGCCAGCATTTCGCTGACGGTCTGGCACTTGGTCGGGTCATAGTTGTCGCACATCGTGGTTCCAATCGTTCCATCGGTGTAACCTGGTATCAAAAATGTGCCTTCTTGCACAAATTTTCCGGTTCCATATCTAGGCCTGGTTACGAATTTATACCAGACCCGATCGGCCGTGCCAACTCCCGTGGCGCCTTGAGGGTTCAAACAGGAGCGACACGATGTCCGCATTGATTGAAAAGCTGAACTGGCGTTACGCCACCAAGAAGATGGACCCTTCCAAGCCCGTGTCCGAGGACAAGGTCGAGCGCATTGTCGAGGCCGCGCGCCTCGCACCGACCTCCAGCGGCCTGCAGCCCTTTGAAGTGTTCGTCGTTACCAACAAGGACGTCCGTGCAAAGATCCAGGAAATCGCCTGGAACCAGGCGCAGGTGACCGAAGGTTCGCATCTTCTCGTCTTCGCCGCCTGGGACAACTACACGGTCGAGCGCATCAACCACATGTTCGACCTGACCAACGAGGAGCGTGGCTTCAAGAACGAAGGCTGGGAGAATTATCGCCAGATGCTGCTCGGCATGTATCCGGGTCGCGATGCCGACGTGAACTTCGAGCATGCCGCCCGCCAGGCCTATATCGGCTTTGGCATGTCCGTTGCTGCTGCCGCCTTCGAAGGCGTCGATGCCACCCCGATGGAAGGCTTCGATGCGGCCAAGCTCGACGAGATCCTGGGCTTGCGTGAAAAGGGCCTGCGCTCGGTGACGATCCTGCCGCTCGGCTATCGCGCCGCCGAAGGCGACTGGCTTGCCGGACTGAAGAAGGTGCGTCGTCCGAAGGATGAGTTCGTCTCCGTCGTCGACTGACCATCCGTCTATCTGTGTCGGTTCCTCCAGGCCGACCTGCAAAGGGCTCCGGGAAACCGGGGTCCTTTTTCGTTGCATATCAGGATATTCGGGTAGTTGGTTATTCTGCATGCTCTTCAGTGTGTTAAGTCAAATTGAACACATTTCGACGCAAGGTGTGGCTTCAGCCTTGGGTAGATCGTATGCGGCTTCACCATTTCGACAGACGGCTACGGCCACTTGCCACCCGACGGGTGGCGGTCGCAGTCTTGCTCGTCGTTTTCGCGACCATGGCGATGATGGTGGCCTCGATCGTGATGACCGCGCTCGATCGTGTCGCAAGCTATGCCAACCATCTGGACGAGGAACGCTCGCGCGAAACGCTCGTCGGCGCCGTTCAGACCTTCGAACATCAGCTGGGCGCGACACTGATCGACTACACCGCCTGGGATGATGCCGCGACCAATGCCTATGTCCACAAGGACATGGCCTGGATGATCAGCAATTTCGGCGACATGACCTTCGATAGCGACCTCTTCGACGTGGCGATCGTGCTCGATGCCGAGGGTCGTCCGATGATGGCCTATTCTGACGGGGAGCCGGTCGAGGGCGATGCCCGCGGTTATCTGACACCGGCGTTGATGGAGCTCTTCGACAAGGTGCGCTCGGGCCAGAGCGGCCTCGTTCCACAGTCGCTCGGCTTCATCCGCACGCAGAGGGGGATCGGCTCTGCCGGCGTTGCCCTGATCCGTCCGAAATCAGGAGACGTCGGCGTTCCTCCGGGAGAGCAGGTCTATCTCGCTTTCATCCGGCATCTTTCGCCGCTTACGGTGGAGCGACTGTCCGACGCCTATGTGCTGCCTGGCCTCGTCCTCACGCCGCCATCCACGAACAATGCATCCGTCACGATTTCTGCCCCTTCCGGTCAGGCCATCGCCTCCCTGGCCTGGACCCCGCGTGCCCCGGGGGACCAGAGCCGCGAACAGGTCGCGCCCCTGATCAAGGCGGCGCTGGTGATCGTCACCATCTATGCCCTCCTGCTCGTCATCATCGGTAATGCCGAGTTGCGCCGGGTGCGGGCGGATGAAGCCAATGCCGTCAAACTCGCCCAGTCCGACCGCCTCAGCGGACTTCTCAATCGAGCCGGCCTGACCCAGTTGCTTGAGGATCAGGTGCGACGCGGGCGCGACATGAACGAAGATGTCGTGCTGCTCTATCTCGATCTGGATGGCTTCAAGGAGGTGAATGACGCCTATGGTCATGCGACGGGTGACCGGCTCATCCGCGCGGTCGCGGCCGGCCTCTCGGTTCTGGTCGGGGATGCTTCGTCCCTTGCCCGTATCGGTGGCGACGAATTCGGTATCGTGCTCACGGGCAAGGATGCGCAGGAACGGGCCCTTTCACTCGCAACTTCGATCATCGCCTTCTTCGATGAGCCGGTACTTCTGGGCGAACGGACCGTGGTTGTCGGATGCAGCATCGGCATCTGCGTTTCCGAGGGCGGTCTTGTCGATGGCGGCGAGCTGACGCGCCGCGCCGACATGGCCATGTATTCGTCCAAGGACGGTGGCCGGGGCCGCTGGACGGTCTATGACCCCCGCATGGATGAAGAGCGGCAAAACCGCAATCAGATGGAAATCGATCTGCGCGAGGCCATTGCACACGGTGAGATCGAGGTCGTCTACCAGCCGGTCGTCGATGCCAAGACCTTCACGCTCGTCAGTGTCGAGGCGCTGGCGCGCTGGACGCGCCGGGGCCATGGGCCGGTGTCGCCTGACGTGTTCATTCCGATCGCCGAGACCAGCGGGCTGATCGATCAGCTCGGGCTCTGCGTTCTCAGCCAGGCTCTTCGCCAGCTTGGCGATTGGCCCGAGCTGAAGCTCTCTGTCAACGTTTCTCCGGGTCAGTTCCGGGATCCGGCCTTTGTCGATCATGTCGCGGCAACCTTCGCGGAGGCGCGCATCGAGCCTGGTCGGGTCGTCATGGAGATGACCGAAACCTACTTCATCCAGAGCCCCGAACGGGCAAGGCTCGCCATGGACCGGCTGCGGTCGCTTGGCCTCAGGATCGCACTTGATGATTTCGGCGCGGGTTTTTCCAGTGTCGGCTATCTCCGGCAATTCGGCTTCGATCGGATGAAGATCGACCGGTCGCTCGTGCAATCACTCGATCGGGGTCATCGGGCCGTGGAAATGCTGCAGGCAACTGTGGCTCTCGCCCGCTCGCTCGGCATCCCCGTCACTGCCGAGGGGGTCGAGACCGAGCAGCAGGCTGTCATCCTTCGGATTGCTGGCTGCGACCAGTTGCAAGGCTATCTCTTCGGCCGTCCGCAGTCCCCAGAACAGATTGCCGCGCTGATGCTGAGACCGATGGAACTGCGGGCCAAGGCTGCCGAACTTGCCTTCGCCGCCGGCCGCGATGGTGGCGTGCCGGCCTGAGCATAGGAACGGATGATCGGGAACGATTGTCGGTCTTGCGCCTTCTCCTTTCAGAAAGGAGACATTCCATGTTCACCACAGATACCTGGCTTAAAATCGTCTGCAGCATGATGATCAATGCCGTGATCTTCGGAGTCGGCGCCATTCTCGTGCTGTCGATCCCGGCTTTGGCTGCTCACGCCAAGGTCCTGCTGCCACTGGTCGTCATCGCCGCCTTTGCCGCTGCCCCCTTCTTCGCACTGGTGGTCGCACCGCGCATGCGTCTCAGAAACTGGGGCCGCAAAGACTGGAAGCGCGGAGATACGATCTCCGGCTGATCAGGCCAAGCATTCCATCGGCGGCTTTCAGCCGCCGATGTGCTTTTCGCCACGCTTCCGTGCGAGCGCGATCTGCAATTGGCGCTGACGATAGCGGTCGCGGTCGGCCTCGCTGCGATCGGGATAGCAATGGCTACAGGAGACGCCTTCCTCGTAATGCGGATGGGTCAGTTCCTCTGCCGTGATCGGGTTGCGGCAGGCATGGCAAAGCCTGTGATCGCCCTCTTTCAGGCCATGGGTCACAGAGACCCGCTCGTCAAAAACGAAGCAGGCGCCGTCCCAGAGGCTCTGTTCTTCGGGCACTTCCTCCAGATATTTCAGGATGCCACCCTTGAGGTGGTAGACCTCGTCGAAGCCTTGTTGCTTCATGAAGGCCGTTGCCTTCTCGCAGCGGATGCCGCCGGTGCAATACATGGCGATCTTCGGCTTGTTGTGCAGCCCGGGATTGTTCTTCACCCAGTCGGGAAACTCGCGAAAAGTCTTGGTGTTCGGGTCGACGGCGCCGCGGAAGATGCCGATTGCCGTCTCATAGTCGTTGCGGGTGTCGATGACGATGGTCTCGGGATCGGAAATCAGGTCGTTCCAGTCCTTCGGGTCGACATAGGTGCCGACGATCTCGTTGGGGTCGATGTCCTCGACGCCCATGGTGACGATTTCCTTCTTCAGCCGCACCTTCATGCGCAGGAACGGCATCTTGGATGCCCGGCTTTCCTTGTGCTCCAGGTTCACGAATTCCGGCTGGCTGCGGAGGAAGGCCAGAACCTTGGCGATCGCGGCATCGGTGCCGGCGATCGTGCCGTTGATGCCTTCATGGGCAATCAGCAGCGTGCCCTTGACGCCTTCTGTTTTGCAAAGGGCCTCGAGTGGCTCCTGGAAGCTTTCGAAGCGAGGGAACTTGGCAAAGTGATAGAGGGCGGCGACGCAAAAGGCGCCGGTTGTCTCGGGGCGGGGAGCTGAAGTGTGTTCGGTCATGGTCTGCGAAATACCCCCTCGGCCCCTGCTGCGCAACGGATTTCCGTTCGCCCGGGCAAGTTTGAAAATCGTCAAGTCGATCGCCGATTGTGCGTTGGTGCGTTGCAGCACTGGACAGCGCGAAAAGCTTTGAGTAGAGGAGTGTAACTTTATAACATTATAGGTGATCCTAATGTTCAGGAATATCTTCGCAGCGTCACTCGCGCTTCTGCTCGCCGGTGCGGCGCCCACCATCGCGAACGACGGTGTCGTCGACATCGTCGCGCCCTTTGAAATCGGCGGTCTCGATCCGTCCAAGTCAGGCGATATCTTCCTGCGCATGGGGATCGTCGAGACCCTGGTCGAGGCGGACAAGGACGGTAATCCGGTGCCAGCATTGGCCAAGAGCTGGACAGTCAGCGACGACGGCCTGAGCTGGCGCTTCGAGCTGCAGTCGGGCGTCAGGTTCCAGGACGGCACCGCACTGACGGCGGAGGCAGTCGCCTCTGCGCTCCGGACTGCCAAGGACAAGGCCGGACTTCTGAGCAAGGCACCGATCGCCGACATCAAGGCCGAGGGGGAGGGCACGCTCGTCGTCTCGCTGACGAAGCCTTTCGTGCCACTGCTCGCCTTTCTCGCCGAGAACCGTGCCCAGATCCTGGCACCGGCCTCTTATGAAGGCGCTGACGTCAAGGCGATCATCGGAACGGGACCGTTCAAGCTGACGAAGATCGAGCCGCCGCAGAGCCTCGCCGTCGAGCGCTTTGCCGACTACTGGGGCAATATGCCCGAAATCGAGAAGGCGACCTATCTTTCGGTCAGCCGCGCCGAGACCCGCGCGCTGATGGCCGAGAGCGGTGACGCCGACTATGTCTTCAACCTCGATCCTGCCAGCCGCACACGGCTTTCGAAGAGCGACAAGGTCGTGCTGCAGTCGGTATCGATCCCGCGCAGCGTGCTCTTGAAGGTCAATGCCGGCCATCCCTTCCTCGCCGATGTGAAGGCACGCGAGGCGCTGAGCTTTGCCATCGACCGCGAGGGTCTTGCCGTTGCGATCCTGCGTTACCCGGCAGCCGCCACGCAGCTTTTCCCGCCGAGCCTGAAGATCTGGCACGATGCAGACCTTGCGCCCCTCTCCTATGATCCTGAAAAGGCCAAGGTGCTGCTCGCCGAGCTCGGTTGGACGCCGGGCGACGACGGCATTCTCGAAAAAGATGGCAAGCCCTTCGCGCTGACGTTGACGACCTATCCGGATCGTCCCGAACTGCCGCTGATCGCCGCTGTCCTGCAGGACCAGTTGAAGGAGATCGGCGTTGCGCTGACGATCAACTCGACCAATTCCTCCGAGATCCCGGCCAAGCACCAGGATGGTTCGCTCGAACTCGCGCTGATGGCGCGCAACTTCGCGCTGGTTCCTGACCCGATCGGCACCATGCTCTCCGACTACGGCCCCGGTGGTGGTGACTGGGGTGCGATGAACTGGACGAATGCCGGCTTCGAACAGGCGCTGGACAATCTGACCCGCGTCACGGACCCTGCAGAAGGCGAGGCGCTGCGCCATCAGGCCGTCGCTGCCATTCAGGCGGAATTGCCGGTCATTCCGCTGGCCTGGTATCAGCAGACGGTAGCCTTTTCGCCGAAGCTCGAGGGGGCGGCGATCGATCCGTTCGAACGCAGCTTCGGTCTCGAAACCATGCGGTGGGCGAAATGACGAAGGCCATTCTGAACCGCCTGATCCAGGCGGCTCTGGTGGCGTTCATGGTGGGGCTCATCTCCTTCGTGATGACACGGTCGCTTCCGGGCGACCTTGCCTACCGGATTGCTGCCGGCCGCTATGGCTATGATGTCGTCGACAGTGCGGCCGCTGCCAAGGTTGCGGCCGAGCTCGATCTCGCCAAACCGGCCATCCTGGCACTCTTCGACTGGATGGCCGATCTGCTGCGCCTTGATCTCGGCACATCGCTGATCAGCGGCAAGCCGGTCATTGAGGAAATCGGGGTGCAGCTCGGTCATACGCTCGAGCTGGCGCTGGCCGCGATCGTCTTGTCGCTGTTCATCGGGCCGCCGCTTGGCATTCTCGCGGGTCTCAGGCCCGGCGGGGTGCTCGACCGCACACTGATGCTGGTGTCGACGGGGCTGCGTGCCCTGCCGCAGTTCGTTGTCGGCCTGGTCCTGATCATCATCTTCGGGATCACCTTCAATCTGCTGCCCGTGGCAGGCCACACCCATGGTGCGCATCTTGTCCTCCCGGCACTGACGCTGGCGCTCGGTCTTGCGGCCGTCTCCAACCGCGTGGCGCGGGATGCCATGGTCGCGGTTTCGCGCTCGCCTTACTACAGCTTCGGCCGCACGAAGGGGCTCTCCGAGTGGCAGGTGTTTTCGCGGCATGGATTGCGCAATGTTGCCGTCCCCATCGTCACCTATCTCGGTGTGCAGTTCGTCTACCTCGTCGAGGGGGTCGTCGTTGTTGAGACGCTGTTTGCCTGGCCGGGCATCGGCCATGCGCTGGTGCATGCGATCTTCGGCCGTGATGTGCCGATGATCCAGGGCACGGCACTGGTCATGGGATTGATGTTCGTCGCGCTCAATGCGCTTGTCGATCTCTTTTGCCATGGCATCGATCCCCGGAGGCGCAGCGCATGACCACGTTTGATTATGTGGCGCCGCGCCCGGCGCGCTGGCCGCTGCGCCGGCTCGCCGGTGTGGCGATCCTTGGCGGATTGCTGGCTTTCGCCTTTCTGCCGCTTCTGATCGGTGGCGCCGATCCGCTGAAACAGACGCTGCGCTTTAGCCTGCAGGGGCCGAGCACTGTTGACTGGTTCGGCTACGACCATCTCGGCCGCTCCATGCAGGCGCGGCTTGCGGGTGCCTTGCGCCTGTCGCTCGGACTGGCGCTTCTGTCGGTGTTCACCGCGATGATCCCCGGCGTGTTGCTCGGCGTGCTCGCCGCCTGGCGCGGCGGTTTTGCCGATAGCGCCGTGGGAGCGGTGTCGGAGGCGTTCCTCGCACTTCCGGGGCTGCTTCTGGTGCTGATGCTGACGGCGATCGTGCCTGATAATCCGGCGATGCTTTATGTCGGCATCTCGCTGGTCCTGTGGGTCGAATACTTCCGCCTGACGCGGGCCATGGCGCGACCGCTCTTGCTGTCACCAGCGGTGGAGGCCTCGCGTCTGCTCGGCTTCGGTCCCGCCTATATCCTGCGCCGGCATCTCTGGCCGGAGCTTGCGCCGATGATTTTGACGGTGGCCGCCTATGGTGCTGCCTCTGCGATCATGGCGATCGCGGCGCTCGGCTTCGTCAGCGTCGGCGTCCGTCCGCCGACCCCGGAGCTCGGATCGATGATGATCGAACTGCTTCCCTACTATCAGGAAGTGCCACATGCGCTGTTGCAGCCGATTGCCGTGATCTTCCTGATGGTGCTCGCCCTGCAGCTGATCGGCGGAAAGGACAAGCCATGACCATTCTTCTGTCGGTCGAAGCCGCGGCCGTCTCTGCCGTGACCGGCGAGATCGTTGCCCCGGTCTCATTTTCCCTCAAGGCCGGACGGCCCTTCACCATCCTCGGCGAAACCGGCTCGGGCAAGAGCCTGCTCGCCCAGGCGATCATCGGGATTTTGCCGGAGGGGCTGGTAGCCACTGGTTCTGTGACCATCGACGGGCAGGTCCTGTCGCTGGCCGAGCCGAAACGGTTCCGGCCGCTCTGGGGCCGCAAGGTCGGCGTGCTGCCGCAGGAGCCCTGGCTGGCGCTTGATCCGACCATGTTGGCGCTCGACCAGGTGGCCGAGGGGCATCGCTATCTCGGTCGTCTCGGGGAAGACGAGTCCATCTCCGCTGCTCGCACCGATCTCGAAGCGCTGGGCGTGCTCGATGCCGAGGCGAAGCTTCCCGGACAGCTTTCAGGCGGCATGGCGCAGCGCGTCGCCTTTGCCGCCGCGCGCGCCGGTGGCGCCCGGATCATCATCGCTGACGAGCCGACCAAGGGGCTCGATGTTGCCCGCCGGGACGAGGTGATCGCGCTTCTGATGCAGGAGGTGCAAGCGGGGGGCACGGTGCTCACCATCACCCATGACCTCGCGCTCGCCCGGCAGATGGGCGGCGATCTCGCCGTCATGCTGGAGGGCAAGATCATCGAAGTGGGCGAGGCGGCGGACGTGCTGGCATCGCCCTCGCACTGCTATACGCAGCGGCTGATCGCCGCCGAACCGGAGAACTGGGCGCAACGTGCTTCGGCAGTTTGTGACGATGCCGACCCGATCCTGATTGCTTCCGGCCTGAAGAAGGCGCGTGGCGGCAAGCTGCTGTTTGACGGACAGGAAATCGCGCTTCGTCCCGGCGAGATCGTCGGGATCACGGGGCCGAGCGGATCGGGCAAGAGCTCCCTCGGAGACGTTCTGCTTGGGCTGTTGACACCCGATGCCGGCGAGGTCACCCGCCTGCCGCAGGCATCTGCCGTTCGCTACCAGAAGCTCTATCAGGATCCGCCCTCTGCCTTTCCGCAGAAGATCACGCTCGGCGAGGCGATCGCCGATCTGGTGCGGCTGCATCGGCTCGATGGGGCGCGCGTCCAGCCTCTGATGGAACGGCTGCGCCTCTCCCAGGTGCTTCTGACGCGCCTCCCGACGGAGGTCTCCGGTGGCGAGCTGCAGCGTTTCGCTCTTCTGCGCGTGCTGCTGCTCGACCCTGTCTTCCTGTTTGCCGATGAGCCGACTTCGCGTCTCGATCTGATCACCCAGCAGGAGACCATCGATCTCTTGACGGAACTGGCGCGAGAGCGGAACTGCGCGGTTCTGCTTGTCAGCCACGACGCAGCCCTGATCGAGAAGACCTGTGATCGTCAGGTGCGCATCGGCAGCGCCTAGGCCGTTGCCCGGAGCCAGAGGGTCTCGATGACACCGGCCTCGTCTTTGGCGGGGTCGGCGAAGACCTGACCGGCAAGTGCCACAGCTTCGCGGCGCAGGTCTTGCTGGCGGCGGATGATGATCGCCAGCAGGAAGGACTGGCCTTCACCATTACCGAAGATCTCGGGCTCATGGTCGAGCAGGGCCGTCAACACCGTCAAATCGTGTTCATGGCCAAGCAGGTCAACCAGTCTCTTGGCGTCCCGCCGTTTGGCGGCAAAGGCACTCGGCCAGAGTTCCCGCATCAGCGAGAGGTTCATCCAATAGGCCTGGGCCGCCTTGCGCAGGTCGTGATAGGCCTCGCCATGGCCTTGTCCTTCGCAAAACTCCAGTGCCTCCGCCGCACGCTGCAAACCCTTGCGCCAGCCTCTGGCCAGAAGGCGCGCCGCGTGTCCCGGTCTCGAGGGAAGTTCGAGTGCATCGAGCGCTGCATGAGCTGCGTGGCACTGATCGATCGCGTGCCGAACCTTGTCCTCGAGATCCGTCTCGGAAGAGGCAATGTCGTCGCGCCTCAGGACAAGGACGGTGCGAGCCGCATCCAGCGTCTCGGCTTCGTCATCGGTCAGGGTGTGCTCGGAAAGGTGGTCGACGGTTTCGATCAGGGCTGTCGCGTCACGCACAAGAGAGAGGCCGCGGGCGGTGTCGCTAATGCGGGCATTCTCCTGGCGCCGGAATGTCCTGTCGGCGGAGGCGACGAGACGGTAGAGGTTTCGGACCCTTTTGAACTTCTTGCGGGCCTCATGGATCGCCTCGTGCAAACCGTCGGGTCTGGTCTCCAGAGCCGCGATGGCGCTCTCCAGCTGTTCGCGGGCGATCCGCCTGACTTCTGTCTCCAGTCCGGCGTCCGGGCTGATCCTATAGGGCATGCACCAGCCCCGGGCGGCTTCGCTGGGTCGCGAGGGACTGGTTGGAATACCGCTTGTCTCCCGTCACCTCACGGCCAAGCCATGCGGGCAGCTTGGGATCATCGGTCTCCGACTGCATCTCGACTTCGGCAATGACGAGGCCGCGGTGATTGCCGGCGAAGACGTCGACTTCCCAGGTGAAGCCGGCAAAATCGACCGTGTAGCGTGTCTTGTCGATCACATGGCCATCGGCAATGCCGATCATTTCGCGGGCGTCGTCTATGGGGATGGGGTATTCGAATTCGTCGCGGACCCGGAGGTTGCTGCCGAATTTGATCGTGACCTGGGCGGTCGCATCGTTCTTGGTGCGGATGCGGACCGAGCGGTCGCTTTCGGCGCAGATATAGGCCTGCCTGATCTGGGTCTCGGACGTTACGCCGCCCTTCCAGGCATCGTCCCGCACAAGAAACTTGCGTTCGATTTCCTTCGCCATACGCTCACGCTCCGAAAACAATTACGCCGGTGGACCATAGCGGAGGCGGCCGTGTTAGGAAACTGGAAAGATTCCGTGCTAGCTGTCGGTCTCGACAATCCGGTCGGCGCGGGTTAGTGAAAACCCGATCTAATCGTTTTAAAAAGAGGGTTCTGCCATGGGCGACAAAACCGAAAAGCTCCTCTCCACCTTGAAGCTTCAGCCGGTCGTGCCGGTTTTGATCGTTGAGGATGCCAAGACGGCGGTGCCGTTGGCGCGTGCTCTTGTCGCAGGCGGGTTGAAGGCGATCGAAATCACGCTGAGGACCGATGCTGCACTTGAAGCCGTCCGGCTCGTGGCTCAGGAAGTCGAAGGCGCCGTCGTCGGTGCAGGCACCATCCTCAACGCCGCCCATTATGCCGCAGCCGTCGATGCTGGCTCGCAGTTCATCGTCAGCCCCGGCACGACGCAGGAACTGCTCGACGTGGCGCGGAGCTCCGACATTCCGCTTCTGCCGGGTGCGGCCACCGCTTCGGAAGTGATGGCGCTGCGCGAAGAGGGCTACAAGGTCCTGAAGTTCTTCCCCGCCGAGCAGGCTGGCGGTGCCGCCTATCTCAAGGCCCTGTCCTCGCCGCTCGCCGGAACGCTGTTCTGCCCGACCGGCGGGATTTCGCTGAAGAACGCCATGGACTACCTTTCGCTGCCGAACGTCGTCTGTGTCGGCGGCTCCTGGGTTGCGCCGAAGGAACTGGTTTCGGCCGGCGACTGGGCCGGCATAACCAAGCTTGCGAGCGAAGCATCGGCACTCAGGGGCTGATATCTTCGTCAGCGTGTCCAGCAGGCTCTTTGTAATGTCACGGTCGCTTCCTATCTAGGGGGCGACCGTTTTAACAAGGAGACCGCGATGTTTGACGCCAAGAAGCTGCTGGATCAATTCCTCGGATCGCAGATGCCGGGAGCATCCGGCTCGATCGGCCAGAAGGGGAACGATATCCTCGGTATGGCGAAGGCCAACCCCTGGAAGAGCGGCGCGCTTGCTGCCGTGCTGCTGGGCACGAAGACCGGTCGTTCGCTCGGCGGCAACGCACTCAAGCTCGGTGGCCTCGCCGTGATTGCCGGTCTCGGCTACCAGGCCTACAGAAACTACAAGTCCGGACAGCCGGCCGAGCCGACGCAGGCGCTGCCGGAGCTCCTGCCGCCGCCGAAGGATGCGCCCTTCAGCACCGAGCCCGAGGCCATCTCGAATGATTTTGCCCTGTCGCTTGTGCGGGCAATGATCGCCGCTGCAAAGGCCGATGGCCATATCGATGCCAGCGAGCGCTCGCGGATCATGGACAAGATCCATCTCTCCGGCCTCGGTGCAGAAGCGGAAGCCTTCATTGAGGCCGAGCTTGCCAAGCCGATCGATCTCGATGCACTCGTTGCTTCGGCCAAGACCGAGGAGCAGAGGGTGGAGATCTACACCGCTTCGCGTTTGACCATCGAGCCTGATACCCGCACGGAGCGCGGTTACCTCGACATGCTGGCTGGGCGCTTGGGTCTCCCGGATGCGCTGGTCGATCATATCGAGGCGACCGTTGCCTCCGCGAAGATCAGCCTCTGACGGTTTGCTGCGGCATCCGGTCCGGGCTCGCGACTGCCCGGATGGTTGCCTTTGTCGGCTGTGTGCCCTAAGCCTCGGGCCATTATTTCGCCCGAGGCGTTTTCATGCGTGACCTGTCGACCTTCAAGGGATGTCCGTCACCCCAGCCTGTCAGGCTGGAGGGGCGTTTCGTCGTGGTCGAGCCCTATGATCGAGCCGCGCATCTCGAACCGCTCTGGAGCGGTCTCGGCGGGATTGCGATCAATGCGCTGCTCACCTACTTCACTCAGCCCGATTTCAACGGCATCGAGGATTTCGAGGCCTGGCTGGCGGCCGTCCAGAAAAGTGGCTGGGTCACGGAGGTCTTCCGAGATAAGGCGACGGGCAAGATCGTCGGCATGGCAAACTACATGAGACCCGATCCGGCCAATGGCGTCGTGGAAATCGGCGGTGTGGCGCATGGTCCTGCCATGAGCCGTTCGCCGCTTTCGACCGAGGCGCATTATCTTCTGGCCCGGCACGTCTTCGACGATCTCGGCTATCGCCGCTACGAATGGAAGTGCCACAACGAGAACGAGCCGAGCAAGGTGACGGCGAAGCGCTACGGCTTCAGCTTCGAAGGCGTGTTCCGCCAGCACATGCTGTCGAAAGGCCGAAATCGCGACACCGCCTGGTTCTCGATGATCGACAGTGAGTGGCCATTGATCCGAGCCGCCTTCGAGGCCTGGCTTTCGCCTGAAAATTTCGACGAGGCCGGCCGCCAACGGCGTCGGCTGGAGTATCTGCGGGCCGAGCTCGCGGCCTCAGAGACCTGATAGGAAAGCAAATCGTGAAGCCGAACATCTTCAGCATCATCCTTTATGTCGGCACGGCAATCACCGTTGCCGCACTTGCCTATGCGAGCTTCCAGAGCGCGACGGTCGCCTGGTCGGTCGGCATCTGCGTGGCGATCGGGGTCGTGGTCTACGCCTTCAGCAAATTGCCGGAACCGAAGAAGGTCGCGCGGTCCGAGGAAACGTCGAGCACGACGCGCTCGCCGGCGGCGCAGGCTGCTGTCGTTGTTGCCGTGATCTTCGGCCTGATGCTGATCGTTCCGACCGTTGTGCTCTGGCTCGGGCGCTACTCGCCCGAACTCGGTGCCTTCGTGGGTGGCGTCGCCCTGATGGCGATGTTTCTGATCCTGTGGCTTCGCTCACGCTATCAGCGCAGCCGGGACGGGGACCAGAGCTGATTCTCTCAGCCGTTCAGGCTGGCTGCGAGAAGAAGGGCGCCGAGCAGGATAACGAGCAGTGCTGCGCCGACTTCGATCGAGCTTGCGACGACGCCTGCGCGGCGCGATCCAGGACCGGAGAGTTTCAGCGCAATGCCCTTGGCGCCGACCGCAAGGCTGGCGAGAATCGAAACGGTGATCGCGGTGCCGAGTGCCATGGCGAAAACCGACAGCACGCCGCCGAGCAGTAAGCCGTTCAGCAGCGAGAAGGTCATCACCAGAAGTGCGCCGGAGCAGGGACGCATGCCGACCGCGATGACGGCCGACCAGGCGTCCCGCAGGCTGAAAGCGCTGCCGCCGACGAGGCTCGGATCGGGCAGGTGGGCGATGCCGCATTCGTGGCAGACAGACCCTGGAGCCAGCGCATCGTGATCATGGGCGACCGCCAGGGCGCGGAAGCGTGAGCCGGTCGTCTCGCCAGTCGAGGTGGTCTCGGTCGGACCGGCAAACAGCGAGGCCGTGACGCTGCCGCCGGATGACGTGTCGGCACTCTCGAACAGGCTGCCCGTGGTTGCGGCCGCCCGACTTGTCTGGGCAAAGGATGCCTTCAGCTTGCGCACCAATAGCCACAGGCCGAAGGCGACGATCATCGCGTAGCTCGCAATCTCCAGCGTTCGCGTCGCATCCGTCATGCTGATCGCGGTGCCGCGCAGCACAACATAGGCAGTGCCGACGACCGCGATCGCGACGAGGCCCTGCAGGAATGCCGAGACGAAGGAGATCAATATGCCGCGGCGCAGCTCGATTTCATTGGCGAGCAGATAGGACGAGATGACCGCTTTGCCATGGCCGGGGCCGGCGGCGTGGAAAATCCCGTACAAGAAAGAGAGGCCGACCAGCGTGACGAGACTTGCGGGATCCTCGCGCATGGCCTTCAGCGCTTCGGTGAGCGATCGGTAGAAGGTCTGCTGGTGGGCGTTGATCCAGACCAGCAATTCGGCGAAGGGGCCGCCCGAGGGCTGGTAGCTGGGTTCGGCCGTGCCGATGCCAAGCGGGGAGGCGGCATGGGCGAGGCCTGCGAGAAGCACAAGCGCCAGTGTCGCGGCAATGAGACCCGAAATGCGCAAGCGGCCGGCCGTCGTCAGCATGTGACCTCCATCCGGGTGGCAAACAGCTTGCCCATGTCATTGCCGGTCGGATCGCTGAAGAAAGCCTCGGTGAGGTTGAGCTGGTTCTGGGCGATGACCTCGTCCGGATCGGGGCGGACGACCTTGTGGGTGCAGGCCGCGAAGGCCTTGCCCTCGACCACCATGTCCTCGTCCTTGGCGAAGTCGATCGCCGTGTAGAGCGTCGGATCGTAGACGCCGAAATTCATCCGCCCGCCGATCACGACCGGCGTCTTTGGCTTTGCGACGAAGAAGACCAGGAGCTGATTGTCCTTGAAGTCGACGTTGAAGACCTCGGGTTTCGCGATTTCGGAGGTGGCGCCATCCTTGGTGATGAAGGTGAAATAGCTGTAATCGCCCAGCGAATCGCGGATCGTATTGGCGATTTCGTTCAACTCGCTGTGGTCGAGCTTCAGGTCGCTGTTCTTGTCGAAGTCCATGAGAACGCTTGAGGAGAAGATGTCGTCGAAGCGCCAGACATTGCGCAGTTCCTTCAGCGTGCCGTCGTCGGCCGCGACGATCTCGAGACGGGCCTCGGCGAAGATATGCGGATGGGAAAGTGCCGGTGTGGCAAAGGCTGTGACCGTTGCGGCCGCCCAGTAACCGAGCCTCTTCAGCATGCTCCCAAAACCCTTCCCGATTTCCCGCTTGAGGTCTCTCCCTGTCCGATGAATGGGACAAAAGTGGGACCCGATGTGGCGCTCACGGCTCAGGAGTAGCGCTTGAACCATGCGTGAAGGTAGTCGACGAAGGCGCGGACCTTGGCCGGCAGGTAACGGCGGTGCGGATAGACGGCGTAGATGCCGCGGTCCTTGGCGATGAAGTCGTCGAAGAGCGAGACCAATTCGCCCGACGCCAGATAGGGGCGGGCAATGAAGTCGGGGATCATGGCGACGCCCATGCCGGCTCGTGCGGCACGCAGGGTCGCCAGCGGGCTGTTGACCTCGATGGGGCCCGAAACGTTGACCGAGATCATGTCGCCATCCGCCTCCATGAAGCGCAGGCTGTTGTGGGAGCGTGAATTGGTATCGATCAGGAAGGGGATGCGTGACAACTCGCTCGGATGCACCAGCGGGCCGTTTTCCGCGATGAAGGCGGGTGTCGCGCAGGCATAGACGCGGAAGTCGGAGAGCTTGCGGGCGATCATGCCGGAATCGTCAAGCTTGGTGATTCGGATGCCGAGGTCGAAGCCCTCCTCGATCAGGTCGACGAATCGGTCTTCCGCGACGATTTCGAGCGAGAGCTGCGGGTTCTCCCTGGCGAAATCGATCAGCGACTGCCCGACATCGGCATCGATGAAGGTGCGGGGAACGGTTACCT
Source organism: Rhizobium sp. AAP116 (assembly GCF_001295785.1). Classification (NCBI taxonomy): domain Bacteria; kingdom Pseudomonadati; phylum Pseudomonadota; class Alphaproteobacteria; order Hyphomicrobiales; family Rhizobiaceae; genus Rhizobium; species Rhizobium sp. AAP116. The sequence goes on from NZ_LJIB01000004.1 coordinate 29,043, forward strand.
TGAGCTTGCCCTTGAGGTCGGCATTGTTCTCGCGCACCAGGTCTGCAAGGTTGTCGATCTCCTTCAGTATGTCTGCGGCGGTGCGAAAATAGGTGTGGCCGGCTTCGGTCAGCGAGAACTGCCGGGTGGTGCGATTGAGCAGGAGGGCGCCGAGTTCATCCTCCAACTCCCGGACATACTTGGACAAAAGTGCCTTTGAGCGGCCCGTCTTGCGGGCGGCAGCGGAAAAACCCTCTGCTTCCACCACGTCGATGAAGGCTCTGATGCGCGTCAGCGTGTCCATTCTCGTCCCATTCCCCTCGCAAAGTTGCCGGATTGTGAACAAAGCGCACGCTTCGTTCAATAGCTGCCGCAGAAACCGCGAAAAAACTTCCGTGCGGCCTCAAAAAATCTCTTGATTATGACGAGGACATTTCTTATCTCCTGCTCAGCCCAAAGTCGCACGTGCCCGTGTGTGTCCGCCGACCCTCGAACTGGGATTTATCCCTAAGGTGAGGTTATCGGTAAGGTACCTGGAACTAACCCCTCCAGTCGCTATTCCGGCCAACCGGAAAATGCGAGGACATACGAAGCAACGACGGTGCGGGCCTTTCTAGTCTCTTCCGGCTTTCCATCAGCTGGAGTTACTTCAGAGGCACACCATCATTGCCGGAAGTGCGGTAGGGTCTCCCTCCAATCCATGGCAGACAAAGCGGATTAATGTGCTCGTTCCAGAGTGCGTCTATCCATAGTTTCGCGCGTCGAGCGTTCGTACGGTACCGGTGTCTCCACCGACTGGTTTCGAGCGATGTCTCGCCGTCCTTTGTCCACCCGAAGCTTGGCAGCTTCGGACATCCTTGGAATTTTGGAAGGGTTAGACCGATGACCACTGCTCGCATCCTCGACTTCATCAACACCCGACGTCCCGAAGGTCCCTGCCTCGTGGTCGACCTCGACGTCGTGCGCGACAATTTCGGTGCCTTCCGTCATGCCCTGCCGGACAGCGCCATCTACTACGCAGTCAAGGCGAACCCGGCGCCGGAGATCCTCCAGCTCCTGGCCTCGCTGGGCTCGAACTTCGACTGCGCTTCCGTTGCCGAGATCCAGATGGCGCTCGATGCCGGTGCAGATGCTTCGCGCATCTCGTTTGGCAACACCATCAAGAAGGAGCGCGACATTGCGCGTGCCTTCGCACTCGGCGTCAACCTCTATGCCGTCGACAGCCATGAGGAAGTCGAGAAGATCGCGCGTGCCGCTCCTGGCGCCCGTGTGTTCTGCCGCGTCCTCACGGATGGCGAAGGCGCCGAATGGCCGCTTTCCCGCAAGTTCGGCTGCGTGCCGCAGATGGCCGTCGACGTGCTTGTCTATGCACACCAGCTCGGCCTCGAGTCCTTTGGCGTCTCGTTCCATGTCGGTTCGCAGATGACCAAGGTCGATGCCTGGGACGGCGCCCTTGCCGATGCGAAGCGCGTGTTCAACTCGCTCGCCAAGCAGGGCATCGTCTTGAAGATGGTCAACATGGGTGGTGGTTTCCCGACCAAGTACCTGCGCGACATCCCGTCGGCAGAAGCTTATGGTCAGGCGATCAACGCGTCGCTGAAGAAGCACTTCGGCAACAACATCCCGCAGACCATCATCGAGCCGGGCCGCGGCATGGTCGGCAATGCTGGCGTGATCAAGGCGGAAGTCGTTCTGATCTCGAAGAAGTCTGACAATGACGAGCATCGCTGGGTGTTCCTCGACATCGGCAAGTTCGGCGGTCTCGCCGAAACCATGGACGAAGCGATCCGTTACCCGATCCGCACCGTCCGTGACGCCGACGACATGGCGCCATGCGTTCTCGCCGGTCCGACCTGCGATTCCGCCGATGTGCTCTATGAGAAGAACATGTATCCGCTGCCGATCTCGCTTTCGATCGGCGATGAGGTTCTGATCGAGGGTACCGGCGCCTACACCACCACCTACTCGGCGGTGGCGTTCAACGGCTTCGACCCGCTGAAGTCTTACGTCATCTGACGTCTCCCGCGCCGGCCAACCGGCGCGGACCCTCACAATTATCGTCATCGCTTGGGATGGGAGGCCAGAATGGCCGCTGTTCTGGAAAGCATGCGCGCGCTTTTTGCGCCGGCGCCTGCATTTGTCATCGATCATGAAACGCCGGCCGACGTGGTCGCGCGCGAAGCGCTGCTTGACCGCACCATGGGCCGCGACCGCCGCAAGAAGTCGTCGGAGAAGATTCGCAGTGGTCGCATTCCAGCCGAAGGGCTGGCACTCGTCGCCCGCGATCGGGCTGGCCACGTCATCGGAACCGTGCGTCTTTGGAGTATCGAGGCCGGCGTCAGCCGTGAAGGCCAGGCAATCGACGCGCTGCTGCTCGGTCCGCTTGCCGTCGACTGCGCCCATGAGGGCAAGGGGATTGGAGCGGCACTGATGCGGGCTGCGCTTCTTGAGGCCCGCAAGCGCGGCCATGGCGCCGTGCTTCTCGTGGGTGACGCGCCTTACTACGAGCGTTTCGGCTTCTTCGCCGACAAGACGCAGCATCTGGTGATGCCGGGTCCGTTTGCGCGTGACCGCTTCCTGGCGCTGGAACTCGTGCCCGGCTGGCTCGAAGGAGCTGCCGGCATGGTGGTCGCGTCCGGTCGCAAGCTGTCACAGCCGATGGTCTCGCGCCGCGCAGCCTGATTGAAGGCGCCCAGATGCTTGCTGAAGGGCCCGGCCGCGATTCGTCGCGCCGGGCCCTTTGCTTTGCGCTCTGTTCGGGCAGGGTCTCAGGTGGGTTTTTCAATCGTCAACTCTGGTTGTGTCGCACCGGTCACAGTCACTGCGGCGATGGTTGTTTTATATAATCAAGATCTAACCTATTGATCTGGCGCAAGATGCTCGTCTCTTCCGGGCTGCTAGCTGGCGTCGGCTCCACGCCACCAGTTGTTTCAAGGAGAGAATGATGACCACCGTCCGGACTGCCTCGACCCGCGCTCTTGCCACGACCGCCACACTGTTGCTGCTTGCCCCGGCAGTCTTCGCGGCGGACATAGCGCCGCTTATGGAGCCGGCACCGGAAGCGGCGACCGAGGCGTTGGCCGCGCCAAGCCCCTGGCAGGTCCGCGTGCGCGGTCTCGGAGTCATCACCAATGATTCGGGTTCGGTGAACGGCGTTGGCGGTTCGGATTTATCCTACAGTGACAGCGTGATCCCCGAACTCGACATCACCTATTATCTGACCGACAATTTTGCCGCCGAACTGATCCTCGGCACGACCTATTCGAACATCTACGCGGAGGGGAGCCTGGCTGCTGTCGGCAAGGTCGGCAAGAGCTGGCTTCTGCCGCCGACACTGACGCTGCAGTACCACTTTACCGATTTCGGCGCGTTCAAGCCCTATGTCGGTGCCGGCGTCAACTACACCATGTTCTACAGCCAGAAGGGCGATGCAGCGACCGCGCTCGACGTCAAGAACACCTTCGGCACGGCGCTGCAGGTCGGGGCCGACTACATGATCAACGAACATTGGGGCGTCAACTTCGATGTCAAGAAGCTGTTCCTGAAGGCCGACTTCGACGCGACCATCGGCGGTACCAATTACTCCGGCAAGGCCAAGCTCGATCCGTGGCTGATCGGCGCGGGTATCACCTACAGGTTCTGAACGGAAACCGCATCCGGTCCGGATGCGGCATCCTTGAAAAGGGGCGGGCCAGAGAGCTCGCCCTCAACACCCCAAAACGATCTCGCATGTCATCCGCAAATGTAGTCCGGGATGGGAGCCCTAGTGTCTGGGGCAGATCCGGTGGCGACTCCTGCGGAATTTGGTGTGGCAAAACGCACGCACTCCTCACACAGTCCTGACAAGAGCCGTCCTTTTTTCCGCCATGAGCGGGAACTATCTTCTCGTTCATCGCTTCTTGCTGCGGGGTCCGGCGCGAAAAATTTCGCACGGGCGGGAACAAATACGCCGGATAGGTTTAGGTGGTTATGTTGTATAATCATCACATACATTAACCAGAGATGGCGTTATAAGCGACCTTGTAACACAGGAGTTAAAAACATGATGAAGAGCATCCTTCTCGGATCTGCCGCCGCTCTGGCGATTTCGACCTCCGCTTTCGCGGCTGACGCCATCTACGAAGCTCCGGCCGAACCGCCGATGGCTGCCATCGAAACCGCGCCGCAGTTTTCCTGGGCAGGTGGCTATGCAGGTATCCTCACCGGCTACGGTTGGGGTGACGCGGACGTTGCCGGTGCCGGCAACGCTGATTTCGACGGCGCGCGCTTCGGCGGCTTCGTTGGCTACAACTGGGATCTCGGCAACCAGCTCGTTGTCGGTCTCGAAGGCGACCTGAACTACGACTGGAACGAGGAAACTGTCGCTGGCGTCGGTGACTTCGAAACCGGCCTGAACTGGTCGACCCGCGCCCGTATCGGCTACGCTATGGATCGCGCGCTTCTGTTCGCGGCGGGTGGTTACACCGGCACCAACCTTGAAGGCCCCGGCGGCGACGACACGCTCCACGGCTGGACCGTCGGTGGTGGCGTTGACTACGCCCTGACTGACCGCATGTTCACTCGCGTTGAATATCGTTACAACGATTTCGGCGATGGCAACGTTGGCGGTCGTAACGTCGACTTCAACCAGCACACGGTCAACGTCGGTCTCGCAGTCAAGTTCTGATCTGATCGATCCATTGATAAAGCGCCCGGCCGTTCCTTGGGACGGCCGGGCGTTTTTTGTTGGGGCTAGACCTCGCCGGCTCAAGCGGCCCGATGTTCGAGTGTCCTGGCGTTTGCGTCCCTGATTTCGGTGCGGCGATTGAGTTCAAAACGATTGACGAGGGTCGTCAGCAAGACCGCGCCGTCTGCCAGCGTATGACCGATGGCAGTGGTTTCCTCGACCATGGCGGCGTTCTGCTGCGTCATCTGGTCGATGCTGTTGATGGCTTGACCGATTTCCTGAAGACCGGTTGCCTGTTCCCGGGCAGCGGTTGCGATCGCATCGACATTGCTGTCGATACGGCTGACGAAATCGCCGATCTGATCGAGTACGTGGCCGGTTTCGCCTACCAGCTGGACACCGGAAGACACTTCGACGCTCGACTTCTGGATCAGCCCCTTGATGTCGCGTGCAGCGTTTGCGGAGCGTTGCGCCAGTTCCCGTACCTCCTGGGCGACGACCGCGAAGCCCTTGCCGGCTTCGCCTGCGCGCGCCGCCTCCACACCGGCGTTCAGCGCCAAAAGGTTTGTCTGGAAGGCGATTTCGTCGATGACGCCGATGATCTGGCCGATCTCGGCAGAGGCGGTTTCGATCCGCTCCATGGCAGACACGGCGGAGCGAACAACACCTCCTGAGGCCATGGCACAGTTTTTCGCCTCTCTTACCAGTTCACGCGTATCGCTGGTGCGCTGGGCGGAGAGACGCACGGTGGCGGTTACCTGTTCAAGGGCAGTGGATGTCTCTTCGAGGGCTGCCGCTTGCTGCTCGGTCCGGTTTGCAAGGTTGGCCGAGGCCTCTCGCATTTCCTGGCTGTTCTCCAGCAGGCGGCGGGTCTCCTCCATGACCTTTTCCAAGGTCGTCTGGAAGGTTGCGATGGAGTGATTGAAGTCGTGGCGGAGTGGCTCGAAGCGCGGATCGAAGGCATCGTCCAACGTCAGGCGAATGTTGCATTCGGCAAGGCGATGAAGGCCTGCGCCCAAGGCCTCGATGACAAAGCGCAGGGCCTCGGCCTCGATCATCCGGTCCTTGTCGCGCAGAGCCCGCTCGCGGTCCACCTCGGCGCGGGCGGTTTCGGTTTCGGATTGCAGGCGCTGATTTTCGAGGCCAGCCTGACGGAAGACCTCGACGGCTGCCGCGATATGGCCGATTTCGTCCTTTCTGTGTGCATGGGGAACGGTGGCGGTGAAATCGCCGCCTGCCATATTGGTCATGAAATCGGTGATTTCTCCAAGCGGCTTCAGCGCGCGGCGGTGGATGAAGTAGACGCTGCCGAGCGCAGTCGTGATGAGCAGCAGGCCGAGCGTCAGCAGGAGAAGCTCACGGCTGGACGTTTCTGCGGCCGCATAGGATTCGCGACTGACAAGGTAATCGCTCGCCATTGTCACGAGCTGGTTTACGGAGGTCTCGTGATCGTGGAATTCGACCTTGAGTTTCGACAGGATCGGCGTGACAGCGCTGCCATCGGCTGCCGAAAGAGCGGGCTTCAGGTCATTTTGAAGCGTGCTCCAGTAGCGATCGCCCTTGGCGATGACTTCGTCGTAGAGCTTTGCGCGCAGTGCGTCTGGCAGGGTGGAGTTCTTCCAGTATTCGCGTCGCTCGTCGTAGAGCGCCTTCAGCACGTCGAAGCGGGGCACGTTGACCGCTGCAGTGTCGGGATGGATGAAGACTTCGTTGGCGAGCGCGTAGGATTCAATCAGGTATAGCGGCGGAGGAAGGATGTCGGCGATCAAGTCCTTGCCGTCGACGATCTCTTTATAGATCGGCCCGTTGACCTTGAGCGTCTGCAGCGTCTGTGCACCCACGCCAGCGACGGCGACGATGCCGGCGGCAAGGGCAAGACCCGCTGCCGTCACCACGATTTTTAGGTTGAGATACATGTTGCGTCCGTTTGCAAATCCGCCCGCCGGACAGGCGCATGCGTCTGCGCCTCGGCAGGATGCCGTGGTTGAAGATAAAATTGGGATGGGCTGCGGAGAATTGTTGCAGTCAGACGAGACGCGGCTTTGTTGTCTCTCGCTCGTCCTCCCCGAAAATAGGGAGGCAATTGCTACCGCATGGTTAAGGTAAGCGCATGGTGAACGGTATAGTGCGAATTTTCGCAAACTTTACCGCTAGGCGTGATTTTTCCCACGCATACACGCAACTAAAGCGCTTTGAGGTGTTGCCTCGGCAATCAGCCGGTGATGTCGATGACGCCACAATCACCCGCCTCGGAAGCGAAGGCGAGGAGTTTGCCTGTGCTGCTCCAGGCAAGTGAGGTCACTGCACCCTTGCCGGGACGGCGCAACAGCGCCTCCTTGCCATCGGCGATGCGCACGGCAAGGATCATGCCGTCGATGAACCCGATCGCCAGAACCTCTTCGATTGGGTGGAAGGCGACCTGGGTAACGAGAATGTTGGCGCGGGTGCCGAGTTCGAGCGGAGCCTTGCCCATCGGGCCGTCCTTGCCGGAGAATGGCCAGACGATTGCAGCCGGTGCGCCTGACGAGGCGAGCCACTTGCCCTTCGGTGACCAGGAAAGGGATTTGACCTTGGCGGGATAGCCGGTCATTCGCATATGGCGGGTGTCGGCGGCCTTGCCGTCGAGCTTCCAGCCATGCAGCGCCGATTCCTGCATCATGGTGACGACGAAGCGGCCATCGGGCGAGAAGGTCACGCCCGTATGCGCGCCCTTCCAGTCGAGATCGACGGGCGCGCCTGCGGTCCCGACCCAGTGCAAAGTGACGCCGTTATAGCGGGCAACCGCGATACGCAGACCCTTGGGGGCGAAATCGACGGCCTCGACAGTACGCTCTTCGGTGAATTCCTTCGTCGTGCCATCGGCAAGCCGCACGAAAGTCGACTTGCCGTGGGCATAGGCGACCGCGCCTTGGGGACCGGGTGCGACGACCGAAATCCACTTGCGTGGCACATGGGCGATTTCGGTAACCGTGCCGTCATGAGCGATGCGCAGCACGCGGCCGTCTTCGCCACCTGTCAGCAGGGTCTGGCTTGCCGGATCCTTGACACAGGTCAGCAGTCCGGCATTCGCCTCCGTCACCTTCTCGCCGCCATCCAGCCGGTGAATGGCACCGCTCGCAGCGGCGAAGACCGGGATGTCACCGAGAAAATGGGTCGAGACAACGTGGCCTTCGATATCGAGCGGTGCAACAGTGGGCATACGGACAGGCTTTCTTTCAGGCAGAACGGTACGGTCAGGTGGCGGGGCGTGAAAGCCCCGTTCAGGCAGAGGCGGCTTCGCAGGCCTTGAAGCTGGCTTCCAGCTTTTCGCGGTCGAGTTCACGGCCGATGAAGACAAGGCGGCTCTCGCGCTTCTCGCCATCCTTCCATGGACGCTGGTGATCGCCCTCGACGATCATGTGCACGCCCTGCACGACATAACGCTCCTCGTCGCCCTTGAAGGCGATGATGCCTTTCAGGCGCAGGATGTTCGGGCCTTGCGTCTGGGTCACCTTCTGGATCCAGGGGAAGAAGCGGTCCGGGTTCATCTCGCCGCCGCGCAGCGAGACAGAGACCACGGTCACGTCATGGATCGGGGAGGGGGCGTGATCGTGCTGGTGATGCCCGTGGTCATGACCATGATCATGCGCATGATGATCGTGGCCATGGTCATGATGGTGGTGGTCATGCCCGTGATCATGGTGATGATGATCATGGCCGCAATCCGGGCCACAGACATGGTCCGGGTCGTCATGGTCGAGGAAATGCGGATCGTTTTCCAGTGCGCGCTCGAGATTGAAGGCGCCCTGATCGAGCACCTTGGCGAGATCGACGCCTGAACGCGTGGTCGAATAGATGCGGGCGGAAGGATTGATCGCGCGCACGATGTGCTCGATCTGGTGCAACTCGTCATGGGTGACGAGATCGGCCTTGTTGATGACGACAACATCAGCAAAGGCGATCTGGTCTTCGGCTTCGCGGCTGTCCTTCAGGCGCAGCGGCAGGTGCTTTGCATCGACCAGGGCGACAACGGCATCGAGCTCCGTCTTGGAGCGGACGTCATCATCCATGAAGAAGGTCTGGGCGACCGGCACCGGATCGGCAAGGCCTGTCGTCTCGACGATGATGCCGTCGAAGCGGCCGGGGCGGCGCATCAGGCCTTCGACGACGCGGATCAGGTCGCCGCGCACCGTGCAGCAGACGCAGCCATTGTTCATCTCGTAGATTTCTTCGTCCGACTCGACGATCAGGTCATTGTCGATGCCGATTTCGCCGAATTCGTTGACGATGACGGCGTATTTCTTGCCGTGGTTTTCGGAGAGGATGCGATTGAGCAGCGTCGTCTTGCCGGCGCCGAGATAGCCGGTGAGCACGGTGACGGGTGTCGGTTTCGCGGATGCTTCGGTCATGAAAGCCTCTGGTGTCAGGGGGCGCCGGACGATGCGGCTGTAATGGTGTTACCACCATATAGGCGTTCCGTCTTGCCAGTTCAAAGGCTTTCGTACGGCTCAGGCGGCGGCCAGCGCCGAGCGGACATCGGTGCGTGTGAAGTCGTCTCCGACATAGAGAAGCGGGCAGTCGAACTCCTTGGCGGTGGCATAGGAAAAGCAATCGCCGAAGTTGAGCGAGGCCGGGTGGATGCCTTTGCCGAAGCGTTGGTAGGCTGCGGCAGCGAGCTCCGCGCGGGAAGCCGTCAGGTCGATGATCTCGACATTGAGGGATGCAATCAGTCGCGACAATTCATCCGTACAATTTTTTTGAAGAGCCACGATTTTCAGTTCGAGCAGCGTGCCAGCTGACAACACTAGGCGACTGTTTGGGGTTTCCAGAACTGCTGCACAGGCCTTAGCAGTCGCTTCATTCTTTATGATGGCAATCAGTGCAGATGTGTCGAGTGCGATCACGTCGGAAGACCGTTTTCATCGTACAGAAAGTCGTGACTCCTGTCAGCGAGCGGCTCACCTGGAACCGGGCGAGGGGCCTTGGCCATGATCTCTTCGAGAATGGCCCGTCGTTCCTCGAGAGTTAGCGCAGGACGTCGGCCGGTCGATTCGATCGGTTGCAAGACGACAGCATCCTGCCCGTCGCGGGTGATGATAACGGGCTCTCCGCGTTCGGCTCGCTCTACAAGTTCTTCGACCCGCGCGGCTGCCTGCTCCATGGAAACACGCATGCTTCTTCCTCACGCTCTCTCTTGACCAATATGCGCCTTCCCTGTCGGCCCTGCAAGCTCACGTCAATGTTGCAGTATCGAACCTGTGCACGTCATCCAGTAGATCGAGAAGGCCTGCAACCGAATGGGCCAGCAATCGTTCCCCCCTCTCTGCCGTCGCTGCCGCCGCATTGCCGGCCACGCCCTGTGGGTTGAGATCCGACATCTTCCAGCCGAAGGCATGGGGGCCGTAGGCGCGCAGATGGCGGAAGCGGGCGGCGAAGTCGGATTGCTGGGAGGGGAAGCTCTCTGCTTTGGTCATGTCCACCCGATCCGGTGCGAGCGCCAGCATGACCGATGTCTCGATGTCTCCGCCGTGGATGTCGACGGCCTTCGCCTCGGGTGCAATCCAGCCGTCCGGCTGGCCGAAGCGTGTCCAGCTTGTTGCGACCACCAGCATGTTGAAGCGCACCCGTGCTTCGGTTGCGACAATCGTCAGCAGCGGGGAATTGCCACCATGGGCGTTCATCAGCACCAGTTTGCGAATGCCCTGGCGGTTCAGATCTTCGGCGATCCCGAGCCAGCGGATGATCGCCTCGTCATAGGTGAGTGTCCGGCTGCCTTCGACATGCATGTGTTCGATCGAATAGCCGACGGGCTCCGCCGGCAGGATGGTGACGGGCAGATGCGGCGGCAGGGCCTCGGCGACGCGGCGCATGATGCCTTCAGCGATGATCGTGTCGGTCTCGAAGGGCAGGTGAGGGCCGTGCTGCTCGTGGGCGCCGAGCGGCAGGACGGCAATCCAGTTGCGCCGGTCATCGGCTTTCAGCCGGGGATCGTTGTCCGCGAACGACAGGGCTGGCTTCGCCATCTGGTCTAACCTCATCATCTTCGTTATGCATGGCAGCCGTCGCGGCGGATTGCAGTGAGGGCCGCAGCGTTTGTCGACCGGGGAGAGTCATGGCGAAAAAGGACAAGGCCGACAAGGACCGCGGTGAAAAGAAGAAGAGCAAGAAGAAGGAGCCGCCGGCTTCGGGTGTGCTCAGTGGTGCCATGACCCAGGTCGCACGTGCTTTGCGAACCCGGCTTTCCCATGGGCTTGCCGAAAGCGGGCTCTATCCGGGCCAGGATGGCGTTGTGCAACTTCTCGCGCAGGAGGACGGCCAGACGCCGGGTTCGCTTGCCCATCAGCTCGGTGTCAAAGCGCCCACCATGACCCGCACCATCGGGCGGATGGAGGCGCAGGGCTTCGTCATGCGCCGTACCGACGATCGAGACGGACGCCTGACCAAGGTCTATCTCACCGACGAGGGGCGCGGCAGCGTGGCTCAGATCGCGGCGGTGACGGCTGCCTGCGAGGCTCATGCCCTCCAGGGCCTGTCGGGCAAGGAAGTGAAGATCCTGGTCAAGCTGCTGGCGGCCATCGAGGGCAATCTCTCGGGTCAGAGCGGCATGCGGTCAGCTGATCATGCGGACGATGACGGTGATTGAAATCGCCAATTAAATTGTTTAATTAAATCTTTTAAGGGCGGTCGAGCGCCCACCGGCCTGCTGCGAGGGAGGAAACGTGGCACAAAAGGTAAAGCTTTCGACCATTGCGGAGACGCTTGGTCTCTCTACGGCGACCATTTCGCTTGCCCTGCGTGACAGCCCGCTCGTTGCGGCCGATACCCGCGAGAAGATCAAGGAGCAGGCGCGCGCCCTCGGTTACATCTACAACCGCCGTGCTGCGAGCCTTCGCACCTCCCGCTCCGGGATCATCGGTGTCGTCGTGCATGACATCATGAACCCGTTCTACGGCGAAATCCTGAAAGCCATCGAGACCGAACTCGATCGCAGCCGACACACCTTCATTCTTTCGAACCACTACGACAGCGTCGAGAAGCAACGCATGTTCATCGAGACGCTGCTGCAATTGGGCGGCGACGGGGTGATCATGTCGCCGGCCATCGGCACGCCGCCGGAAGACGTGTTGCTCGCCGAGAATAACAGCATGCCGGCGATCTTCATCGCCCGCTCGATGGATGGGCTCGATGTGCCGATCTATCGCGGCGACGACAGCTACGGCATTTCGCTGGCCACCAACCATCTGATTGGCCTTGGCCATCGCTCGATTGCCATGATCGGCGGCACGGACCAGACATCGACGGGGCGTGACCGCTACCAGGGCTATGTGAACGCGCTGCGCAAGGCGGGTATCGAAGTCGATCCCGGCCTGCGCATCCCGGGCCCCCGCACCAAGCAGGGCGGTTTCGAGGCGGCGGTGAACTTTCTGTCGCTTCCGCAGAAGCCGACGGCGGCCGTCTGCTGGAACGATCTCGTCGCCATCGGGTTGATGAACGGCATTGCCCGTGCCGGTCTCATCCCCGGCCAGGACATCTCGGTCACCGGCTATGACGACCTCGAGGAAGCCTCGATCGCCACGCCATCCCTGACAACCGTCTGGAACGGTCAGGCGGAGGTCGGGCGGCTTGCCGCGCGGGCGCTGCTCGACAAGCTTGCCGGCAGTCATGAGCCTGACGGCATCCACCTGATCAAGCCCGAGATGCGCATTCGCCAATCGACCGGCCCGATCCGTCGGTGATCCCCGAGGCGGCTTCAAGGCCGCTCGTCCATGATCCTCGCCCCGCAAGGAGACAGCCATGTCCGATCGCCCCCTCGTGCTCATTCCAGGCCGCATTCATCCGCGCGTCAGTGCCCGTCTTTCGCATCGGTTCGATCTTTTGGAAATCTCCGATGCCACTGCCGCCGATGTGGACGCGGGTGAACTGGAGCGAGTGCGCGGCGCTGCGGTCTCCGGCCGATTTCCTGCTTCGCTGATCGAGCGCTTGCCGAAGCTCGAGGTGATCGGCAGCTTCGGGGTCGGATACGACGGCGTCGATGTGAAGGCGGCCTCAGCTGCCGGGGTGGTCGTCACGAATACGCCCGACGTGCTGAACGATGAGGTGGCCGATACGGCGATCGCGCTGCTTCTCAATACCATGCGTCAGTTTTATTTCGCCGAGCGTTATCTGCGTGACGGACGCTGGGAGAAAGTGGGGGCATTTCCACTCTCGCCGCTTTCGCTCAAGGGGCGCAAGATCGGCCTTCACGGTCTCGGCCGGATCGGCATGGAGATTGCCAACCGTCTCCTGCCGTTCAAGGTCGAACTTGCCTACCATACGCGGCGACCCCGCACGGATGTCGATTTTGTCTATCACGACACCCTGACGGGTCTCGCGGAGGCGGTCGATGTGCTGATCTCCATCGTCCCGTCGACGCCGGAGACCAATGGTGCAATCAACGCCGAAGTCCTCTCCGCGCTGGGGCAGAACGGCGTGCTCATCAATGTCGGTCGCGGTTCGACGGTCGATGAGCCCGCGCTGATCGCCGCCCTTCAGGCTGGTACGATCGCTGCTGCCGGTCTCGACGTCTTTGCCGACGAACCTCGCGTGCCCCAGGCCCTGATCGACCTGCCGAATGTCTCGTTGCTGCCGCATGTCGCATCGGCCTCGGTGCCAACGCGTGACGCCATGGCCGATCTTGTCGTCGACAATATCGTCAGCTGGTTCGATACGGGACGGCCGCTCACGCCGGTTCCGGAAGCGCCGTATCCAAGGAGCTGATTCGGCGGTCAGCCTTCCGCAAGCTTGCCGGTGCATCCTCTTGCCATATGGGGTCTCGAGCGGAAGGATGCTCCGATGAAGTCCTCTCTCGCCATCGTGGCGACAGTTCTCCTGTGTGCAGGTGTCTCGGTGGTCGGACTCAGTATCTGGGCTCTGCCGCAGCGCTCCGCGCAAATGGCCACCGATCCGATCGTGCTCGGCACAATTCCACCTGCCGACCATACGCCGTCGGTCTTTGCCGCGAAGCTGCATGCGGGATCCGTCTCGCCACCGGCCCAGTTTTCCGTGTCCAACTTCACACGAAAGACGGTCTGTCTGGTGGAGCGCGGCGCGGCTCTCACCAGTCGCAGTCGCGATTTTTTCGCTCCACCCGATTGCGAAGAGGTCTGGCCTGGTCTGGTGCGTGCAACCACCTGGACCCAGCACGAAGATGGCAGTGTGACGATAAGCGATCCTGGTGGAGCCACTTTGCTGACACTGGTTCGAGGGCGGCACTTTTCTTACGAGGTGACGGATATACCCGGTGCAGATCTGGCGCTCCTGATGTTGCCTTGAGCATTTGCGGAGCGGGTCATAAAAATTGTAGCCTTGCGCAGTAGAGCGCTACGGTTGCGCAGTTTCTTGCCTCGTTTTACATGTTCGCGCTAACATAGCGACTGCCCTCTACAGGCACGCTCAAGTGAAAGCTCTCATCCAAAAGAATAGAGTCCAAGCGCTTGAATCCCTTTAGACAAAATGGTTAGCTCGCGCATCGCTGCCGGGAGGGGCCGACGATGCCCGCCGGTGGGGCAACAAGTGGGAGGTAGTTCATGGATCGTCGTTCATTTATCAAGAAGGCTGGCGTCGCCGGTGCGGGCGCTGCTGCGTCCACCGTGCTGGCAGCACCAGCCATCGCGCAGGAAAACCCCAAGATCACCTGGCGCTGCTCGTCGGGCTTCCCCAAGGCGCTTGACACCATTTATGGTGCTGCCGAAGTGTTTGCGGCAGCCGTCAACGAAGCAACCGACGGCAATTTCCAGATCCAGGTCTTCGGGGCTGGCGAAATCGTCGGTGCGCTGGAAGGTGCAGATGCCGTTCGTGATGGCACCATCGAAATGGCGCATACCGCGTCCTACTACTTCTTTGGCAAGGATCCGAGCTGGGCATTCGGCACGGGCGTTCCGTTCGGCCTGAACCAGCGCATGACCAATGGCTGGCTCTACGAGGGCGGTGGTCTCGACCTGCTCAATGAGTTCTATGCCGCCAACAACATGATCTCGTTCCCGGCTGGTAATACCGGTGCGCAGATGGGTGGCTGGTTCCGTAAGGAAATCAACACGGTCGCCGACTTGCAGGGCCTGAAGTTCCGCATCGGCGGCTTCGGTGGTCGCATCATTTCCGAACTCGGAGTCGTTCCGCAGAACATCCCGGGTGGTGACATCTACGCTGCTCTCGAACGCGGCACGATCGATGGTGCCGAATTCGTCGGCCCTTACGACGACGCCAAGCTCGGCTTCAACAAGGTCGCGCCCTATTGCTACTATCCCGGCTGGTGGGAAGGTGGCGTGACGCTGATGAACATGATCAATCTCGACAAGTGGAACGAGCTGCCGAGCAACTACAAGGGTATCGTCAAGAGTGCGTCGGCGCTCGCCAACGGTGTGATGATGGCGCGCTACGACAGCCTCAACCCGGCTGCCCTGAAGCAGCTCGTCGCAGACGGCACTCAGCTTCGTCCCTACAGCCGCGAAATTCTGGAAGCCTGCTTCGACGCGGCGACCAAGGTTTATGGCGAGATCAGCGCCGAGAACCCGCAGTTCAAGAAGCTGCATGACTCGTACATGGGCTATCGCGGCGACGGCTATCTGTGGTTCCAGCTGTCCGAGTACAGCTTCGACACCTTCATGATGCTGCAGCAGCGCGGCGGCAAGCTCTAAGCTTTTCGCTTCAGACTGATCGAAGAGGCCTCGGGACGTCCAGTCCCGGGGCCTTATTTGTTTGTGTCGTGATCCATTCGAATCGATTATCGGCGCTTGGCCAAAGAAAAACCCGGCGTCTCCGCCGGGTCTCATTTTTGAGAGGCCTTCGCCTTCAGTCGAACCGCGGCAGGCCGCCGGCATCGCCAGGGCCTGGCAGGCCACCTGGGGCCGGAAGCGATGTGCCTCCTGCCGGTGGTGTGGCCGGCTGCGTTGTCGGAGCCCCGAAATTCGGCATCGCAGGCATGCCATCACCGGGTCCCGGAAGACCCAGCGAAGGTGCTCCATCGAGGCTCATGCCTGGCAGACCGAAGCCGGAACCACCTGCATCGTTGATCTGGCTGTTGATGTCCGTCTGGTTCATCTGCACGGGCGCGGCCTTGTAGTGGGTCACAAGACCGGGGAAGGCGATCAGAATGCCCAGCATGAGGATGTTGATCAGGATGAACGGCAACGTCCCTGTGTAGATCGACCGCGTGGTGATGGGTTCGATCATGCGATCGGTCGTCTTGTCGTGCCAGGCCTTGGTCGGTGCAACCGAGCGCAGATAGAAGAGGGCAAAGCCGAAGGGTGGCGTCAGGAAGCTGACCTGCAGGTTCATCCCCAACAATACGCCGAACCAGACAAGGTCGATGCCGAGCTTGTCTGCCACGGGTGCCAGCAACGGCACCAGAACGAATGCGATTTCGAAGAAATCGAGGAAGCATCCGAGGATGAAGACGATGATCGTCACGACGATCAGGAAGCCTGTCTCACCGCCCGGCAACGCCAGCATCAGTTCTTCAACCCAGATATCGCCCGAGATCCCATAGAAGGTGAGCGCGAAGACACGGGCACCAATCAGGATGAACATGACGAAGGTCGCTAGCTTCGCGGTCGAGTCCAGCGCCTGCATCAGGGTCTTCAGGTTGAGTCTGCGTTTTGCCAGCGCCATGATCAGTGCGCCGGCAGCACCCATGGCGCCGCCTTCTGTCGGCGTTGCGATGCCGAGGAAGATCGTGCCGAGGACGAGGAAGATGAGCGCAAGTGGCGGGATCAGGACAATGACAACCTGCTCGGCCATCTTCGACATATAACCCAGGTTCCAATGACGATTGGCCAGGGCAAACACGTATGGGATGACTGTCGCTGCAAGTGCTGCCCAGACCACGCGCGTCTCGTAGCGGAACTCCGTGAACACGAAGTAATAGCTGATGAAGTAGAGACCGATCGCAGCCAGAAGGATGAAATAGAGAGACGTCCCTCCTGAACCAAGTGGGCGGGCTTCAGGAGGAAGTGCGGGTGCCCATTCCGGTTTGATCAATGTGACCGCGAAGATGTAGAGGCAATACATGCCAACCAGCATCAATGCTGGCAGCATGGCGCCGACATACATGTCGCCCACGGAGCGACCGAGCTGGTCGGCCATGACGATCAGAACCAGCGAAGGCGGAACGATCTGCGCCAAGGTGCCGGATGCCGCGATCGTACCCGCGGCAAGGCCTGGATTGTAGTTGTAACGCATCATGATGGGCAGTGAGATCAGGCCCATGGCGATGACTGAGGCTGCCACGACGCCGGTCGTTGCAGCTAGAAGCGCGCCGACGATGACAACCGCGAATGCCAGGCCGCCGCGCACGGTGCCGAACAACTGGCCGATCGTGTCTAGAAGGTCTTCCGCCATGCGCGACCGCTCGAGGATCAGGCCCATGAAGGTGAAGAAGGGAATGGCCAGAAGCGTGTCGTTGCGCATGATGTCAAAGACACGGTTCATGTTGGCTTGGGCCAGCGGCCAGGACAATCTTATCTCCGGCGAGATATGGCTGAGCTCCACACCGAAGATGAAGAAGTAGATTCCGCCGGCCGCCAGCGTGAATGCAACCGGGTAGCCGATCAGCAGCATACCCATCACGATGATAAACATGATCGGCGCGAGGTTGTGTGCGAAAATATCAAGCATTGTTGCCCCCCTTCGTCTGGCTCGCAGCGTCGTCGGCAGGCAGATCAGGTTTGCCATGTCCGGACGCGACCGTCGTGTCCTCGAGGTCGCCACGAATGATGGCAAAGCGCTTGATGATTTCCGAGAACGCCTGGAGGTTCAATAGAACGAAGCCCACAAGGATGCTGGCCTTGGCCGGCCAAATGATCAGGCCGCCAGCGTTGGAGGACATTTCGCCCGACATAAACGAGCGCCAGAAGAATGGCCACGCAAAATACGTCATCATTAGGCAGAAGGGCAGCAGGAAAAAGATATGGCCGAATAGGTCGATCCAGTCGCGTGTGCGCTTCTTGAAAGTGCCCGCCAGCACGTCAATTCGCACATGCTCGTTGCGCTGGAGCGTGTAGGCGGCTGCCAGCATGAACACGGTGCCGAACAGATACCACTGTACTTCCAGCCAAGCGTTGGATGACATGTCGAAGGTCTTGCGGATGACGGCGTTGCCGGCGCTGATCAGGACGGCGGCCAGGAGCAGCCAGGAAACCCAGCGCCCGATGGCCCCGTTGATCGCGTCGATCAGCCGAGAAACAGCCAACAGGATTGTCATTGTGTTTTTTCTCCCCTTGTCGCTTCGTGCTTAGAGCAATGGCAAACCACGTGCAACTGGACTGCACCGATCCGCCCCCAGGGGCAACGAAAGTTGAACTGGCGGCAGCTGCAGCCGAAGCTGGCACTGGTTTCCGTCTGCGCGCATCGCTTGTGTTTGCTTGCATTTTAATAGTTTCGATAGGCCGCCCTTAAGAGGTTCTCGCTTAGTGGTTTGCGTGTCACCTAGAAGCAGTGCAGTTTAGGAGTTGCTTCGTTTTGCGTGTTGCTGTGACGTTTTAGGACATGCTTTTTGCCGCAAAGCAGGCACAAGGATTGGAAGAGACATCATTTGAAAACTGAGGTTTCGCGTCCAACCTTGCCGGGAGGGCAGATCATGAATACCGAGAGGGGGCATGAGAAAAATGTGCCCACGGATGTGTATCTGTCGTTCGTGAGCTCTCTGTTCGACAACCGCTTCACGCTGTTTACCGGCATGGTTGTCCACATCCTGACATTCGTCACGGTCTATGTGCAGACGGGAGCGTCCTTCTACCTCTTCCTGTGCGCCTGCTTCGTCGCCGTCTTCTCGTTCCGGCTGAGCTCCTTCTTTGTCTTCGATCGGGAAGACAAGTCGAAGCTCACTCGCCAGCAGATCGCGGCCTGGGAACGCCGCTATGTCATCGGGGGCGCCTCGACTGCTGCAATCCTGGGTGTCGGCAGCGGTTACGCGATGCTCGCCTTCGAAGACACATTCGCGGAACTTGCCTGCATAGCCGTGACCATGGCCTCGATGGTGTCCGTCGTCGGCCGCAACTATGGTTCAAGGCTTGCTGTCGATCTGCAGACTTTGGCGTGCTGCGTGCCCATGATCATCGGCAGCCTTCTTGCACAGGATCTCTTCAAGGCATTGTTGTCGCTGATGCTCGTGCCGTTTGGCCTCACCGTGCGGTCGATGGCCAATGGTGTGCGCGACTTCCTCTATGAAAATGTTCTGGCTTCTCGCGAAATGGCAAAAATTGCCGATCGCTTCGACACGGCTCTCAGCAACATGACACATGGTCTGTTGATGCTTGATCCGAACAATCGGATCGAGGTGGTCAATCGGAAGGCCTGCGAATTGCTCAACCTGGGGGACCGTCGCCGCCTCGTCGGCTGCGATCTCGACGTCGTTCTGCGCTACGGCGTCCGGCATACGTTTCTGGACGGATCCATGTCGAGCCTTCTGCAGAAACAGCTCGCCCAGCTCGTGCAAGGGCTCTCCAGCCGCGCACTCATGCATTTCTCTGAAGATCTGGTGCTGGAGTTCTCAGCCAAGCGGCGCGACGAGGGTGGGGTCGTGTTGATCTTCGAGGATGTGACGGCTCGTGTGCATGCCGATCGCAAGATCCTGCACATGGCACGTTACGATAGTCTGACGGGGCTGCCGCATCGGGGATACTTCATCGACCTCGTCCGCGAGCGTCTGGAGCGCTCCGGCGAGTTCGGGACGACTGTCGGCCTGATGATCCTTGATGTTGCCGATTTCAAGCATGTGAACGATCTCAAGGGGCATCTGACCGGCGACAAATTGCTGGTGTCCATCGCGTCTCGCCTGACGGAGTTTGCCGCAGGCAAGGCTGTTGTCGGCCGTCAGGTGGGCGATCACTTCATCTGCTTCTTTCCGAATGTCGAGGACGAGGACGACCTCGTAGACGTGATGCGTAACCTGCATCTCGCCGCCAGCGCCGATTATGATGTCGAGGGGATGCGTGTCCCGGTCGTTTTCTCCGCCGGGGCCGTGCTTGCCGAGAGTGCTGCATTCGACATGGATGACTGGCTGGTCAAGCTGGATATCGCGCTGTTCGAATCGAAGGCACGCAGCCGTGGCAGCTTTACGCTTTTCGTCAAGGAAATGGATGCGCGTTATCTGGAGCGGCAGCGGCTGAAGGCGGATCTCAGAGCGGCCGTTGACCAGCAGGCCATCACCGTCGTCTACCAGCCCATGTTCACTCCGGATGGGCGCGGTCTCGTCTGTTGCGAGGCGCTTGCCCGATGGCATCACCCGGAAAAGGGACCGATTGCGCCGAACATCTTCATCCAGATCGCAGAAGAGATGGGCATTGTCACAGAGATCACGGAGCAGGTGCTGCGCCGAGCCTGTTTTGATTGCCAGACTTGGCCGGAAGCGATCGGTGTTTCGGTTAATCTTTCTGTCCACGATCTCAGGCAGGGCGATCTCGCCGCCATGATCGAACGGATACTCTCGGAGACTGGGCTGTCGGCAAAGCTGCTGCATCTTGAGGTCACGGAAAGCAGCCTGATCGAAGAACTCACTCCCGCCCGCGCCGTTCTGGACAGGCTACGCGGGCTCGGGATCACGATTTCCATCGACGATTTCGGCACCGGCTTCTCGAGCCTCAGCTACCTGGATACCCTGCCCGTCGACGTGGTGAAGATCGATCGCTCCTTCGTTCGCAACATCGGGCAGGACGCCCGCCGATTGAAGCTTCTGCGGGGGATCGTCAGCCTGACGCGCGGTCTTGACATCGGGATCGTGGTCGAAGGCGTTGAAACGCGGGAGCAGCTGTCGCTGATCAAGAAGCACAACTGCGCCGATCTCATTCAGGGCTACGTCTTCTCGATGCCGATCGCCGCTCACGCCATCGCCGCTCTCGCGGAGGAGGCAGAAGTCCACGGGATCGCTGCCCAAGCCGGCGTGGCTTGACGCACCTGTTCTGCTGCCTGTTTCCATTTCCAGTCAGATTTACCGCGTGTCGCAGAGATGGTTGCGGATGCGACTGTTAACCTTAACCTATCGCATTTTAATATCTTATTAATTTTCAGGGGGGCGAGGCGGAACGATAGGTGATACCCCATGCCATCGGTTGCAGCCGGCGGGGTATCAGTATGGAACTGGAAGGCTTTTCGGAACGATTGATGCGCTACCTCGATTTCATCGAGTATCGCCGGATCGAGACTCAAGAAGATTTCGAAGATATCGAGCAACTGCGTTACAAGGCTTACAAGGCAGCGAACGTGCTGCCTGTCGCGGCGCCAAGCATGATTGATGATGCTGATTTCGACAGGCACGCCTATGTTTTCGGGATCTATTATTTCGAAGAGCTTGTCAGCACGATACGGCTTCACCACGTGACCCCAAGACATCCCCTATCACAGTCGGCAGGCGTCTTTCCCGACGTGATGGAGGCTTATCTGGATGCAGGACTGACCTTGATCGACCCCGCGCGTTTCGCTGTCGATCCAGATGTGGCAAGCGAGTTGCCCATTCTCCCCTACATCACTCTTCGGACGAGCATTGTCGCTGCCGCCTATTTCAGGGCGGACCGCGTGCTGCAACACGTTCGGCCGCATCATACTGCCTTCTACAAGCGCGTCTTCTATGCGGAAACTGTCGTCGAGCGGCGGATGACCGAGATCTATGGTCTTGAGCTCACACTCATGGCCACCAATACCCACACGACGGGTGCGAAACTCCTCAAGCGCTATCCGTTCTTCGATTCCGGGGTGCACGAGCGCCGCCTGATGTTCGGACGTGGGGAGGGGGCGCTGTCGACCACGCCGCTGACGGTCCTGCCTTCGGCGCGACTCGTGGCGGCGGGAAAGGTCACGGGCGCTGTCGCTGGTCGGGATTATTGACCACAAACGTCGGATCCGATTG
This sequence comes from Rhizobium sp. AAP116, assembly GCF_001295785.1. Taxonomy (NCBI): domain Bacteria; kingdom Pseudomonadati; phylum Pseudomonadota; class Alphaproteobacteria; order Hyphomicrobiales; family Rhizobiaceae; genus Rhizobium; species Rhizobium sp. AAP116. The sequence goes on from NZ_LJIB01000004.1 coordinate 50,543, forward strand.
CGCTCCGCCTGCCGTTTGTGTATGCGGGAAAAAGATACATTTCTGCCCATGGTTTCGTCAGATGTGATTCCGCCGTGGTGCCGCTAGGCTTAAGATTTGGGAGATCGAACATGAGCGAACATCATTCCGGTCCGGTCGAAACCGGTGCTTCTATGGACTACAAGGAGCACGAGAAGACCTATGACGTCTTCATCGCTGGCACCAAGTATGGCACCGTCATCCTGGTTGCGCTGATGATCGCCATGGCTGCCGGCTTCTTCGGCGGTGCTGGCCTGCTCGGCGGGTTCTTCATCTGGATCGTGCTGTCGGTTGCCGGCGTCTTCATGATGCGCTGATCGGCGATAGAGCATTGATTGACGAGAGGCGGTCCGGCAACGGATCGCCTTTTTCTTTGCCCATCGTCCGCATCAATCCATGGCCATAAAAAAAACGGCGGATCACCCCGCCGTTTCGATGTCTTGCCGATGGTTCTGGCCTCAGCTTGTCGTGCCGCGCGTGCGCGCCAGGCCCTGTTTGGCCGGCTCGTATTTGGGGTCGAGGCGCAGCGCATGGCTGTAGGACTTGGCTGCACGGGCCTTGTCGCCGCGGCGCTCATAGATCAGCGCCTGGTTGGCCCAGCTCTCGGCGATGTTGTTGTTCAGCTCGATCGCGAGGTTGAAATCGGCGAATGCGTTGTCGTCATCGTTCAGCGCGACATAGGATACGCCACGGCCATTGTAGGGCTCAGGCGCCCGCGGCGAAAGCGAGATCGCCTTCGAGAAGTCATCGATCGCCTTCGCATGGTCGCCGCGCACCTGGTATATCAGGCCACGATTGTGGAAGGCACGACCATCGGTCGTATCGAGCTGGATGGCGCGGTTGAAGTCGCCGAAGGCCTCGTCGATGCGGCCGGCCTGACGATAGATGTTGCCGCGGCCGATATAGGCGACGTCGTAGTTCGGGTTGATCTTGAGCGCCTGGTTGTAGTCGGCGGCGGCTTCGACCGGCTTGCCCATGTTGCGGTAGACCAGCGCGCGGTTGGCATAGGCCTGGAAGAACTGCGGGTTGAGCTGCAGGGCGGTGTTGAAATCGTCGAGCGCCTGGCGGAACTGCCCTGCGCGACCATAGGCCGAGCCGCGCACGTTGTAGCCTTCCGGATCCCGCGGGTTGGACTGGATGACTGATGTCAGAGAGGCGATGTTTTCCTCGGAGCCCTGGGCCCGGTCAAGACGAATAACATCCGTGGTTTCCGTCGTGGTGGCGCAGCTTGCCAGGGTCAGTGTGGCGAGCAGGGCTGCCGCAGTGGCCAGTCGCGGTAAGCGCGAAGCCTGGGAGGCGGAGAGGAGCACGGAGGTTTTCGTCATGAGGCGCATCATCCGGCGGCCGCCAGAACCCCTCGTAGGCGTCGGACAGCGCAAGTTCGTGTTTCATATCAAAAGGGCGGCGGCGATTCGTCTCGCCCCCGCCCTCATTTCATAGGAAAACGTCTAAATCTAGGCTGATCAGCGCGCGCGAGCAGGGGCCGGCAGAAGGCCTTCGCGCTGCATCTTCTTGCGGGCGAGCTTACGGACGCGGCGAACGGCCTCGGCCTTTTCGCGCGCACGCTTCTCGGACGGCTTTTCGAAGAAGTCGCGCATCTTCATTTCACGGAAAATGCCTTCGCGCTGCATTTTCTTCTTGAGAGCGCGGAGCGCCTGGTCAACGTTGTTGTCGCGGACTAGTACCTGCACGTTTATCCCGTTCCTTTGGTTTTAAGTGTTGGTCCTTCCGTCGATGGAGGTCGCATCTTCGGAAACAGCGTAATGGTTCGCGCGGCCACTGAGTCCGGCGATTGGGTTGCGAGATACCAGAAGACCCTGGTGAAGTCCATATGGCGCAAGGCTTCCCGCCAATAATTTTGCGCCCTACACTGCACTTCTTCTGGGGTGTCGAAAGACGGATGACAATGCGTCGCAAAACGGACGTCATGTCGTGGGTTGATCTGCGACCTGTATCATCCTACCCAAATGCCTGAACCACAGGAGTTTAAGGCGAATGCGCAAATATTCGGTCTTTGCCGTTGTCCGTGAGGCCATGCGTGCCCACAAGGGGTGGGAGGCTCAATGGGTCTCTCCCGAGCCGCGGCAGTCCTATGACGTGATCATCATCGGTGCCGGCGGCCATGGCCTGGGCGCGGCCTATTATCTCGCCAAGGAGCACGGCATTACCAATGTCGCCGTGATCGAAAAAGGCTGGCTCGGCGGCGGCAATACCGGCCGCAACACGACGATCATCCGGTCCAACTATCTCTATGAAGAGAGCATGGACATCTACGAGCATTCGCTGAAGCTCTGGGAGGGCCTCAGCCAGGACCTCAACTACAATGTGATGTATTCGCCGCGCGGCGTAATGATGCTGTCGCACAATGTGCATGACCAGCAGTCCTTCAAGCGGCATGTGAATGCAAACAATCTCTATGGCATCGACAATGAGTGGCTGACGCCGGAGCAGGCCAAGGCCTTCTGCCCGCCGCTCGATATCTCCAAGACCGCCCGTTACCCGATCAATGGTGCAGCGCTCCAGCGCCGCGGCGGCACGGCGCGTCACGATGCTGTCGCCTGGGGTTATGCGCGTGCAGCGTCGGATCGCGGTGTGCACATTATCCAGAACTGCGAAGTCACCGGCATCCGCCGTGGTCCGAATGGTGAAGTCACCGGCGTCGACACGACCAAGGGCTTTATCGGCGCGAAGAAGGTCGGCGTTTCCGCTGCCGGCCACTCCTCCGTCGTCATGGGCATGGCGGGTGTGCGTCTTCCGGTTCACTCGACGCCGCTGCAGGCGCTCGTCTCCGAGCCGCTGAAGCCGATCTTCCCCTGCGTCGTCATGTCGAACACCGTGCATGCCTATATCTCGCAGTCGGACAAGGGCGAGCTGGTCATCGGTGCCGGTACCGACCAGTACAATTCCTACAGCCAGACCGGCGGCATGCAGATCATCACCCATACGCTGGATGCCATCTGCGAACTCTTCCCGATGTTCCGTCGTGTGAAGATGATGCGCCAGTGGGGCGGGATCACCGACAACACGGCCGACCGTTCACCGATCCAGAGCGTGACGCCGGTTCCGAACCTCTTCGTCAATGCCGGCTGGGGTACGGGCGGTTTCAAGGCGACGCCGGGCTCGGCGAACCTCTTTGCCCATCTCATCGCCAAGGGCGAGCCGCACCGGCTGGCCCAGGGCCTGACGCTCGACCGGTTCCGCACCGGCCGCCTCATCGACGAGGCAGCCGCCGCTGCCGTGGCGCACTGAATTAGGGATCGTCCATCATGCTGGTCATCAAATGCCCCTATTGCGAAGAAGAGCGTGCTGAGCTCGAGTTTCGCGCCGCCGGTGAAGCGCATATCGCGCGCCCGGAAAACATCGCTTCGATTACGGACGAAGAGTTCGCCGACTACTTCTTCCTGCGTGACAACCCGAAGGGCCTGATCTTCGAACGCTGGCGCCATATCCATGGCTGCGGGCGCTTCTTCAACGCGGCCCGCGACACGATCTCCGACAAGATCCTGCTGACCTACAAGGCCGGTGAACCCATGCCCGATCCTGCAACACTGGTTGCCCCGTCTGCATCGAAGGGAGAAAAGGCATGAGTGCTGCCAACCGTATTCCCGGCAAGGGTCGCCTGACGCCGGCGCTGACCGCCCGCTTCACCATCGATGGCCGCACTTTGACGGCCTATGAAGGTGATACCGTGGCGTCTGCCATGATCGCCAACGGTATGCATCTCGCCGGACGCTCGTTCAAGTATCACCGTCCGCGCGGCATCCTGACCGCAGGTCCGGAAGAGCCGAACGCGCTGCTCGACGTGTCGCGTGACGCTGCCCGCCGCCAGCCGAATGTGCGGGCGACCGTGCAGGAAGTCTTCGACGGGATGAAGATCGAGACGCAGAACCGCTGGCCGTCGCTGTCGCTCGACATCGGCGAGGTCAACAACCTGCTGTCGCCCTTCTTCGCCGCCGGTTTTTACTACAAGACCTTCATGTGGCCGAAGGCTGCCTGGCACCAGATTTACGAGCCCTTCATCCGTCGCGCCGCCGGTCTCGGCCATGCGCCGAAGGAAGCCGATCCGGATCATTACGCCAACCGCTACGCCCACTGCGACGTGCTGGTGATTGGCGGTGGTGCCGCCGGTCTCGCTTCGGCGCTGGCTGCCGCCCAGACGGGCGTGCGCGTCATGATCGTTGACGAACAGCCGGAAATGGGCGGTGCCTTCCACTTCGACACCGGTGCGACCGTCGACGGCCAGAGCGGCTGGGACTGGGCACAGGCGACCGTCGCCAAGCTGAAGGGTATGGCCAACGTCACCGTGCTCTCTCGCACGACCGCCTTCGGCTATCACAACCACAATTACGTGGCGCTTGTTGAGCGTGTCACCGACCACATCGCCAAGCCGGCCAAGAACAAGCCGCGGGAACGGCTGTGGCAGGTCCGTGCCAAGCGCGTGGTGATCGCCAGCGGTTCGATCGAACGCCATATGGTGTTCGCCAACAACGACCGTCCGGGCATCATGCTGGCCTCTGCCGGCCGCACCTATCTCAACCATTTCGGCGTTGCCGTCGGCGCCAAGGTCGGCGTCTACACGGCGCATGACTCGGCCTATGAAGCGGCAATCGATCTGAAGAAATCAGGTGTCTCTGTGCCTGTCATCGTCGATGCCCGCGAAAAGCCGGGCGAGGGCGTACTGGCCCAGGCGCGGGCGCTGGGCATCGAAGTGCTGACCGGCCACGGTGTCGTCGACACATCAGGTCGCCTCCGCGTCCGCTCGATCACCGTTCGCCGCAATGGCGGTGGCGCCGCCCGCAAGATCGAGGTCGATGCGCTTCTGATGTCGGCCGGCTGGACGCCGTCGGTGCACATGTTCTCGCAGTCGCGCGGCAAGCTGAAATACGACGCGGCCAATGACCGCTTCTTACCCGACGTCTATGTGCAGGATTGCGTCTCCGTCGGCGGCTGCAAAGGCACTGACGACCTGCAGGCCTTGCTCGACGAGGCAACGACTGCTGGTCTCTCCTCGGCCAAGGCCGCCGGCGCGACTGAAACGCCTTCCATCTCGCTTTCCGGTGCCAATGCACACGCCTGGACCGGCGGCATGATCGGCGCTGCCGAAGGCGCTGGCCGCGAGGACAACGTCAAGGCTTTCGTCGACTTCCAGCATGATGTCTGCGCCAAGGACATCCGCCTCGCCGTGCGCGAGGGCATGCATTCGATCGAGCATATCAAGCGCTTCACGACCAACGGCATGGCCTCTGACCAGGGCAAGCTCTCCAACATGCATGGTCTGGCGATTGCCGCCGAAGTGCTCGGCAAGGAGATCCCGCAGGTCGGTCTCACCACCTTCCGCGCGCCCTATACGCCCGTCACGTTCGGCACGCTGATCAACCATTCGCGTGATGCGCTGTTTGATCCCGTGCGCAAGACGCCGATGCATGCCTATGAAGTCTCACAGGGTGCCGTCTATGAAGATGTCGGCAACTGGAAGCGCGCCTGGTATTACCCTAGGGCGGGCGAAGACATGCATGCCGCCGTCAACCGCGAATGCAAGACGGTGCGTGACGCAGCCGGCGTGTTCAACGCCTCGACGCTCGGTAAGATCGAGGTTGTCGGTCCCGATGCTGCCGAGTTCCTGAACCTGATGTACACCAATGCCTGGGACACGCTGAAGCCCGGCAAGGCGCGCTACGGCATCATGACGCGCGAAGACGGCTTCATCTATGACGACGGCGTCGTCGGGCGTCTCTCCGAGGACCGCTTCCACGTGACCACCACGACGGGCGGTGCGCCGCGTGTCATGCACCACATGGAAGACTATCTGCAGACGGAATTCCCGCATCTGAAGGTCTGGCTCACCTCGACCACCGAACAATGGGCTGTCATCGCCGTCCAGGGTCCGAAGGCCCGTGACATCATCGCGCCTTTCGTCGAGGGCATCGACATCTCGAACGAGGCCTTCCCGCATATGAGCGTGGCCGAAGGCAAGTTCTGCGGCGTGCCGACGCGCCTGTTCCGCGTGTCCTTCACCGGTGAGCTCGGCTTCGAAGTCAACGTGCCCGCCGATTTCGGCGCTGACGTCTTCCGCCAGATCTGGGAGCGCGCGCAGTCGCTCGGCGCCTGCCTCTATGGCACCGAGACCATGCATGTGCTGCGCGCCGAGAAGGGTTATATCATCGTCGGTCAGGACACCGACGGTACGCTGACGGCTGACGATGCCGGCCTTTCCTGGGCGGTGTCGAAGAAGAAGACCGACTTTGTCGGCATTCGCGGCATGAAGCGTCCGGATCTGGTCAAGGAAGGCCGCAAGCAGCTCGTCGGCATCTTCACCAAGGATCCGAACGAAGTTCTGGAAGAGGGCGCCCAGATCGTCGCCAATCCGAACCAGCCGAAGCCGATGACCATGCTTGGCCACGTCACCTCGTCCTACTGGTCGGAAAACCTTGGCCGCTCGATTGCGATCGCGATGGTGGCCGGTGGACGCGCCCGCATGGGTCAGACGCTTTATGTGCCGATGAAGGACAAGACCATTGCGGTGGAAGTCACCGACATGGTGTTCGTTGACAAGGAAGGAGGCCGCATCCATGGCTGATATGTCTGTTGCAGACCGCAAGACCGTTCTTGCCGGCTTCCACGGCGGCAGCGCCAAGGTGCGTCTCACACCGGCACTTCCCGCCACCCGCGTCTCGCTGCGCGCTGGCGCCGATGCCGTGGCGGGCCTCTCCAAGACACTTGGTCTCAAGCTGCCGACAAAGCCAAAGACATCTGTCTCCGCCAAGGGCCGCACGGCCTTCTGGATCGGTCCGGACGAATGGTTCCTGATCGACGAGAAGGGCGCAGAGCTGATGGCCGACTGCGCCGCCTCCGGCGTGGTTCATTCGGCCACCGACATCTCCCACCGCAACACGGCGATCATCGTCTCGGGACCTGCCGCTGCCGACACCCTGAATGCGGCGAGCCCGCTTGATCTCTCGCTTGCCGCCTTCCCGGTGGGGGCCGTGACGCGCACGGTGTTCGGCAAGATCGAGATCATCCTCTACCGCGTCGAGGAAGAGACGTTTCGCGTCGAATGCTGGCGGTCGTTTGCGGAATATGCGTTCGGCATGCTGAGTGAAGGCGCGGAGGATGCCTCGCTCTGAAGCGCGCGTGTCTGAAGGGGGTTGAGGAGGCCGGGGTGACCCGGCCTTCGTGCATTTTGCGTTTGATTGCTGATCGGGCGCAAGTGCGGTGACGCCATTGCTAGGTAGCACGTGAGTCGGGGGGAAGAGCAGATGGCGGCTTTGCGCCAGAAGCGGACGTAGGCGCACGCTTTGATGAAGGACCTGTGTCGACCCCATTTCGGTCGTTCGCACAGGGTAGAGCTAAGCCCGAAAAGCAGACATTAGGTCTTGGTGTAAATAGACGGCTTTTGGTGTAGGAGGCGTAACAAAACAGACGCCGTTCGTCAGATAACATTGAAGCGCAGCTTGGGGATCATGCGGCCTGGTATCGATCCTGAAGCAACTTGCCCAATGTCTTCAGCTCCCATGCGGCGGTAAAACGATGCTGCGCCAGGATCAGATTCTATCATAACTGTCGAGATGGAGTGTTCGCGGCACGTAGAGATCGCCCAGTCGAATAGCGCTCGACCAACGCCCAGCCGCTGAGTGTCGGGATCGACAAAAAGAGCCTCTAGTTCAGCAGAATTGCCGTCCTGAAGGGAAACCTGTGCAAACCCAACGGCCCTTCCATCCACCTCGGCAACTTGGACAAGTGACCCAAGAATGGTGTCATTGGTGACGGTCAACTCTTTACGACATGCTTCCAGGAACGCGTTGTCATAACCCCAAATTGCCTTGGACCGGAGGCATAGCTCAGTAAGGTCATTCGCTTCGGAAAGCACGGCAGCTCTGAGTTTAAGCATCGAGTAGTCTCCAGCATTCGCATCATCAGCCGCGCTGCATAGGCGATGATCATGACTGCGACATGAAGGGTTCTGATGCCCAGTTCAAGACTTGCACCTGATATAGGACCGCCCGCTTCCCACTCCATCACGGACATGTTTAGCTTGGTCCTGGAATGACCGCTATGGGCCGATAGTGGACGTGAGACCGGCTCTGTTCAACTCAGGCGGTTGAACCCTCCCACCCCAGCCATTTCACCCAGCGCCCGTGAAAATCCGCCCGACCGATCTCGCGAGTCTCGCCTGATGGCCACAGCGTGAGCAGGAGTGCCGCCCCCTCCGGCTTGCCGTCGGCCTCCAGCCGCAGGCGGGCCAGCGGTGCGGCATCCGTCGCGCGGCTGCCGGCGTCTGCGATCAGGGCTTCACCCTCGGCCTTCAGCGCCGGTGGCAGATACTGCCAGGCGATGGTGTGGTAGATGACATGGGTCATGCCCGGATGCGGTGTTGCCAGACGTTTACGCAGCCAGTCGATGGCGTCGGCCTTTTCCACCTGCAGGCCGCTCTCGGTGGCCATGGCAAGCGCTGCTGCCGTGCGGTCGAGGCGGTCCTGCTGGTCGGCCCAGATATAGGAGAAGAGCCGCAGGCGGTCGTCTTGCGAGGCCGGGTCGAGCGGGTTCAGGTCGCAGCCGGCGCGTTCAGTGATCTCGATTGTGGCTTGCGGTGGCGGAGGGCCTTCCCAGCGTGGGGCGAGTTCGACGGCGGAGGCCTGGCCCCAGCGGAAGTCTCCCAGTTGGTAGCTGTAGCGATCCCATTGCAGGTTGAGGCCGGCGCTGGCGCCGACTTCCGAGAGGATCAGCGGCTTGCCGGTTAGCGCCGCAATGGTCAGGAAGCCGGGGAGCAGGGCGGAGGAGCGGCGCACCTCGTTGGTCTGCGGGGCGGATTTCAGGCGCTCCAGCATGAAGGCTTCGTCCTGGCGCAAGGCAGCCTCGACGGCGGCCCAGAGGGTGTCGTTGTCGGCGTTATGGGGCGGGTAGACGGCTGACACTGCAGGGTCCTGGCCAGATCGAACAAGCGCATGCAGCGTGCCGGCGAGCCGCAGGGCAAGCGCATCGCCGGTGCCGTCGGGATTGCCGGGCCAGCCGAGGATCATGGCGCCGACCCTCGTCTCTTCCGTCAGCCGTTCTGCCGCCAGCGTGCAGAGGCGGGCGGTGAAGGGTGAGCCAAGATCGTGACAGGCCTTGGCTTGCCGAAGGAAACTCTGGCGGATCGCTTGGCTGCGCTCGTCGGTCATGGCCGCATCCGCCTCTCGTTTCAGACGCCTTCCGGACGGTCCTTGGGGTCGAACTGGGAAATGGTGATCCAGTCGGCTGTCAGGGCTGCCTTGCGTTCGTCCTCGATCTCGACGGTCACCTCATAGGTGTTCATCAGCATGCCCGCGCCGCGAAAGCGGGCTTCGGCGAGTTTGAAGGAGCCGCGAATGCGCTTGCCCGTCCGGACGGGCGACATAAAGCGGACTTTCTCGAAGCCATAATTGATGCCCATGGTCTGTTCGAGGATCTTCGGCAGGCAGTTGTAGTTCATCGCTGACAAGAGCGAGAGCGTCAGGAAGCCGTGGGCTATGGTGCCGCCGAAGGGCGTTTCGGCGGCGGCGCGCACCGGGTCGGTGTGGATGAACTGGTGGTCCATGGTGGCGCCGGCAAAGGCGTCGATCATCGGCTGGTCGACGGTGATCCAGTCGGATACGCCGACCACGGTTCCAACGAGGCCCGGCACGTCCTTGAGCGAAATCTCTTGCGGCATGAAAAGAACCTGATCCTTCAATAATTCCCGCAGGCTACAGCCGCTTGATGTCATGAGGAAGAGGCTAAAGTCACTGCCGGGGAAAAACTCAGGTTTCGATCCAGAAATCGACACTGCGCGCCTTCACCGTCAGCTTGGCGGCGCTGCGGCCCGTCTCGAGGCGGCGCCATTTGCGCTTGTCGTGTGAGGGTAGCGCGAAGTCCCTTGGCTCAGATGAGCGATTGAAGAGCACGGCAACATGGCAGTCCTTGGCCGTCTCCCGATCGATGGAGGCAAGAACCATGGCGAAGGCGCCGAGATCGGGCGTTTCCCAGTCGGCGACCGTCATGGGCAGACCGTCAGTGTTCAGCCAAGCGACGTCATCTTCGCCGGTCAGGCCACTCGTATCCATGAAGCAGGAGAAACGCTGGCGCATGGCGGCGAGGCGGGCTGTCGTTTCGATCAACTCCCCGTCCACCCCAGACCAGTCGAGCCAGGTGAGCGCATTGTCCTGGCAATAGGCATTGTTGTTGCCGCGCTGGGTGCGGCCGAACTCGTCGCCGGCTGTGAGCATGACGGCGCCCCGGCTGGCGAAGAGCGTCGAGAGCAGGGCTTCGACATCCTGCCGGCGCTTCTTCAGGATCGCCTTGTCCGCGGTTTCACCCTCGACCCCGTTGTTCCAGGAATGGTTCTCGTTGTGACCGTCGCGGTTTTGCTCGCCATTCGCCTCGTTGTGTTTGTGCGCGTAGGAAACGAGGTCGTAGAGCGAGAAGCCGTCATGGGCTGCGATGAAGTTAACGCTGCGGGTCTGGCCTTGGCCGTCATGGGCGAAGAGATCAGACGAGCCGGCAAGCGCCGTTGCGAGATCCCCGGTCGTACCAGTATCGCCCCGCCAGTGGCGGCGGAAGGTGTCGCGGGCGCGGTCGTTCCATTCGAGAAAGGCGGGCGGGAAGCGGCCGAGTTGATAGCCGCCGAGCCCGATATCCCAGGGTTCGGCAATCAGGATGCGATCTTCCAGCACCTCGTCCTCAAGGATGGCTCGAAGCGTGGGGGCATTCTTATGGAAGCCGTCCCAGTGGCGACCCATGATCGGCGCGAGGTCGAAGCGGAAGCCGTCGATACCGGCCGAGAGAACGAAGTGGCGGAGCGTATCGACGATCAGCTGTCGCACGAAGGGATGGTCGCAGGCCAGCGTGTTGCCGCAGCCGGTGTCGTTGACCAGCGTGCCCGGATCATCGGCCACATGGCGGAAGAGAGACCGGTTGTCGATGCCGCGCAGCGAGAGCGTCGTGCCATGCACGTCGCTTTCACCGGTGTGGTTGAAGACAAGGTCGAGGATGACGCCAATGCCCTCGGCATGCAGGGCGGCGACCGTGTCGCGGAGTTCCTTGACACCACCGGGTACGAGACGGGGATCGAGCGCCATCATGGCGACGGGGTTGTAGCCCCAGCTGTTGGTGAGGCCGAGAGGTGGCAGATGCCTTTCATCGATCCAGGCGGTGATCGGCATCAGCTCGACCATATCGACGCCGATGCGGCGCAGATGCGCGAGGACGGCGGGATGGGCGAGGGCCGATAGCGTGCCGCGTTGAGCTTCGGGTACGTCCGTATGCAGCATGGTCATTGCCTTGACGTTGACCTCGTAGATGAAGCCGGTGCGCTCGCCGAGCGGCATCATGGGCTTCAGCAGCTTGTGCGCCTTCAGGATGGCTTTAGGCATCAGGGCGGCTGTGTCGACGCCGAACTGACCGAGGCGAGCGTCGTAAACGAAGGGGCGGTCCAGCTCGGTGGCGTAGGGATCGATCAAGAGCTTGGATGGATCGTACCAATGGCCTTGAGACGGATCATAGGGGCCGTGGATGCGGAAGCCGTAGCGGGCGCCTTCCTTCAAACCCTCGACGAAGACATGATGCACATCGCCTTCGCCACGCACCATCGAGAGGCGGGCGAGTTCGGTCTCGCCGCTGATATCGAAGAGGCAGAGCTCCACGCGTTCGGCATGATGCGACCAGAGGCGGATATCGGCACCCGTCTTGCCGATGATGGCTCCGAGCATCGGCTTGGTCATTTGGTGCCTCGTGGTCCGGTTGATTCGCTCGCCTGATGGAACAATAGCAGGCGAGCGATCTTCGGCCAGAGCGGTTGCGCTCACATGGCCTTGAGGTTCACTGCTTTCACGGCCTCTTCCTTGCGTTCGCTGTAGCGATCGGTGAGGTAGTCCGAGATGTCACGGGTCAGAAGCGTGAACTTTATCAGTTCTTCGCAGACGTCTACGACGCGCTCGTAATAGGCCGAGGGCTTCATCCGACCATCGCCGTCGAACTCCTGCCAGGCCTTCGCAACGGAAGACTGGTTGGGGATTGTGATCATCCGCATCCAGCGGCCGAGCAGGCGCATGGCGTTGACCGCATTGAACGACTGCGAGCCGCCGGAGACCTGCATGACGGCGAGCGTCTTGCCCTGGGTCGGGCGGACGGCGCCGACGGACAGGGGAATCCAGTCGATCTGCGCCTTCATGATGCCGGTCAGCGTGCCGTGACGCTCGGGGCTCACCCAGACCTGGCCTTCCGACCATTCGGAGAGGTCGCGCAGTTCCTGCACCTTTGGATGGCTGACGGGTGCGTCGTCCGGCAAAGGCAGGCCTGAAGGGTCGAAAACCCTCACGTCGGCGCCGAAATGTTCGAGCAGCCGCTTGGCTTCCATCGCCAGCAGGCGGCTGAAGGAGACCTGACGCAGCGAGCCATAGAGGATCAGGATACGCGGCTTGTGGGTGGAGAAGGGGCGCCGCAGCGCCTCCAGATCCGGCAGGCGCAGGTGATCGAGATCGGCGGCGGGCAGGTCTACTTTCATATCAGACAATTCGCTTGCCCTCCGCATCGAGCACGGCTTCGCCGTCTTCCTTGATGAAGGCAGAGGTGAAGGCGTCTGGGGCCAAGATGTCGAGCACGACTTCCGACGGGCGGCAGAGGCGCGTGCCCATCTCGGTGACGACAAGGGGGCGGTTGATCAGGATGGGAGTCGTGATCATCGCGTCGAGCAGCTGGTCGTCCGAGAGCGCGGGATCGGCAAGGCCAAGTTCTTCGTAGGGCGTGCCCTTCTCGCGGATCGCCTCGCGTACCGAAAGGCCGGAGTCGGCGATCATCTTCGCCAGATCTTCCTTGCTCGGCGGGGTCTTCAAGTATTCGATGACCACTGGTTCGATGCCCGCGTGACGGATGATTTCAAGCGTGTTGCGCGAGGTGCCACAGGCAGGGTTGTGATAAATGGTGACGGTCATGGACGTTCCGTTCCTTCGGGTATGATCGGGGGGATTTTGTTGCGGCTATCGGCAAAGAGCCAGGTGGCGAGCATGGACGCCAGCACTGCGCCGACGACCTGTGCGATGATGAAGCCTGGCAGGTCGAGGGGACGAATGCCGGCAAAGGTATTGGTCAGGCTGCGGGCGATGGCCACCGCCGGATTGGCGAAGGACGTCGAGGCGGTGAACCAGTAGGCGGCCGTGATGTAGAGGCCGACCAGCATCGGGATGGCGTCCGCCTTGAAGCGCAGCCCGCCGAGGATGGTGAGGAGCAGGCCGAAAGTTGCCACCGCTTCTGCGCTCCATTGCGCCGATCCAGTCCGCACCGTTTCGGAGATCTGGAAGACGGGCAGGTCGAACATCACGTGGGCGATGAGCGTGCCGGCGATGCCGCCGAGGATCTGCGCGAGCATGTAGGGCAGGATGGCGGAGGCCTCCAACTCCTTGCGAAGAGCGAAGACCATAGTCACGACCGGGTTGAAATGGGCACCGGATATCGGCCCCAGGATCGTGATCAGCACGAAGAGGATCGCGCCGGTCGGGATCGTGTTGCCGAGCAGGGAGACGGCAACGTCATCGGAAAGCCGGTCGGCCATGATGCCGGAGCCGACGACGGTTGCGACCAGCATGGCGGTGCCAAGCGCCTCGGCTGCGAGGCGGCGGGAAAGATCGGCCATGGTCTTCAGCCGGCCGTCTGTGTGCTGCTGCCGATCTCGTGCAGCCGCTTCTGCAGGGACAGCTTATCGAGGCTCGTCATCGGCAGGCTGACGAAGATCGAGATGCGGTGATTGAGCATGCGATAGGCCTCGGCGAAGGCGAAATGCTTTTCGCTGTCCGTGCCTTCGGCAGCGGCCGGATCCGGCACGCCCCAATGGGCGGTCATCGGTTGGCCGGGCCAGACGGGGCAGGCTTCGGCGGCCGCGTTGTCGCAGACGGTGAAGACGAAATCGAGTTCAGGGGCGCCGGGGACTGCGAACTCGTCCCAGTTCTTCGAGCGGGCGAAGCTCGTGTCGTAGTTCATGCCCTTGAGGAGCTGCAGCGTGTAGGGGTGAACTTCACCCTTCGGCTGGGAGCCGGCGGAATAGGCCTTGAACTTGCCCTGGCCGAGCCTGTTGAGGATCGCTTCCGCGATGACCGAGCGGGCTGAATTGCCGGTGCAGAGGAAGAGCACGTTGTAGATCTTGTCGGACATGGCCGGTCTCTCAGTTGGGGCGGGTGACTTCGAGGGTGGGTGAACAGCAGGCGAGATCGTCGATCAGCGGCTGGCAGAGGCTGGCATTGCCGCCGCAGCAATCCTTGAGCAGGTAAAGGGCAACCGCGCGGAAGCGGTCGAGATCAGCGCGGTAGAGGATCGAGCGGCTCTGACGCTCTCCCGTGACCAGGCCGGCCTGGGACAGCGTCGACAGATGCGCCGACATGGTGTTCTGCGGCACGCCGATCAGTCGGGCGAGTTCACCTGCGGGCACGCCGTCTGGCTCATGCGCCACCAGCAGGCGAAAGGTCTGCAGGCGCGTCGGCTGTGCCAGGGCGGCAAGCGCCGCAATCGTCGATTTTTCATCCATATATCCAGAATAGTGGATATGATGAGGGAGTCAATCGCCGCTGCGGTCCATCGCAAAGAAAAACCCCGGAGCCGAAGGCGCCGGGGTTCTAATGCGTGAGCGAAGGTCTCTAGGGGATCAGGTAATGACCGTCGGCTCGTTCATGCCGGTGTAGCGCTTGATCTCGGCCACTTCCTCGGCTGCCGCGATGAGGTCGGCCAAGGCTCCTTGCGTCTCGATGCCGTGGCGGCTGGCGTCGGGCTCGTAGCGCTCGACATAGAGGCGAAGCGTCGCGCCCGAGGTGCCGGTGCCGGACAGGCGAAAGACGATGCGGCTGCCGCCGTCAAAGAGGATGCGGATGCCCTGGTTCTTCGAGACGGAGTGGTCGATCGGGTCGTGATAGGCGAAGTCGTCGGCGGCGCTGACTGTCAGGCCGTTGATCTTGGTGCCGGGCAGGCTGTCGAGCTTGGCGCGGAGCGCTGCGACAAGGGCGTTGGCATTGTCGGTGTCGACGCCTTCATAGTCGTGGCGGGAATAGTAGTTGCGGCCGTATTCGGCCCAGTGGCTTTCCACGATCTGCTTGACGCTCTGCTTGCGGGCAGCGACGATGTTCAGCCAAAAGAGCACCGCCCAGAGGCCATCCTTTTCGCGCACATGGTCGGAGCCGGTGCCGAAGCTTTCCTCGCCGCAGACGGTGACCTTGCCGGCATCCATCAGATTGCCGAAGAACTTCCAGCCGGTCGGGGTCTCGTACATGCCGATGCCAAGTTTTTCCGCCACGCGGTCGGCGGCGGCACTTGTCGGCATGGAGCGGGCGATGCCGGCTATGCCTTGTCTGTAGCCGGGCGCGCAGGTGGCATTTGCGGCGATCATCGCGAGGCTGTCGGAGGGCGTGACGAACATGCCCTTGCCGACGACCATATTGCGGTCGCCGTCGCCGTCGGATGCCGCACCGAAGTCCGGACCATCGGCGCTCATGACATCGTCATAGAGCTCCTTCGCATGGACGAGGTTCGGGTCCGGATGGTGGTGGCCGAAGTCGGGCAGCGGGATTTCGTTGCGCACGGAGCCTGCGGCTGCGCCGAGGCGATTTTCGAGGATCTCGACGGCATAGGGGCCAGTGACGGCGCTCATCGAATCGATCACCACGCGGAAGCCGCCTGCAATCAGCGCGCGGATCGCCGGGAAGTCGAAGAGGGTTTCCATCAGGTCGGCATAGTCGGCGACCGGGTCGATCACCTCGACGGTCATGCCGGCGAGATCGAAGCTGCCGACCGTGTCGAGATCGATGTCGGCGACGTCCGCTATCTTGTAACTGTCGATGTTGCGGGTGCGGGCGAAGATCGCGTCGGTGATCTTCTCCGGTGCCGGGCCGCCATTGCCGATATTGTACTTGATGCCGAAGTCTTCGGTCGGGCCGCCGGGATTGTGGCTGGCCGAGAGCACGATGCCGCCAAAGGCATGGTATTTGCGGATGACATGCGAGGCAGCTGGCGTCGAGAGAATGCCGCCCTGGCCGACCATGACCTTGCCGAAGCCATTGGCGGCGGCCATTTTCAGCGCCACCTGGATGACTTCGCGGTTGTAATAGCGGCCGTCGCCGCCGATCACTAGCGTCTGGCCTTCGAAGCCTTCCAGGCTGTCGAAGATCGCCTGGATGAAGTTCTCCGCATAGTTCTCCTGCTGGAACACCGGAACCTTCTTGCGCAGTCCCGATGTGCCGGGCTTCTGGTCCGCATAGGGTTTCGTGGAGACGGTCGAGATCATCGATTACTGGCCTTTCGAGACGAGGCGTTGATAAAGGTCGGCATAGGTCGTGCCGCTCCTGTTCCAGGAGACGTCGGATTTCATGCCTTGCTTCTGCATTTGCGACCAGAGACGCTGGTCACTGTAGAGGCGAAGCGTGCGGCGGATGGCGCGGCGGAGGGCATCTGATGTCACCGGCGCAAACTGCACGCCGGTTGCAACACCAGCAGCCAAGGCCGCTTCATTGGCGTCGATGATGGTATCGGCGAGGCCGCCGGTGCGGGCCACAAGCGGAACACAGCCGTAGCGCAGGGCGTAGAGCTGTGTCAGCCCGCAGGGCTCGAAGCGCGAGGGCACGAGGATGATGTCGGAACCGGCCTGCATGATATGCGACAGCGCTTCATCATATCCAAGTATCATGCTGACACGGCCGCGATGATGGGCGGCGGCGTTCTGAAGTGCGGCCTCGATGCCGCTTTCCCCGGAACCAAGGATCGCCAGCCTGCCGCCGGCATTGACGATTTCGTCGATGACGTCGGGCAGCAGGTCGAGTCCCTTCTGCCAGGTGAGGCGCGAGATGACGCAAAAGATCGGGCCATCGTCGCCATCAAATGCAAAGCGCTCGACCATGGCCGCACGGTTGCCGGCGCGCTTCTTCAGTGCTGATCCGGAATAGTGGGTGGTGAGCAGTGGATCGCTGGCCGGGTTCCAGACGTCGGCATCGATGCCGTTGACGATGCCGTAGAGGTCAGCGGCGCGGCTGGCGATGACGCCATCAAGGCCCATGCCGAATTCGGGTGTCAGGATTTCCTCGGCATAGGAAGGGCTGACCGTGGACAGCGCATGGGCGGTCAGAAGACCGCTCTTCAGATAGCTGATCGTGCCGTAATATTCGAGCGCCTCGTGCCATGCATGTCCAGGCAGGCCAAGATAGGGGAAGAGTGTGGCGCCGAACTGCCCCTGGAAGGCGATGTTGTGGATGGTGATGAGGCTCGGCACTTCCGGCGCCTCGGCGTAACGCATGTAGACGGGAACCAGAGCACCCTGCCAGTCATGTACATGGACGAGGTCCGGTTTGAAGCTGGGCAGCACGCCCGCCGCGATCTCGGCGCCCACCTTGGAGAGGACGGCGAAGCGCTTCCAGTTGTCGGGGTAGTCCCGTCCCTGCGTATCGAGATAGGGACCACCCGACCGCTCGTAGAGTGGCGGGCAGTCGATGATCAAAAGTTCGAGGCCCTCGTGTTTTACCTCGAGAAGTGTCGCCCGTTCATCGAGAATATCCTCGAACTCGTGGACCTTCTTGGCCTTCTTCACCGCTTTCATAACGGCCGGATAGCCGGGGATCAGCGTCTTCGTCTCGACGCCATGGGCGGCGAGCGCGATGGGAAGCGCGCCCGCAACGTCGGCGAGGCCTCCGGTCTTGATCAGCGGATAGAGTTCGGAGGCGACCGAAAGGACCTTCATGGATGCGGCTAACCTAGTTTGTCGATCATCGACTGCGTGATGAGGCAGATCCCGTTTTCGCTGCGACGGAAGCGCTTGGCATCCATTTCCGGATCCTCACCGACGATCAGCCCCTCCGGGATCACCACGCCATGGTCTATCACGACATTTGTGAGACGCGCATGACGGCCGATCTGCACCTTGGGCAGGACGACTGCGCCTTCGAGTCGGGAATAGGAATTGGCGCGCACGCCGGTAAACAGCAGGCTCTTGTAGAGCGCCGAACCGGAGATGATGCAGTCGCCTGAGACCAGCGAGGAGATCGCCGAGCCGCGACGACCCTCGTCGTCATGGACGAATTTCGCCGGCGGGGTGATCTCGGAATAGGTCCAGATCGGCCAGGTCTTGTCGTAGAGATCGAGCTCCGGAACAATGTCGGTCAGGTCGATGTTGGCCTGCCAGTAGGCGTCGATCGTCCCGACGTCGCGCCAGTAGGGCGTGCGTTCGAAATCGGAGCGGACGCAGGACTGGGCAAAGCGGTGGGCCACCGCTTTGCCGCTCTTGACCACGTAGGGGATGATGTCCTTGCCGAAGTCACGGCTCGAATCCGGGTCGGCCGCATCGCGGCGCAGGAGTTCCATCAGGAACTTGGTGTGGAAGACATAGATGCCCATCGAGGCGAGGGCATGGTCTTCGTTGCCGGGAATGCCCGGCGGGTCGGCCGGCTTTTCGACGAAGTCGATGATCCTGTCGGTGGCATCGACATGCATGACGCCGAAGCCGGTTGCTTCCATGCGCGGCACTTCCAGGCAGCCGATGGTGACGTCGGCGCCCGAGGTGACGTGCTGCTGCAGCATCAGCTCGTAGTCCATCTTGTAGATATGGTCGCCGGCCAAGATGACCATGTATTCGGGGGCGTAGGATTCGATGATATCGGCGTTCTGGTAAACGGCGTCGGCGGTGCCTTCGTACCATTGCGTTTCGGAGACGCGCTGCGAGGCCGGCAGAATGTCGAAGCTCTCGTTGCGCTCGGGGCGGAAGAAGTTCCAGCCGAGCTGCAGATGGCGGATCAGTGAATGGGCCTTGTACTGGGTGGCCACGCCGATACGGCGGATACCGGAGTTCAGGGCGTTGGAGAGGGCAAAGTCAATGATGCGGGCCTTGCCGCCGAAATAGACGGCGGGCTTGGCGCGCCGATCCGTCAATTCCTTCAGGCGGCTGCCGCGCCCGCCGGCCAGTACATAGGCCATGGCATCGCGCGACAAGCTTCTTGCCGTTTTCTCGGTCATGTATTTCCTCCCCTTACTGTTCCAATTCCAGCATGATCACGGCCAGCGGCGGCAGGGTCAGCCCTGCTTTTGCCCATCCGCTTCCCGTGGCATGCGCCTCCACGCGGCCACCATTGCCCTTACCGCTACCACCATAGATTTCGGCATCGGTGTTCAGTATCTCACGCCAACGGCCAGCCGCAGGCAAGCTCAATTCGTATTGTTCGTGATAGTTCGGCGTCAGGTTGCAAATCACGGCGATCGGCTTTTCGCCGGGTGCCTTGCGCAGCCAGGCGAGCACCGAATTTTCCTGATCATCCGCATTGATCCACTCGAAGCCCTCGCCCTCGCAATCGCGGGCATGGAGTGCCGGCTTGGAGCGATAGGTGAAGTTGAGGTCGCGGACCAGCCGGCGCATGCCCTCATGCGGGGCATAATCGAGCAGGTTCCAATCGAGGGACCGGGCCTCGGACCACTCACTCCACTGCGCGAACTCCTGGCCCATGAACAGCAGTTTCTTGCCGGGATGGCCCCACATATAGCCGTAATAGGCGCGGAGATTGGCGAACTTCTGCCAGTCGTCACCGGGCATCTTCGCGATCATCGAACCCTTGCCGTGTACCACTTCGTCGTGGCTGATCGGCAGGACGAAGTTCTCGGAAAAGGCATAGAGCAGGCCGAAGGTCAGCTCCTGATGATGGTACTTCCTGTAGATCGGATCCCGGGCGAAGTAGCTCAGGGTGTCATGCATGAAACCCATGTTCCACTTGAAACCGAAGCCGAGGCCGCCTTCATGGACCGGCTGTGAGACCTTCGGCCAGGAGGTGCTCTCCTCGGCAATCGTCATGATGCCCGGATGGCTGCCATAGGCGTGGTGGTTCATCTGCTGGAGGAAGCGCACCGACTCCAGGTTTTCCCGCCCGCCATATTCGTTGGGGATCCACTCGCCTTCCTTGCGGGAATAGTCGAGGTAGAGCATGGACGCGACCGCATCGACGCGCAGGCCGTCGAGGTGGAATTTCTCGGCCCAGTAGAGGGCGTTGTTGATCAGGTAGGACAGAACCTCCTGACGACCGAAATTGTAGATCGCGGTGTTCCAGTCCGGGTGAAAGCCCTGGCGGGGGTCGGCATGTTCGTAGAGAGCCGTTCCGTCGAAGTTGCGAAGCCCGTGGGCGTCCGTCGGGAAATGCGCAGGCACCCAGTCGAGGATGACGCTCAAGCCCACCTTGTGGCAGCCGTTGACGAAACGGGCAAAACCCTCCGGCTCGCCGAAGCGGGCGCTTGGCGCGTAAAGCCCCGTCGTCTGATAGCCCCAGGACGGGTCGTAAGGGTGCTCGGTCACCGGCATGAATTCGATATGGGTAAAGCCCATGTCGACGCAGTAGGGGATCAGCCTTGCGGCCATCTCGTCCCAGGTCAGCATGGAGCCGTCGTCGCGGCGCTGCCAGGACCCGGCATGGACCTCGTAGATCGAAATCGGCTGGCGGCGCTGGTCGATGCTTGCCCAGTGCTTGCGGTGGGCCTCGTCTTCCCAGTCCTGTTCGAGCTCAGGTGTCGTCACCGAGGCGTTCTTCGGCCGCATCTCGGCGCGGCGCGCAAATGGGTCGGCCTTCAGCGGCTGAAGATCGCCATGCGGCCCGACGATTTCGAACTTGTAGCTGGCGCCGGCCCGGACATCAGGCGCGAAGATTTCCCAGATGCCGGTGTCGCGGCGCAGACGCATGACGTGGCGACGTCCGTCCCAGTCGTTGAAATCACCGACGACGGAGACGCGGCGGGCATTGGGGGCCCAGACGGCGAAGTGAAAGCCGTCGACACCCTGATGCTTGATCGGATGGGCGCCCATCTTGTCGAAGAGGCGCAGATGCGACCCTTCCTTGATGAAGTAATCGTCCATCGGCCCGAGGATCGGCCAGAAGCTGTAGGGGTCGGTCACCGTCCATTCGGCATCGCCGCGGGTGGCGCGGTAGCGGACCGGCAGAACACCATCGAGCTTGACCGGGCCTGAAAAGAAGCCGGCATCGTGCAGACGCGCGAGTTCGCCGACCTGGTCTCCGGCCAGATTGTAGGCGACCACCGTCTCGGCGCCCGGGATGAAGCAACGCGCGACATGGCCCGCGCCTGCCTCGTGCACGCCGAGAAAGGCGAAGGGGTCGCCATGCGTCCCGTGGATGATCGCTTCGATTTCTGCTGCCGACGGTGTGTCCGGCTTCGCTACGTCACCGCTCCTCTTCGGTGATTTTGCCATCAAGCTCTCCAGATATCCGCGTTGTATTGCCGGATGGTGCGATCCGACGAGAACCAGCCCATGCGGGCCGTGTTGCGGATGGTCTTGGAATACCAGGCCGAGGTATCGGTCCAGATGTCGTCCACCTGACGCTGGGCCTTGGCATAGGCGTCGAAATCGGCGGCAACCATGAACCAGTCATGCTGGTAAATGCCCTGCATCAGATCGGCATAGCGATCGCGATCGTCAGGCGAGAAGACGCCGGATGCGATCGACGAGAGGGCCTGCTGCAGTTCGCGCGAGGCATCGATTGCGGCGCGCGGATTGTGTCCATCGGCCCTCACGCGTCCGACCTCGTCTGCGGTCATTCCAAAAATCACGATGTTCTCCTCGCCCACATGATCGCGCATTTCGACATTGGCGCCGTCGAGCGTTCCAATGGTCAATGCACCATTCAACGCGAACTTCATGTTCCCGGTTCCAGACGCTTCCATGCCGGCGGTGGAAATCTGTTCGGAAAGGTCGGCGGCGGGCACCATGACTTCGGCGAGAGAGACGTTGTAGTTGGGAATGAAAACGACCTTAAGCAGACCGCGCACCGAGGGGTCGGTGTTGATGATGCGGGCGACGTCGTTGGCCAGTTTGATGATCAGCTTGGCGTTGTGGTAGCTGGGCGCTGCCTTGCCGGCGAAGAGCTTGACGCGCGGCACCCAGTCACGTTCCGGATGCGAGCGGATCTGGTCGAAGAGCGCGACCGTCTCGATGATGTTGAGAAGCTGGCGCTTGTATTCGTGGATGCGCTTGATCTGGATGTCGAACATGGCATGCGGATCGAGCTTGATGCCCATGCGGCTTGCCACGAGGCTCGCAAGCTTCTGCTTGTTGGCGAATTTCACCGCCGCGAACTTCTGCTGGAAGGCCGGATCGTCGGCGAAGGCGTCGAGACCTTTAAGCTTCGTTGCATCGTCGAGGAATTCCGGTCCGATCGCTTCCTTGATGAGGTCGGTCAAGTCGGGATTGCACTGCATCAGCCAGCGGCGTGGGGTGATGCCGTTGGTCTTGTTGTTGATGCGCGTCGGATAGAGCTTGTGGAGATCGGAGAAGACCGTTTCCTTCATCAGCTCCGTATGCAGCGCGGAGACGCCGTTGATCGAGTGCGAGCCCATGAAGGCGAGGTTGCCCATGCGCACGCGGCGATCACCGCTTTCGTCGATCAGCGAGATCTGGCGGATCTCATGGTCGTTGAAGCCGCGCTTCTTGCGGGCGTCGAGCAGGACCTTGGCGTTGATCGCGTAAACGAGCTGCATGTGGCGCGGCAAAAGGCGCTCGAACAGCGGCACCGGCCAGCTTTCCAGCGCTTCCGGAAGCAGTGTGTGGTTTGTGTAGGAGAAGGTCTTGGACGATATTTCCCAGGCCTCGTCGAATGCCACGCCGTGCACATCGACCAGCAGGCGCATCAGTTCGGCAACGGAGACGGCCGGATGGGTGTCATTGAGCTGGATCGCCACCTTATCCGGCAGCTGGGCGAGCGTGTTGCCCTGCTGCAGGTGGCGGCGGACGATGTCCTGCAGCGAGGCCGAACAGAAGAAGAATTCCTGGCGCAGGCGCAGTTCCTGGCCGGCGGGCGTGGCGTCGGCCGGATAGAGGACGCGGGTGAGCGATTCGGCCTTGTTGCTCTCGCGGAGCGCGCCAATGTGGTCGCCGGCGTTGAAGGCGTCGAGCAGGATGGGGTCGATCGGCTGGGCCGACCAGAGGCGCAGCGTGTTGACGCGCTCGCCGCGCCAGCCGACGGCCGGGGTATCAAAGGCGGTGGCGATGACGCGCTCGCCCTGCTTCCAGACGTAACGCGGCTCGCCATCCGGACCATCGACGGTTTCGACCGTGCCGCCGAAACCGACTTCATAGGAGCTTTCGCGCCGCTCGAATTCCCAGGGGTTGCCATGGGCGAGCCAGCTTTCCGGCAGTTCCACCTGCCAGCCCTCCGCCATTTGCTGGCGGAAGAGACCGTGAACGTAGCGGATGCCATAGCCATAGGCCGGAATGTTGACGGTTGCCATACTCTCCATGAAGCAGGCGGCGAGACGACCGAGACCGCCATTGCCGAGCGCTGCGTCAGGTTCGAGGCCTGCGATCACGTCGAATTCGACTGACAGAGAGGACAGCGCCTGGCGGATGTCATCGATCAGGCCGAGGTTCGACATGGCGTCGCGCAGGAGGCGGCCGATGAGGAATTCGAGCGATAGATAATAAACCCGCTTGCCGTTGTTCATGTAGGTGGTGCGGGTCGATTCCATCCACGTGTCGATGATGCGGTCACGCACCACGAGGATGGTTGCTGTCAGCCAGTCATGCGGCGTTGCCACCTTGGCATCCTTGCCGATGCTGTAGGTCAGCTTGTCCATGATCTCGGCGGCCAGGGCGTCCGGATCGGAAACTCCGCGCTTGGGAAGGGGAAGGTCGACTTTGTGGGGAGTCTTGATCATCGGTCCGCCTGGCGTTGTTCGTGTCTCCGGGCGGCGCCAATGCGATAGCGGTGCCGCTTCCGTGAATGCCAGTTTACGCATCGAAATGAGACAGTTGCAACAGGCGGGAAGCTGCGAGGAGAACTTTTGTTCGGAGCGCCGTCTTGGGCCTCAAGACCCTGATCTGATTATATTATCTGAAAAGCGTGAAGAAGCGATAAGACCGCAGCCATGACGGCTGCGGTCGAATTGTGGGAGAAATCCAAAACGTTTTGGATCGTGTCAGTTGGTCAGGCGGGTCGAGGCCGCAGCCGCAGCCTTGCCGATGTCGCCGAAGGCCTTAACGAGACCGGCCATGTCGGTCGGTTCTTTGTAGTGGTCGTCAGACGTCGCGCATGCTAGCAGCAGCTCTCTGCCTTTCTGAGGGGCCATGAAGGCAACCGTGAAAATCTCGATGCCTTCCTCTTTTGCAGCTGTGCACTGTTCCAGGACTTTTGTGTCGATAGCCGGGTTCCAGGAAGCGCTGTTGCCGGTCATTTCGCCATCGGTCATCAGGACAATGTAGCGAGCAAAGTCCGAATTACCTTTGGCGGAGTGCGCACTCTTCTCGGCGTCGTTGTCTTCTGTCAAAGCCTTGAAGGCAAGCTCCATACCGCCCGAGGCGTTGGTGCCGCCGGTCGGCACGGATGGAAGCACGGTGATGTAGTTGGTCGCGGTCGTGACGCCCCATGCCATGCCGGAGGCTGGCTGGGTGGCGTCGTTGTAAGACACTGCGCCAACACGGATGAGGTCACCCTTCGGATCAGCCTTCACCAGCTCGTTCATCATGACCGCCGAGGCCGTTTTCAGAGCCTGGATCTTCTTGACGTAGCAAGGGCTTGACGGATTGAGGTAGTTCCTTCGGCCGGGCAGGATGTCCTTGTAGGCCCAGTTTGCGGCGCTGTAGTTCACGCAGCTCGTAACCGAGGTATCGACCGTGTTCGTGGTGAAGGACATCGAGCCGGAACGATCCAGCACGACATACATCGACACGGCTGCGCCGCTTTCAGGCGTGGCTTGTGCCGTTGCCGTAACGCTGACGGTTACTTCCTTCCACCCGAGCAGGGCGGTCATGCCATTGGTTGTCAAGGTATAGGTCGGTGACAGACTGACTTCGACGGTCTTGCCTGTCTTTCCGAGCTTTCGCTCGACATTCCCGACTGCGCCGGCCAATGGGTCTTCTTCCGCTTCCTCGTCGGTCTGGTCGCTTGCGCCGCCTGGAAGCACGTTGTTCAGCTGTGCCTTCATGAATTTGCGCGCGAATTCGAGAACGGCGTCGTCGGAGAGTTTGTCGTCTTTCGCCAGCGCATTTGCTGCAGACAGGACGGCCGAGTCGGCGGCGTCCTGCAACGTGGCGCGCACCTGGACCATCCGGTTCAAGTCGATTGCCACACCAGCGGTGGCGGCTGCTACGGGGAGCAGGATGGCCGTTGCCAGGCCGAAATTGCCGGCGCGGTCGCGCCAAAGACGTGCGAAGAGCGATTTGCGCGGGCTGTCAGGGGTAGTCATCATGTCCATCCAAAATCAGCGTTTGGAGGGTTATAGACTGCGTCCCATTGCGATCCGTTTAATGGGATCAATAAAATTCGATGTAAGAATGCACTATTGGCGCACCGGGATGACATCCACGGCCTGGTCCGTCTGATGCGAGCCATAGCTTTTCAACACGCCGATGACGGGTGCGACGTCGGCATAGTCCCGGCCGTAGCCGACCACGATGTGATCGGTGCCGGCCGCGATGTCGTTCGTGGGGTCGAGTTCCAGCCAGCCGGTGAGCTTGCCGCACCAGATGCGGACCCAGGCATGCATGGCGTCTGCCCCTTCCAGGCGCTCCTTGCCCGGCGGCGGGATGGTGCGCAGGAAGCCGCTGACATAGCCAGCGGGGATGCCGAGGCTGCGCAGCGCCACGATCATCACATGGGAGAAGTCCTGGCAGACGCCGCGCTTCTTGTCGAAGGCTTCCGCCGGCGTCGTGTCGACGGTCGTTGCTTCGGCGTCGTATTTGAAGTCCTCGTGGATGCGGCTGCAGAGCGTCTCGGCGATCTGGCGTACTGTCATGCTGGGTTTCAGCATGCTGCGCACATAGGCCGCGATCGCCTTGTCCCGGGGTAGCCGCGGGCTTGTGCCGAGAAAATGATGCGGTGATTCCGCATCGAGCGACCAGGTTTCGCCGATCTCCTGCGGAAGTCGGTCGAGCAGCGGTGAAAAGTCGGCAGCCATCGGCTGGGCCTGAACCATCACCCGGGCCTGCATGCGGATGTCGAGCTTCTCATGCGGACCACGCAGGATGGCGTGGCTCGTCGGATGGCGAAAGAAGTCGTTGAAGGTCGAGATCTCGTCTGGCTCCGGGCTGACCGTGATCGCACCGGCGACGAGTCGCTGACGGTCGGGAAGCGAGAGCGGCAGAAGCCGCAACATGTGATGGGCGCCGGTTGCCGGAACCTCGTAGCGGTAACCGATATGGAGCGAGAGGTCGTAGAGCATCGCGTCAGCTCAAATAGGTCTGGGCGAGGATATCGGAGAACTTCTCCAATTCACGCTCCAGATTGGTGTAGACATCCGCCGACATGGCTTCCGGCGTCATTACGGCAAGCCCCGAATGCAGGCGCATCGCCTCGCGGAAGAGGCTCGACATCTGGCCGTTGACCATGGCGTTCGGCAATTGCTCGACCTCGATGCGTATCTCGTTCAGTTGGAAGAGGATCGAGCGCGGATTCAGCGGATCGAGCGCCAGAAGGTCGGTTACCGTCAGCCGAGCGGTCGAGACATTGTAGCGGCGGCGATGGGTCATGACGTTGTCGCCGATCTCGAGCAGCATGTCGAGCGAGCCATCGGGGGCATCGGGGCCGGTCATGTGGCCAAGCAGGCGTGTCATGTGCAGGCCGCGTTCCAGGAGGCGGCCGATGGTCAGGAAGCGCCAGCCGGTGAAGCGATACATGTTTTCATGCACGAGACCGGCAAAGCCCGCGAGCTTGCGCAGCAGGATGGTCATGGCATGGGCGGCATCGTCGCCGGGCTTTACCTTTTCATGGAAACGCTTGGCGGTTTTCGACAGGTCGTTCAGCGCCAGCCAGCCGTCGGGCGAGAAGCGGTCGCGGATGTTGCTCGCCGAATAGACGGCGCTGTCGATGTTGCGGAGCAGGCTTTCCGGCACACCGGACTTGGTGTCGACGTCGATGTTCGAGAGATATTCGCTGACGAAGGCGAGCAGCGGCTGGTCCGGATTGGCGCTTTCGGCATAGCGCGCATGCCAGGCGCGCAGGATGCGCAGCACCCCTTCGGCGCGCTCGATATAGCGGCCAAGCCAGAAGAGATTGTCGGCGGCTCGGCTCGGCAGGCTGCCGGGCATGTTGCGGGTGAAAGTCTCCTCCGCCGGCAAAAGCGAGGTGCGGTCAACAGGCTTGTCGGAGACGATCCAGACATCGGCCGCACTGCCGCCGGACTGCATGGCAATCGCCGAGACATCCGATCCGCTGCCGATCCGGGCAAAGCCGCCGGGCATGATCTGCCAGCCATTCTGGGTGCGGGCGGCGAAGACACGCAGCGACATCGGCCGCGGCGTGAGCTTGCCGTCGATCATGGCAGGCGTGGTGGAGAGCGTCACGACTTCCTGGCCCACCAGGTTGCCTGCTTCTGATTCCAGCCATGCGGCAGTGGTTCGGCCCTGCGGGTCCTTGTAGCGCGAGCCCATGACAGAGCGTCCGCCGTCATCGAAGAACGGCAGGCGCGAGAAGGCGGAGCCGATGACCATACGGTCGAGATGGGCCGCGACGTGTTCGCGCTCGGCCTTCTGGCCGCACCACCAGGTGGCGATCGAGGGCAGCTTCAGTTCCTCGCCGAGCAGGTGGCGCGAGAGGGTGGGCATGAAGGCGAGAAGCGCACGGGTTTCGAGAATGCCGGAGCCGAGCGCGTTGACGAAGGTGACGGCGCCGTTGCGCAGCGCCTCCACCATGCCGGGCGTGCCGATATAGGAATTCTGATCGAGCTCCAGCGGATCGGCAAAGGCCGCATCGAGGCGGCGCCAGAGGACGCTGACGGGCTTGAGGCCGGCGACAGTGCGGACCATGACCTTGCCGTTGACGATGGTGAGGTCCTCACCTTCGAGCAACATGATGCCGAGATAGCGGGCGATGTAGGCATGTTCGAAATAGGTCTCGTTGGCAGGACCCGGAGACAGAACCGCGATGCGCTCGTCCGAGCCGCGGGTGCGCGCTTGCAGCGCCTTGCGGAAGGCGCCGAAGAAGGAGGCCAGCCGGTGGACGTGGGTCTCCGCATAGACATCGGAGAAGGCGCGGGCGGTCGCCACCCGGTTTTCCAGCGCAAAGCCCGCACCCGAGGGCGCCTGGGTGCGATCGGCCAGCACCCACCAGTTGCCGTCGGGTCCGCGGCCGATTTCGAAGGAACAGAAATGCAGGTAGTGGCCGCCGGCCGGCTTGATGCCGACAAGCGGGCGTAGGAATTCCGGATTCGAGGCGATCAGCTGCGGTGGCAGGAAACCTTCCTGGACCAGCCGGTTTTCCGAATAGATGTCCGCGACGACCGCTTCCAGGAGATTCGCGCGCTGGACCAGCCCCTCGGCCAGCACCTGCCATTCCGCATCCGAGATCATCACCGGGATGTGGGAGAAGGGCCAGGCTCGCTCGCTCGATCCGCCAGAACCATAGGCACGGTAGAAGACGCCGGCATCGCGCAGGTAGCGATCCGCACGGGCAAAGCGCTCGTGCAGATCCTCTTCCGGCATGGTGTCGATCGCCGAGACCAGGGCCTGCCAGACGGGACGGACATTGCCCTTGTTGTCGATCATCTCGTCGGCGGCGCCCGCCAGCGCACGATAGCCGGCCGTGCGGGCCTTGCTTTTCGGCGCGTCTGGCGGGGAAAGCTCCGCTGCCGTCTTCTGTGCCATCAGATCAGATACCTTGCGGTCGTCTCAGGTCCAAAGTGTGCGGGAATTCCGGCGACACGGTCTCGGGCCATAGGGGATAGGAGCCGGCTGTATGGCCCCAAGGCTCAAAACGTGCAAGCCGACGGGCTTCCGCTTCGTTCCCATTCACAGGGAAAGTGTCGTAGGTCCGGCCGCCAGGATGCGCGACGTGATAAACGCAGCCCCCGATCGACCGGGCAGACCATGTATCATAGATGTCGAATGTTAGCGGTGTGTTGACGGGCAGGACCGGATGCAGACCGGAGGCCGGCTGCCACGCCTTGTAGCGCACGCCGCCCACCGCGACACCATTCACGTCCGACTTGCGCAGCGGCACCTGGCGCCCGTTGCAGGCCACGACGAAACGTTCGGGATTGGCTGTCTCCAGCTGAATCTGCAGGCGCTCGACGGATGAGTCGACATAACGGACCGTGCCGCCGATGGCCCCTTCTTCTCCCATGACATGCCATGGTTCCAGCGCCTGTCGCAGTTCCAGCTTCGAGCCCTCGTAGGTTACTTCGCCGACGAAGGGGAAGCGGAATTCCAGCTGCGCCGCAAACCATTCCGGCTTGAAGTCGAAGCCGTGTTCGCGCAGATCCGCGAGCACTTCGAGGAAATCCAGCCAGAGGTAATGCGGCAGCATGAAACGGTCGTGCAGGCTTGTGCCCCAGCGGACAAAACGGCCGCCGATCGGGTTCTTCCAGAAGCGGGCAATCAGTGCGCGGACCAGCAATTGCTGGGCAAGCGACATGCGCGCGTTCGGCGGCATTTCGAAACCGCGGAACTCGACAAGGCCGAGGCGGCCCGTTGGACCGTCCGGCGAAAACAGCTTGTCGATGCAGATTTCCGAGCGGTGGGTGTTGCCGGTGACATCGATCAAGAGATTGCGGAAGAGGCGGTCGACAAGCCAGGGCAGGGGGGCTGCCGCACCGCTGGCCGGCATCGGGACCTGCGCCATGGCGATTTCCAGCTCGTAGAGGCTGTCGTGACGGGCTTCGTCGAAGCGCGGCGCCTGGCTGGTCGGGCCGATGAACATGCCGGAGAACATGTAGGAGAGCGCCGGGTGACGCTGCCAGTGCAGGATCAGGCTCTTCAACAGGTCGGGACGGCGCAGGAAGGGGCTGTCGCCGGGATTGGCGCCGCCGACCACGACATGGTTGCCGCCGCCGGTGCCGGTGTGGCGGCCGTCGATCATGAACTTGTCGGCGCCGAGGCGGGTCTGGCGCGCCTCCTCGTAGATGGCGTTCGTCGTCGCGACACAGTCATCCCAACTTGAGGCGGGGTGGATGTTGACCTCGATGACGCCAGGATCCGGGGCAACGCGGATGACGTTGATGCGCTCGTCCTGAGGCGGTGCGTAGCCTTCGATATGGACAGGCAGGCCAAGCCCACGTGCGGCAGTTTCTGCGGCTGCGACCAGTTCGAGATAGTCCTCGACAGCCTCGACCGGTGGCATGAAGACGCAGAGGCGGCCATCGCGGGGCTCGACGCTCATGGCGGTGCGCACGGCGCCCCTGATATCGCCGGCGGAGCCTGTGATGTTCTGCTCGTTGCGATCCTGATGAGTTTCACCGCTCTTGCGGGAGGCCTCGGGCATGGCGCGGCCCTCACGGACCTGCGGGCCAAAATCCGGCAGGGGTGCGCGCGGGATCGAGGGATCGGTGGTGTGGATGTAGGGATATTGCGACGGCGGCACATAAGGCAGGGTGCCGAGCGGCATGCGAAAGCCGATCGGGCTGTCGCCGGGGATGAGGAAGATCTTGCCGCGGCGGGTGCGCCATTTCTCGCTGACCCAGCGGCGGCCGCCGGCCTTGGCGTTCCAGGCCTGGACCGGCAGGATGTAGCCGGTCGGGGTCGTCAGTCCACGTTCGAAGACCTTTGCGATGCGGGCGCGCTCTTCCGGGCTTTCAAGTTTGGAGTTTGACGGGTCGACGTTTTCCGGCAGGCTGCCTTCCTTGATGATCCACTCGGCCGGATCTTCGAAGGCCGGGATGATCATGTCGGTTTCGATCTCGAGCTCGGCCGCGATCCCGGCCATCAACGCTTCCGCCTGTTGGTGGGTGACGCCGGTATCCTTGTGTTCGGCCGCAATCAACGCCGGATCATGCCAGATCGGCTTGCCGTCCTTGCGCCAGTAGAGCGAGAAGGTCCAGCGTGGCAGGCTTTCGCCCGGATACCACTTGCCCTGGCCGTAATGCAGGAAGCCGCCGGGGGCGAATTTTTGGCGCAACCGGCGAATGAGCTGATCGGCGAGGTCGCGTTTGGTCGGGCCGACGGCATCGGTATTCCATTCGGCGGACTGGAAGTCATCGATCGACACGAAGGTCGGCTCGCCGCCCATGGTGAGCCGCACGTCATGGGCTTTCAGGTCGGCATCGACTTTCTGTCCGAGCGCATTCAGGGCATCCCAGCTGTCGTCGGAGAAAGGCTTGGTGATGCGCGGATGTTCGGCAACGCGCTTCACCTGCATGTCGAAGGCGAATTCGGTATTGGCCTGTCCGACATAGCCGCCGGAGATGGGGGCGGCGTTCTTGTAATGGGGCGTGGCCGCGAGCGGGATGTGGCTCTCGCCGGTCAAGAGGCCCGAGGTCGGGTCGAGGCCGATCCAGCCAGCGCCGGGAATATAGACTTCCGTCCAGGCATGCAGGTCGGTGAAGTCGACCTCTGTGCCGGATGGGCCATCGAGCGCCTTCAGGTCCGGAGCGAGCTGGATGAGATAGCCGGAGACGAAACGGGCGGCAAAACCGAGGCGGCGCAGGATCTGGACAAACAGCCAGCTCGAATCACGGCAGGAGCCGCGGGCCGATGTCAGCGTATCCTCCGGCGTCTGGACGCCGGGTTCCATACGAATGACGTAGCCGATCTCCTGTTGCAGGCGGGCATTGAGCCCGACAACCATATCGACCGTCCCCTGACCTTCCGTCGTGTCGATAGTCGCCATGAAGGCGTCGAGCGCCGGCGACGCCGGCTCCGGCGTCATGTAGATCTTGAGGTCGTCGCGCAGATCTTCCGGATAGTCGAATGGCCATTTGACCGCGACTTCCTCGGTGAAGAAGTCAAAGGGATTGTAGACCGTCATGTCGGCGACGAGGTCGACCTCGATCTTGAATTCGGTGACCGGGTCCGGGAAGACGAAGCGGGCAAGGTAGTTGCCGTAGGGGTCTTGTTGCAGATTGACGAAGTGGTTCTCGGGCGTGACCTTCAGCGAATGGGAGAGAACCTTGGTGCGGGAATGGGCGGCAGGCTTCAGCCGGATGATCTGCGGTCCGAGCTGGACCGGGTTGTCATACTTGTAGTGGGTGAGATGATAGATGCTTGCCTTGATCGCCATTCTTTACCGCTTCGCTGTTCGCCCTGCCGCTTTTTCCGGCTTGCGTCGATCTTGTGCAATGCAGCGCCATAAAGCAAGCGGCCCGGACGGTGGAAGCCGCCGGGCCGCGCAGATGCGGTGTATGGCCTGAACTCAACTCCGACCGAATTCGTCGACCAGGCGAATGATGTCGTCCTCGCCTAGATAGGAGCCGGTCTGGACCTCGATGACCTCCAAGCGGATCTTGCCGGGATTGGCGAGGCGATGGACGGACCCTTGCGGAATGTAGATCGACTGGTTCTCGTGCAGGACAGTGACCTTGTCGTCGATGGTGACCTCTGCCGTTCCCTTGACGCAGACCCAGTGTTCAGCACGGTGGTGATGCTTCTGCAGCGAGAGTTTCTTTTCCGGATGCACGAAAAGGCGCTTCACCTGGAAGCGATCGCCATTGAGGATCGAGGTATAGCCACCCCAGGGGCGAAGGGCCGTCGGGTGGTTTTCGGTGAGATGCGCCGTCTTCTTGTCGGCGGCGAGCATCTTGACGAGATTGCCGACATCCTGGGCCCGGTCGAGGCGACCAACATAGACGGCGTCTTCCGAGGCGACGACGGCGACACCTTCCATGCCCTGGACGGCGAGATGGGCGTTGCGCGACATGACGAGCGAATTCTTGGTGTCGGCGACGGTGGCATTGCCACTGACGACATTGCCGTTTTCATCGCCTTCGGCGAGCTTCCAGATCGCGTCCCAGCTGCCGAGGTCGGACCAGATGATCGGCGAGGGGACAACCGCCGCATTCGGCGTCTTCTCCATGACGGCATAGTCGATCGAGATGCTCGGGCTTTGGCCAAAGCTTGTCCCATCAAGGCGGGTAAAGTCGAGATCGCCCTTGGCCTTTTCGATCGAGGTCCGGACGGCCGCGAGAACTTCAGGCGCCAGCGTCTCAAGCTCAGCAATCATCTGGCCGGCGGAGAAGACAAACATGCCGGAATTCCAGGCATAGTTGCCGCTCGCGAGCATCTTTTCGGCGACCTCTGCCTTCGGCTTTTCGACGAAGCGCGTGACCTTGTTCACCCCATTGCCGAGGTCGTCGCCGATCTCGATATAGCCATAGCCGGTTGCGGGCTCGGTCGGCGTGATACCGAAGGTGACGATCTTGCCGTCGCGCGCCGCACGGGCCGCCTTTTGCACACAGCCGCGATAGGTATCATCGACGGTGATCTCGTGGTCGGAGGGCAGGATCTGGATCAGCGTCTCGCTGCCATGGCGCTCACCGACGATCAAAGCGGCGGCGGCGACAGCGGCCGCGGTGTTGCGCGCCTCCGGTTCCAGGATGATGCCATCAAGCGCGACACCGATCTCGCGGGCCTGTTCGGCGACGAGGAAACGGAAGTCCTCATTGGTCACGATGACAGGGGCTTCATAGATCGTCGCGTCGGAGACGCGGGCCAGCGTCTTCTGCAGCAAGGTCTCATCGCCGAGGAAGCGGATGAACTGCTTCGCAGCGGCTGCGCGCGACAGCGGCCAAAGCCTTGTTCCCTTGCCGCCGGCCATGATGACCGGCACGATCTTGTTGCTCATGTTTTTATGCCTTTCGATGTCTTGCCGGGGCGGATCCGTCCCGGCTGATGTCGGAGCGAGCACGATGCCCTACGGGCAGGTGAACGCAGCTGCGGCGGTTTTGTTACATGTTTGGCGGTATGTTCCAAGCCCGGCCGACCATTCAACCTTGCCAATCAAGCCGGATGCATTGCCGCGCTCAGGCGGGTATGCTGGTGATCCCCGCTGCCAGTCTTGGCGGGCCCGAGCCTCATCAATCCAGAGAGAATGCCCTTGTCTTTGACTCGTCCGCTCTTTTCCGTTCCGACCGCCCCGCTTGTCCCGATCCATGGCCGGCAAGAGGGCTTTCCCATTCACCGCATTTTCTGTGTCGGGCGAAACTACGCCGCCCATGCCGCCGAGCTCGGCAACACCGTCGATCGTGTCGCGCCGTTCTACTTCACCAAGCCTGCGACGGGTCTCGTCATCGAGGGGGGCGCGATCGCCTATCCACCCGGCACCGAGGATTACCACCACGAGATCGAACTCGTGATCGCGATCGGGGCGCCGGCCTTCCGGCTCTCGGCCGATGACGCGATGGAGGCGGTATTCGGCTATGCCGTCGGGCTCGACATGACGCGGCGCGATCTGCAGAACGCCATGAAGGAAAAACAGCGTCCCTGGGACATCGCGAAAGCCTTCGAGGATTCGGCTGTCATCGGCGCCATCACCGCGGATGGCGACTTCGAGCCCAATTCGCAGCGCATCTCGCTTACCGTCAACGACGGCCTTCGCCAGGAGGGGCATCTCAACGAGATGGTCTGGTCGGTGCCTGAAATCATCAGCCATCTCTCGCGCTACTATCATCTGACGCCGGGCGACCTGATCTTCACCGGCACGCCTTCGGGCGTGGGCGCGCTGCAGCCAGGTGACCGGCTCCTGGGGGCGGTTGAGGGGCTCTCGCCGATCTCCGTCACCATCGGTCCGGCGGCCTGAGATGACTTTCTCGGGGGAAGGGCAGGGCCCGGCGCTGGTGCCGGGCCGCGGTTGCGGAACCTGTTCGCTCTGCTGCATCCTTCCCGACATCGCCGAATTCGACAAACCGGCCAACGAACCCTGTCGCCACTGCCTCGTCGGGGGTGGCTGCGACGCCTATGCCGTGCGGCCCGTGACCTGTCGTGACTTCTTCTGTCTCTGGCGCACGGATCCGACGCTCGGGGATGAATGGGAGCCGAGCGTCAGCCGCATGATGATGTATGCGCAGGGGCCGCAGCTGACGGTGCTGGTGGAGCCCGAGGCGGGGGAAATCTGGCGGGAGGAACGGTATCTCAGCTGGCTCGAAGAGCGGGCACAAGCGCTGAAGCCGCAGGGCGGCTATGTGGTGGTCTATGCGGGAGAGGATGTGGCGGTGGTCAAGGGTTGAGGCCGCCTGATTCGCAGCCTCGTGCAGATCGCAAACCGAAAATTCAAAAGGGCTCGCCGTTTCCGGCAAGCCCTTGAAAGAATTCGAATGGTGGGCGTGACAGGGATTGAACCTGTGACCCCTACGATGTCAACGTAGTGCTCTCCCGCTGAGCTACACGCCCATCCGATGAGCGGCTTAAGACCACAAAACCTGTTCGCCCGTCAATAGGCATTTTGCAGTTTTGTGAAGAGATTTTTTCAATCTCTCGAGAAGGCCTTATGCCGCAAGGAGTTTGTTCACTTCGTCGACGAGATCGCGAAGGTGGAAAGGCTTGGACAGGACCTTTGCGTCCTTCGGAGCCTTCGAATCGGCGTTCAGTGCAACGGCAGCAAAGCCGGTGATGAACATGACCTTCAGGTCCGGATCGAGTTCGGTGGCGCGGCGCGCCAGCTCGATGCCGTCCATCTCCGGCATCACGATGTCGGTGAGCAGAAGGGAGAAGGGTTCTTCCCGCAGGCGGTCATAGGCTGAGGCGCCGTTGTCGAAGGAGGAGACCTTGTAGCCTGCCTTTTCGAGCGCCTTTACCAGGAACCGGCGCATGTCGTTGTCATCTTCGGCGAGAAGGATTTTCTGAGTCATTTAGGGACCGCTGTACTCGATTGCATGGGTAAGCTTGCAGCCGCTCACTTTAGGGTCGGCTCAGTAAAGAACCGGTGAACAACGAGAAAGTGAGCCTGCTCCGCCATTTCCGGGAGTATGGACTTTGCACCGGGCGACTGGCAACATGAGACACGCAACAAGTTTGTGACTTGGTAAAGAAGAGGCCCTGGAAAGCGGATGACCAACGAATTCGACCTGTTCGAGGTTCGAGAGCCCGCGACCCAGACCATTCCCTTTGTCTACAACTCACCCCATAGCGGTCGTCGATACCCCTTGACCTTCCTCGGTGAGTCGCGACTCGACGAGATTTCGATTCGCCGTTCGGAGGATCATTACGTCGATGAGCTGTTCTCGGCGGCGCCCGGCTTCGGTGCGCCGCTGCTCGTCGCGCATTTCCCGCGCGCCTATGTCGACGTCAACAGGGAGCCCTACGAGCTCGATCCGCGGATGTTTTCCGATCCGCTGCCGCCTTTTGCCAACAGCAATTCAGCGCGTGTGGCGGGCGGGCTGGGCACGATCCCGCGCATCGTTGCCGAGAACATGGAGATTTACGAAAGGCGCATGCCGCTTTCGGTCGCCATGGAGCGGATCGAGAGCTGCTACAAGCCTTATCATGCCTGCCTGCGCCGGCTGATTGCCCGGACCCATGCGATGTTCGGCTTCGGCGTCTTGATCGACTGCCATTCGATGCCCGGCAATATCCGCGTCGCGGGCAGCGGTCTGAAGCCGGATTTCATTATAGGCGACCGTTATGGGACGAGCGCGTCAACCGAGCTCAGCCAGGCGGCGTTGCAGTTCCTGGAGGACCTCGGCTTTGCGGCCGTGCGCAACAAGCCCTATGCCGGGGGCTTCATCACCGAGCATTACGGCCGACCGGCCCGCGGGCTGCACGCTCTACAGATCGAGGTCAATCGTTCGATTTATATCGACGAGACGACGCTCGAAAAGCGTTCTGACTTCGATGTCCTAGCCGGCTCGCTCGCCGTGTTCATGGAGCAGATGGCAGATTTCGTCGCCGACTATGCCGGCGACCGGGCGCTGGCGGCCGAATAGTTTTTTCCGATTTCCAGATGTTGCGGCCCTCGGCGCTCTGTGCCGGGCAAAAAAAACCGCGCTCGTGGCGCGGTTAAGTCTAGGGAGGAAACACCCAAGGAGGGTATTTACAGTCAGAAGACTGTAAGTGAGACGTTAGATGTTGCGGTGCACCATTGTCAAGTCGAAAATTGGTGCATTTTTGAGCAAGGCCAAAATTTACGCAATTTCGCGCTCTGAGGCCGGTCGGCGGGCGTCCGGTGAGGGCGAAGAAGGCGGCCGGCGGTGGTTTTCTTTCCTTGCGACTGGCGTTAAGACGGAGCTCCCTCCAGACGACGGATCTTTCCATGCGCCCAGATCGTGATTTCTTCTTTCGCTTGGCCGATGCCGCCAAGGCCGAGACCCTTCCGCGCTTTCGCTCGGGCCTGTCTGTGGTCAACAAGGAGAAAGCCGGTTTCGACCCCGTCACCGAAGGCGACCAGGCGGCCGAAATTGCCATCCGCAAGCTGATCGAAGCGGAATTTCCGACCCATGGCATTCTTGGCGAAGAGCACGAGAATATCCGTATGGACAGCGATCATCTCTGGGTCATCGATCCTATCGACGGCACGCGGGCCTTCATTTCCGGCGTTCCCGTCTGGGGCACGCTGATCGGCTTCCAGGAAAAGGGCCGCTCGGTCATGGGGCTGATGGAGCAGCCCTTCACAGGCGAGCGCTATTATGCCGATGGCGAGCGCTCCTGGTACTCAGGTCCCGATGGCGAACGGCAGAATCAGGTGCGCGATTGCGGATCGCTCGAAAACGCGATCCTCTTCACCACTTCGCCGCATCTCTTCAAGGATTGGGAAGTCGAGCGTTTTCAGGCCGTGCAGGACAAGGTCAAGCTCTTCCGCTACGGCGTGGATTGCTATGCCTATTGCCTGCTCGCAGCCGGTCATGTCGATCTGGTCATCGAGACTGTCTTGAAGCCCTATGACGTCGGCGCGCTGATCCCGATCATCGAGCAGGCGGGTGGGATCATCACCACCTGGGACGGCGGGCGACCTGAGGCTGGCGGTTCGATCATCGCGGCCGGCTCAAAGGCCGTTCATGCGCAGGCCATGGACATGCTCAAGCGCGGCTAAGCCCTTTCGCTCAGGCCTCCAGTGTGGAGACTGTCAGTTCTTCGGCGGGATCTGCCTCGTCGGGCTCGCCGCCCGGCATGAAGGCAAAGATGGCGGCTAGCGCCTGTTTGCGATAGCGATCCTGCTCCTGCAGGATCTCGTGGCGTGCGCCGGCGACCGGCACCAGCTGGCCGGCGCGGAAATATTGTGCCATGGATTCCTGATAGTGATACGGCACGATCGGATCATTGCCGGGCGCTATGATCACCGTCGGCACCGTGATCGATGCGAGATGGCCCGGCTTGCGGATGGCGTCGATCGCCTTCTGGCTCTCGTAGAGCCAGCGCGCCGTGGGTGGGCCAAGTGCCAGTTCCGGATGGTCGAGCATGATCCGCTGGTTGCGGGCAAAGCGCAGGGCATCCGATGTCAGCGGATTTCCCTCGAAGGGTTTCATGGGCTCGTCCTTCGTCAGCGAAATGCCGCCGAAACCGGTAAAGCTCGCGAGGGTCGCAATCCGGCGGATATTCTCCGGCGATGTCTTCTGGCCGCCGAGGCCGACGAAGGGGGCCGCCAGCACCATGCGCTCGATGCGGTTGGAAAGCCGCGGAGCCGCCTTCAAGGCGATCAGGCCACCGGTCGAGTGGGCGAGCAGGAAAAAGGGCAGACGGGTGTCCGGCAGCACGATCTGTTCGAGGAAGATCTCGAGGTCGCGGACATAATGGTCGAAGCGGCCGACATGTCCTCGGCGCGGATCCTTCTTCAGCAGCCGTTCCGATCCGCCCTGGCCGCGAAAATCATAGGTCGCGACCCAGAAGCCGCTTTGATTGAGCTCGCGGATCGTCTCGAAATACTTTTCGATGCTTTCGTTTCGTCCATGCAAGAGGACGATCGTGCCCTTGATCTTCGGGGCACTCGACCGGAAGACCGCGTAACGCAGGCGGATACCGCGATGGCCCTCGAAGAAGCCGACCTGCGGCGTGCCGGGAATCGGGTTTCCGGGGGTGGCGTGAAGAATGGCGTCCATGCCTGCAACTGCCTGTCGGTTGAAGTCGCGTCTCGTCTCTTGGGGATAGGCTGCAGCCCGGTCGCAAGTCAAAGAAAAAAGCCGGAACCGCAGACGGAGGGCTGCGGTTCCGGCGAAGTCCGGCCGAAGTGGAAGGGACGATATCTCCGGCCCGGTCGGTCGAGACAACCGATGATCCAAACCTAGATGAGTATGCTTGAACCCGGCTTGAACCAGGCGTTCACCCGCAGTTCATCGCGGGATGAGCGGCGCTGGGACGGAAGATCTTGAATTCGATCGCGCCATTTCCCACATCGGTTCTGCGGACGCCAGAAGGGTCCGCAGACCGCCGCCAGCATCGCCCCACGCGGGATGCCAGCGGACTCAAGAGAACGCCAACGTCGCTTCAAGGAGGACACAATGCGTCACGTCGATTTTTCCCCGCTCTATCGTTCCACCGTCGGTTTCGATCGCCTGTTCACCATGCTGGACAGCCTCGGTCAGCCGGAACAGGCGCAGAGCTACCCGCCCTATAATATCGAACGCACCGGCGAGAACCTCTACCGGATCACCATGGCCGTTGCCGGCTTCGACGAAAGCGAGCTATCGATCGAGGCGCATGCCCATGTGCTGACCGTCAAGGGTGAGAAGCTCGAGGACGAGAAGGCCGAGCAGAGCGAATTCCTCTATCGCGGCATTGCGAAGCGCGCCTTCGAGCGTCGCTTCCAGCTTGCCGATCATGTGGAAGTCACCGCCGCCTCGCTGAAGAACGGCCTGCTGCACATCGATCTGCTGCGCAACATCCCCGAAGCGATGAAGCCGCGCCGGATCTCGATTGCCGCAGAGCCCCTCGGCAGCGCGCCCAAGGCGATCGAGGCGCATGTGAACTGATCGTCTTCTAGACGATCTGGCCCCCAGTCAGGCGGTCGGCGAAAGCCGGCCGCCTTTTTCATGTCCGGCCATCCGTTTGGTCCAGATCGTGCAGAGCAGCTTGTCGAGAGAAAGCATCCCTGCGCCCTTTACGACAAGGTAGGCGAGCGGGAAGATCCATAGCAGGCGCTGATCGAGGATGACGCTGTCGGGAAAACGGTCAAACAAGGCGCCAATCGTGCCGGCATCGACATTGTGGACGAGGATGTCTGTCAAACTCTGCACGGCGATGAAGGCGATCATGCCGAGGGCGGCGATGCGGGTGAAGAGGCCCACGACGAGCAGCAACGGCAGGATTATCTCGCCATAGGAACCTAGGAAGACCATCAGCCCCCAGGGAAAGAAGGATACGGCCGATACATCGCCGCCGGCGGCATCCACGGCCGGGAGGGCGATCTGGTAATAGGCACCGTCGGAAATCGAGAAGGGACCGTCAAACTTGGTCAGCGCCGAATTCAGGTAATAGGGAACGAGCACCGCCAGAAAGACGAGCCGCGCAAAGAGCCCGAGAAACCATCGATCAAGCATGGGCTCCATCCGACGGATCGTGCGGCGGTAGAATTCGATGATTGCGATGGCAGCTGTCATGGTCTTTCGCTTTCCTGGAGAAGGTCGATCGCGGCAAATGCGCCCGAGGTGAGGGCAAGGCCGATAAGGGCGGGGATGTCAGCGGCTTCCTCTCCTACTGCGAGACATGCGTCGCCGAGTGGGTGGCCGGTGAGAAGTCGTTCGAAGAAAGGAGCTCCGCCCGAGGGCAGGATTTCGATCGAAACATCGAAGGCCGGACGTGTGACGAGCACGGCTTCCGGCAGGAGCGGGTTAACGCCTTCGAGCGACATGCCGGCCCGATCAAGGCGGCATATGGTGCCGGCGGCATGCTTCAGTCGGCACATTTTTGTTGCCGGATGAGCGCGCAAGCGGATGCTGGCCAGTTCTTCGGCGGGAATTTGTCCGAGTGCTGCCGGATCGAGCGGGACTGCGTCCGCTGCATGATATGCATCGAGCCAGAGGCGCTCGACGCGGGCGACATCTGCGAGGAAGGGTAGGTCCGCCGCTGGCGGGAAGGACTCGAGAAACGCGGGAAAGCTCTCGCCGTAGGTGAAGAGCAGGGGAGAGGTGGGCGGATGGGCGGCCACATAGAGGCGGGCCATGGCGCGGAAAAAGTCTTCGCCAACAAGGTTCTGGACCGTCGGGAAGATTGAAGCGAGAGCATCGACCAGCGAGACGGTGACATTGTTGCGGTAGACCGAGAAGCGGCGTTGCGGTCGCGTCTCTTCGCGACCCGTCAGCCCTTCCGGCGAAGGCAGGTCCGGTGCGAAAAGCGCTTCGGCGAAGGCGCCACTGGAGACCGGGTCAGGACGCATGGCGAAGCCCCAGGTCGGCAGCGACATGGCGGTCGAGGATCGCGTCGGCCAGTTGCGCCTCTCGTTTGAGGACGGACCAGTCAGGCACTTCATTGTCCCATTCGATCAAGGTTGGGAGGGGGCCGAGCTTGCCGATGACATGGGCATAGAGATCCCAGACGAGATCGTCCACCGGGCGGTCATGGCTGTCGATCAGCAGCGGGAGACCGGCATCGTCGATATCTGCCGCATGGCCGGCCAGATGAATCTCCTCGACGCAGAGGAGTGGGAAATCGGCGAGATAGTCGCGGGCGCCGTAACCGTGATTGGTGGCCGACACATGAACATTGTTGATGTCGAGCAAAAGGCCGCAGCCGGTACGGCGGGCGATCGCCCGGATGAAGTCCGTCTCTGACATCGTCGAGGCTTCAAAACCAAGGTAGGTCGACGGGTTCTCGAGCAGGATCCGGCGTCCTAGCGTCTCCTGTACCTGGTCGATATGGTCGCAGACCCTGATCAGCGTCGCTGCGTCATAAGGTACGGGCAGGAGATCGTTGAAGAAGTGGCTGTCGTGGGTCGACCAGGCGAGATGTTCGGAGACCTGTTCCGGCTGGTAGCGGTCAACGACTATCTTGAGGCGAGCGAGATGTTCCGGGTCCAGGCCTGTCGGGCTGCCGATCGAGAGGCCAACGCCATGGATCGAGATCGGGAAGTCCTCGCGCATGCGGGTCAGGATGCGATGCGGATGGCCGCCGGCGCCCATGTAGTTCTCGGCATGGACTTCGAGAAAGCCAATCCGGAAATCGTCCGCAAGGATCTGGTCGGCATGCTGAGGCTTGAAACCTGCGCCTGCTCGGCGGGGAAGACGGGCGGCAGCGTCTTGTCGGCTTCTGTCGGCAAAAGCGATCTCTACGGCGGGATGGATAGACACGGCCGGCTCCTCAAGCATTCGTCCTGGAAAGGAAAGCGGGACGGCACCTGCGGACGAGCCGCAGGTGCCGTGCTGTCTCAAGCCTTCGGAAGGTCGCGGTCGAGGGCTTCGAGCGAACCCATGCGGCCATCCGGAAGGGCCATCGCGGTGCAGGTGCCCTTGGCGACATAGGTCCAGGCATTGCCCTGGAAGTCGACCTTCGAGGTGCCGGCGCAGGTGGTGCCGGGGCCAGCTGCGCAATCGTTCTTGCCGGCCATGGAAACGCCGAAGCACTTTTCCTTCTCCTGGGCGACGGCCGGGCCGGACAGGAGAGCGGCGCTGCCGATGGCCATGGTGACGGCAGCGGCGAGTGCGACGGTGTTGATGGTGGTCTTGGTCATGAAAAGTCTCCTCGGATCGTGATGCGTGGTGTCGTTGAAGCCCTCATCGGGGCTGGCAACTGCATCATGTCGAGGAGTGGGCCGTTTGAAAAATCAAGGTTTTTTGTGTAAAACGTGCGCGCTTTATCTGTAAGAAACCTTCGGGTCACACGACTTCTATGAATTGATCAACGTCTTCTACTGTCGTTGCAAAGCTCGTCACCAGTCTAATTAGGACCTCGTTGTCGGTCGGCAAGGGAAGCCATCCGTGCGGGGGTTGCCATTCATGGAATTTCGCCCCCTTGGCACGGGCACGTTC
Organism: Rhizobium sp. AAP116; assembly: GCF_001295785.1. Lineage (NCBI taxonomy): Bacteria > Pseudomonadati > Pseudomonadota > Alphaproteobacteria > Hyphomicrobiales > Rhizobiaceae > Rhizobium > Rhizobium sp. AAP116. The sequence continues at coordinate 93,086 of NZ_LJIB01000004.1, forward strand.
GGCAGAGGATTTTTCGATGACGGCAAAGACCTCGTTCGCCGTCGTGTCCCAGGCGAGGCGCGCAGTGTTCTTCACTGCCAGACCCGATCGCAGGCGGTCGGCCATGGCATTCGAATGGCCCGCTAGGTCCAGCCAGAGGTTGCCGTCGAGATAGGCCTCGAGCTGGGCCGAGATGAAGCGGCTCTTGGAAAAGAGCTGGGCGGAACGCTTGCGGATGAACGGCATATCGGCCGCCATGCCGGGATCGAAGAAGACGATGGCTTCGGCGCACCAGCAGCCGTTCTTGGTGCCGCCGAAGGAGAGAATGTCGACCCCGCGCTTCCAGGTCATCTCTGCCGGTGTTGCATCGAGTGCGACGAGGGCATTGGCGAATCGCGCCCCGTCCATGTGCAGCGGTAGATTACGCGCCTTCGCGATCGCCGCGATCCTGTCGAGCTCGTCGAGCGTGTAGACGGTTCCGACCTCCGTCGCCTGGGTGACCGTGACGGCCATGGCGCGACCATGATGGGGAGAGGCCGGCTCGAAGCGGGCTATCGCGGCCTCCAGTGCCTGTGGGTCCATCCTGCCCTCTGCGCCCTCGACGCCAAAGAGCCGGGTGCCGCCGGTCAGGAACTCCGGCGCGCCGCCTTCGTCCGCATTGACGTGTGCATCGGCGTGACAGAAGCTGACGCCTCCGGCCCTGGCAACACTTGCAAGCGCCAGCGAGTTGGCCGCCGTGCCGGTTGCCACGAAGAAGACGGCGACGTCGCGTTCGAAAATGGCGCTGAACCGGTCTTCCACCGCCTTGTCGAGGTCGCTCGTGCCATAGGCGGAGGCGAAGCCCTGGGCATGGCGGGTGAGGCTTTCGGCGATCCTGGGATGGGCGCCGGACCAGTTGTCTGAAGCGAAGTGCATGGCATTATCCTGAGGCGGGAGTGATCCCAGGGACTTTATCTCTTTCTGCATGGCTATCAATGTGGCCCGGCTATAACGCCGATAAAGAGTGTCGACTGCGCAAGAAGGTGATGCAGCTCTGGCAATTGGCGTAATAAAATTTCGCCCGTTGCCCCTGTGTCGTAATTTCGCATCCTTCGCCCGGTTAATTTTCCTGGGCAACTCTTGCATGAGCGTTTACTTTCTGTCATAGGAACAGCAGAAATTAGGTCAGACTAGTTGACCTAATTCCGGTTTCGAAGGCGATGTGTTTTCGGGCGTCATGGGGTGGTCAAGCGATCCGCGTAGGATTGGGTGACTGTCGCTGGCGCCCATCGGTGCCTGAGATGGGTCCAATCAGCCCGGCCAGTCCGGCTTCAATGGAGGTAAAGGTTATGACGAAGGTTCCGTCATCCGAAGAGATCATGCGGTCCGCCAGTGCGGAAGCAGTCGCCGAGACGGCGATCGCGCGCACCGGTCTGCCTCCCAAACAGGGTCTCTACGATCCGCGCAACGAACATGACGCCTGTGGCGTTGGCTTCATCGCCCATATGAAGGGGCAGAAGTCGCATCAGATCGTCAAGGACGGGTTGTTCATCCTCGAAAACCTCACCCATCGCGGCGCCGTCGGCGCTGATCCGCTGATGGGCGATGGTGCGGGCATTCTTGTGCAGATCCCCGACCGCTTCTTCCGTGAGGAAATGGCGGCCCAGGGCATCACCCTGCCGAAGGCGGGCGAATATGCCGTCGGTCACTTCTTCTTCCCGCAGGACGAAGAGCAGATCGCGCATTTCAAGCAGGTCATCGCCGAAGTCTGTCAGTCCGAAGGTCAGCACCTGATCGGCTATCGCGACGTGCCTGTTGACAATTCTTCGCTGTCCAAGGCGCCTGAGATTGCTGCAACCGAACCGCGCCAGATCCAGGTCTTCATCGGCGCCGGTCGTGATGCCGCAACCCAGGATGCATTCGAGCGTCGCCTGTTCCTGCTGCGCAAGGTGATCTCCAACCGCATCTACGACCAGTATGGCGGCCAGGAAACCGGCTTCTATCCCGTTTCGCTGTCGTCCTCGACGATCGTCTACAAGGGCATGTTCCTCGCCTATCAGGTCGGTGCCTATTACAAGGATCTTGCCGATCCGCGCTTCGAGTCTGCCGTTGCCCTCGTGCACCAGCGCTTCTCGACCAACACCTTCCCGTCGTGGAAGCTGGCGCATCCCTACCGCATGGTCGCCCATAACGGGGAAATCAACACGCTGCGCGGCAACGTCAACTGGATGGCTGCGCGTCAAGCGTCAGTCTCTTCGCCGCTCTTCGGCGACGACATCTCCAAGCTCTGGCCGATCTCCTATGAAGGTCAGTCGGACACGGCCTGCTTCGACAACGCGCTCGAGTTCCTGCAGCGCGGCGGCTATTCGCTCGCGCATGCGGTTATGATGCTGATACCGGAGGCCTGGTCGGGCAACCAGTTGATGTCGAAGGAGCGTAAGGCGTTCTACGAATATCATGCAGCCCTGATGGAGCCGTGGGACGGCCCGGCTGCGGTCTGCTTTACCGATGGTCGCCAGATCGGCGCGACGCTCGACCGCAACGGCCTGCGCCCGGCCCGTTATATCGTCACTGACGACGACCGCGTGATCCTCGCATCCGAAGCCGGCACCCTGCCGGTGCCCGAAGAGCGCATCGTCAAGAAGTGGCGTTTGCAGCCGGGCAAAATGCTGCTCATCGACATGGCGGAAGGCCGCATCATTTCCGACGAGGAAGTGAAGTCGTCGCTTGCCGGCAGTCATCCCTATCGCGAGTGGCTGGATCGCACCCAGCTCATCCTCGAGGACCTGAAGCCGGTCGAGCCGCGGGCGCTGCGTCGCGACGTGTCGCTCCTCGATCGCCAGCAGGCCTTCGGCTACACCACCGAAGACACCAAGCTCCTGATGTCGCCGATGGCCACCACCGGTCAGGAAGCGATCGGCTCAATGGGGACCGATACGCCGATCTCGGCGATGTCGGAAAAGTCGAAGCTGCTCTACACCTATTTCAAGCAGAACTTCGCCCAGGTCACCAACCCGCCGATCGATCCGATCCGCGAAGAGCTCGTCATGAGCCTCGTCTCCTTCATCGGCCCGCGCCCGAACATTCTCGACCATGAGGGCATGGCGAACGCCAAGCGCATGGAAGTGCGCCAGCCGATCCTGACCAATGGCGATCTGGAAAAGATCCGCTCGATCGGTCATGTCGAAGATCGCTTCGATACCAAGACGCTCGACTTCACCTATGACGTCAGCCGTGGCGCCGAGGGCATGCCGGAGATGCTCGATCGCCTCTGCGAGCGGGCGGAAGCAGCTGTGCGTGGCGGGTACAACATCATCGTGCTCTCCGACCGTCAGATCGGCCCTGACCGCATCGCCATCCCGGCGCTGCTCGCGACCGCTGCCGTCCATCACCACCTGATCCGCAAGGGGCTGCGCACCTCGGTCGGTCTCGTGGTCGAATCCGGCGAGCCGCGCGAAGTGCATCACTTCTGCTGTCTCGCGGGCTTCGGCGCCGAGGCGATCAACCCCTATCTCGCCTTCGACACGCTGCTCGACATGCATAAGCATGGCGAGTTCCCCAAGGAAGTGTCGGAAGACGAAGTCGTCTACCGCTACATCAAGGCTGTCGGTAAGGGCATTCTGAAGGTCATGTCCAAGATGGGCATCTCGACCTACCAGTCCTATTGCGGCGCCCAGATCTTCGACGCGATTGGTCTTTCGTCCGAACTGGTCGACAAGTATTTCTTCGGCACTGCGACGACCATCGAGGGCATTGGCCTCGAGGAAATCGCCGAGGAAACCGTCGCCCGCCACCTCTCGGCTTTTGGCAAGGATCCGGTTCTCGCCAGCACGCTCGATGTCGGCGGTGAATATGCCTACCGCATGCGTGGCGAAAACCATGCCTGGAGCCCTGATTCGATCGCGTCGCTGCAGCATGCCGTGCGCGGCAACAGCCAGGACCGCTACCGCGAATTCGCCGAGATGGTGAATGACAGCAATTTGCGGATGAACACGATCCGCGGCCTGTTCAAGATCAAGAAGGCTGAAGACCTTGGTCGCAAGCCTGTTTCGATCGATGAGGTCGAGCCTGCTGTCGATATCGTCAAGCGCTTCTCGACCGGTGCCATGTCCTTCGGCTCGATCAGCCGTGAGGCGCATACCACGCTCGCGATTGCCATGAACAAGATCGGCGGCAAGTCGAACACGGGTGAAGGTGGCGAGGAAAGCGATCGTTACCTGCCGCTCGCTGACGGTTCCTCGAACCCCGAGCGTTCGGCGATCAAGCAGATTGCATCGGGCCGCTTCGGTGTGACCACCGAATATCTGGTCAATGCCGACGTGCTGCAGATCAAGGTGGCGCAGGGTGCAAAGCCCGGCGAAGGCGGCCAGCTGCCCGGCCACAAGGTCGATGCGACGGTTGCCAAGACGCGTCACTCGACCCCGGGCGTCGGCCTGATCTCGCCGCCGCCGCACCACGACATCTATTCGATCGAAGATCTGGCGCAGCTGATCTACGACCTGAAGAACGTCAATCCTGTGGCCGACATCTCGGTCAAGCTCGTCTCGGAAGTCGGCGTCGGCACGGTTGCTGCCGGCGTTGCCAAGGCACGCGCCGATCATATCACGGTCTCGGGTTTCGATGGCGGCACGGGTGCATCGCCGCTCACCTCGTTGAAGCATGCGGGTAGCCCATGGGAAATCGGTCTTGCCGAGACCCAGCAGACGCTGGTGCTGAACGGTCTGCGTTCGCGCATCGCGCTGCAGGTTGATGGCGGGTTGAAGACCGGCCGTGACGTCATCATCGGCGCGCTGCTTGGCGCCGACGAATTCGGCTTTGCGACCGCACCGCTGATTGCGGCCGGCTGCATCATGATGCGCAAGTGCCATCTGAACACGTGTCCCGTGGGTGTTGCCACCCAGGACCCGGTCCTGCGTAAGCGCTTCAAGGGTACGCCCGAGCATGTGATCAACTACTTCTTCTTCGTTGCCGAAGAAGTGCGCGAGATCCTCGCCTCGCTCGGCGTGACCAAGCTCGACGAGATCATCGGTGCTTCGGAACTGCTGGAAAAGGACGAGATGCTCGCCCACTGGAAGGCCAAGGGGCTCGACTTCTCGAAGATCTTCCACAAGGTCGATGCGCCGAAGTCCGCTACCTACTGGACCGAACGCCAGAACCACCCGATCATCGACATTCTCGATCGCAAGCTGATCGAGAAGGCGATGCCGGCGCTCGAAGCCAAGCAGCCTGTCGTCTTCGACGTTGATATCAAGAACGTTGACCGCTCGGCCGGTGCCATGCTTTCGGGCGAAGTCGCCATGCGCTACGGCCACAAGGGCCTGAAGGATGATACTATTCATGTCACGCTGAACGGCACTGCCGGTCAGTCCTTCGGCGCTTTCCTGGCGCGTGGCATCACCTTCGATCTCGTGGGCGATGGCAATGACTATGTCGGCAAGGGCCTCTCGGGTGGTCGCATTGTCGTGCGTCCGCCGGAGAATGCCCGCATCGTTGCCGAGAACTCGATTATCGTCGGCAACACCGTTCTCTACGGTGCGATCTCCGGCGAGTGCTATTTCCGCGGCGTGGCCGGCGAACGTTTCGCTGTCCGCAACTCGGGTGCTATCGCCGTCGTCGAGGGCGTGGGTGACCACGGCTGCGAATACATGACGGGTGGCGTGGTCGTCGTGCTCGGCGAAACGGGCCGCAACTTCGCAGCCGGCATGTCGGGTGGTGTCGCTTACGTGCTTGACGAGAGCGGCGATTTCGCCAAGCGCTGCAACATGGCCATGGTCGAACTCGAGCCGGTTCCGGAAGAGGACGACATGCTCGAGAAGCTGCACCATCACGGTGGCGACCTCATGCACAAGGGCCTTGTCGACGTGTCCGGCGACATGACCCGCCACGACGAGGAGCGCCTCTACCAGCTGATCTCGAACCATCTGCACTATACGGGCTCGAACCGCGCCAAGCAGATCCTCGACAGCTGGGCGGAATATCGCCCGAAGTTCCGCAAGGTCATGCCGGTGGAATACCGCCGTGCGCTTGAGGAAATGGAACGCATGCGCATGGGCGTGGCTGCGGAGTGAACCGCAAGGGACGTTTTGTCCATATCGGAATGGCCGTGGTGATTGCCGCGGCCGTTCCAACGGTCGCCGCACTGGTCAATGGTGCGCTTGTTTTGGAATTCGTGGTGCTGGGGGCGGTTATCGGTTTCGCCTACTGGTACTGGGGGCCGCAATGGCCGCCTCTGTGAGCTGAGGGAAAGAATATGGGCAAGGTTACAGGTTTCATGGAAATCGACCGGCAGGTGGCGAAGTATCAGCCGGCCTCCGACCGCATCCGCCATTTCCGCGAATTCACGATCCCCATGTCGGATGCCGAGGTGACGAAGCAGGCGGCACGCTGCATGGATTGCGGCATTCCCTATTGCCATGGTCCGACCGGCTGTCCGGTGCATAACCAGATCCCTGATTGGAACGACCTCGTCTATAACAACAAGTGGGAGGAGGCGATCCGCAACCTCCACTCGACGAACAACTTCCCTGAATTCACGGGTCGCGTTTGCCCGGCTCCTTGCGAGGAAGCCTGCACGCTGAACCTCGAGGATACGCCGGTCGCGATCAAGACCGTTGAGCAGGCGATTGCCGACAAGGCCTATGAACTCGGCTTCATCGTGCCGCAGCCGGCGACCATCCATACCGGCAAGAAGGTCGCAATCATCGGCTCCGGCCCGTCGGGTCTCGCCGCTGCCCAGCAGCTCGGCCGCGCGGGGCATGAGGTGCATGTCTATGAGCGCGAGTCGAAGCCCGGCGGCTTGTTGCGCTACGGCATTCCGGACTTCAAGATGGAAAAGAACTTCATCGATCGCCGCGTCGAGCAGATGCAGGGCGAAAATGTCACCTTCCATTGCGGCGTCAACGTCGGTGTTGACGTGACCGTCGAGAAGCTGCGCGCGGACTATGACGCAGTCCTGTATTGCGGTGGTTCGGAAACGCCGCGCGAGGCCGGCATTCCCGGCGTCGAGTTCCATGGCGTGCATGATGCCATGCCCTATCTCGTGCAGCAGAACCGCCGCGTTGGTCGCGAAAACATCGACAGCATCGGCTGGCCGGCCGATCCGATCCTCGCCGGTGGCAAGCATGTCGTTGTCGTCGGTGGTGGTGATACGGCGTCTGACTGCGTCGGCACGGCCTTCCGCCAGGGCGCCGTCAAGGTGACCCAGCTCGACATCCGCCCGCGTCCGCCGCAGACGGAAGACAAGCTTGCGATCTGGCCTTTCTGGGCGACCAAGATGCGCACCTCGTCCAGCCAGGCCGAAGGTGCCAACCGCGAATTCCAGGTGGCAACGCTCGAATTCGTCGGCGAAGACGGCGTGCTGACCGGCGTGAAGTGCTGCCAGGTCGACGAGCGCCGCAAGCCGATCCCGGGCACCGAGTTCATCATCAAGGCCGATCTCGCCTTCATCGCCATCGGCTTCTCCGGTCCGTTCACCGACAGCGTGCTGAAGGATCTCGACGGCAAGCTCGAACTCAATACCGACCGTCGCGGCTCGACCAATGTCGTTGCCAACGACAAGGATTATCGTTCGTCGGTCGACAAGGTCTGGGTCGCAGGTGACGCCCGTCGCGGCCAGTCGCTGGTCGTCTGGGCGATCCGCGAAGGACGCCAGGCCGCGCGCGCCATCGACGAGGCGCTGATGGGTGAGAGCGTGCTGCCGCGCTGATCCTCGGCAAAGTCGAGATAGTTTAAAAAGGGGCCGCTTTCGAACGGCCCCTTTTGCGTTGGATGTATTGACGCGATCAGGGTGTCGCAATGACCGGTGTGGGGGAGGCTGAAGGTGTCGACTCAGCTGGCCGCTTGACATAGTCCACCCGCCCGGCCGGAGGATCCGGCAGGCGACCGTTTTGGACGAGCTGGTCGCGCGGTGTCGGGAAGGTCGAGGAGGCCGGCACGGTTCCGCCCAGCAGTTCGTCGGCGCCGTCGAGCTCAGGGTCGAACAGATCGATCGGCGGGGTGGTGACGATCGCCTTGTTCTCCGATGGCGACAGGGTCACCAGCTCGGGCAGATTGCTGGCGTCGAGGCGGACGAGATCCGGGCTCGTCATGTCGCCGAGATAGCGGCGTACGGATTTTTCGACATAGAAAGCGAGCTTGCGTTTGCCTGGGCCGGTAAAGCCGATGCCGTCATTGCCGCGCAGTCGGACCGGCTGGCCATTGATGTCGGAGCCGGTGACGATGAAGCGCCCTTCCTGGTCGACGAATCCTTCCCAGATATCGACGAATTCGCCGTTCACCTTCTCGATGCTCGATCGATAGATGGTGTTGAGGCGCAGGGCGTCCGCAGTCATGTTTTGCGGGCGGAAGGCCGGCAGCCCGACCCAGATGATCGGGACACGCGTTTCCGCAGCGACGCTCGCCAGGCGCGCGACCCGGTCGCCATAGGCGGTGAACCAGGGATCGGTCCGGAAGTCGAGGCGGCCGGTCGGGGTTACCAGTTGCTGGCGGTCGTTGGCGCCGATCTGGATGACCACGACGCTCGGTTTGAGATCGCTGACGAGTGCTGGCAACTGGCCCGGCCAATCGTAGAAATCATCACGCACCAGGCCGGAGGATCCATTGGCGCGGTTCTCTACAACGACGCCGGGTGAGTCCTCGAAGGCGGTCTTCAAACCGTCGCCGAGTGCGCTTGCAACGAAGTCTCCGAGGACGAGGACCGTCTTTGCATTGTCGAGCTTTGGCGGCGGCGGGGGTGCTGCGACCGCGCGGGTCGATTGCGGCCGGGTGTTGATCGTGGTGACGCTGCCACTGGTCTTCTTGCGGGTATTGGTTTCCCGCGGCCGCTGGACGTTTTGTGGCGGCACATAGGTCGGCTGGCGTTCGCCGAAGAGCAGGTCGAGGAGAGTGCGGCGGCGTTCCGGCTGCTGGGCTTCGGCAGACGTGGTGATGAATGCGGTCGCGACGACTGTCAGCGCCAGACCGAGCGTCATGAGGCGGGCGAAGGTTCCGCGCGGGCTCGTCAAGTCACACTCCATGGGCGAAGGCGGCAGGCTCAAAATGCATCCGCCGCGCTCTCTTGTTTCTGGAGCGCGGCGGATGCCAAGTCAACAGGTGCGCTTGCTGCGGACCCGTATCAGTTACGCAGCTTGTCGAGCAGGACGCGTGACGGCTGGCCGTCCACGGACATGCCGAGCCGCTGCTGGATGGCGGTGATAGCCGCCTTCGAGCCTGAGCCGAAATTGCCGTCGATCTTGCCATCGTAATAGCCAAGCGCCTGAAGACGGGTCTGGAGCTCGAACTTTTCCTTGACGTCGAGCGAACCGTCGGGGCGCGGCCAGCGCTGCTGCATGCCGCCATAGCCGGCAATCTCGTCCGCCAGCAGGCCAACGCCCAGGGCGTAGCTGTCAGCGGCATTGTAGCGCTTGATGACGAAGAAGTTCTTGGTCATCAGGAAGCCCGGGCCGTTGGCGCCACCGAGCATCTTGAGCTCGGCGCGTTCGCTGCCGTTCCTGAAACCCTTGCCGGATGGACGGGCGAAGCCCAGCGCCTGCCACTGGGCCACCGTCTTGGTCTGGCCAGCATATTTGTTGCCCCCTCTCGGGACGGCGATCTCGTAGCCCCAGGTGCGGCCGGTCTGCCAGTCATTCTTGGCAAGCAGATTGGCGGCGGTGGCGAGTGCATCGGGAATCGAATGCCAGATGTCCTTGTCGCCGTTGCCGTCGGCGTCGATGCCGTAGAGCAGGTAGCTTGTCGGAATGAACTGGGTGTGGCCCATGGCGCCGGCCCAGGAGCCCATCAGGTTCTTGTTGGTCACGTCGCCGTTCTGCAGCATCTTGAGCGCGGCAATCAGCTGTGTGCGGGCAAACTTTGCGCGCTTGCGGTCGGCATAGGCAAGCGTGGCCAGCGAACGCGGCACATTGTGCAGGCGGTCCGGACGCTCGAGAGCTGCGCCATAATTTGATTCCATCGACCAGATCGCAAGCAGCACGTGCTTGTCGACGCCGAAGTGGTTTTCCAAGGCTGTCAGCAGGCGCCCGTGCTTGGCCAGCATCTCCTGACCGACCTTGACCGTGTACGGGTTCACGCGGCTGTCGAGGTAATCCCAGATCTGGTGCTTGAACTCCGGCTGATAGGCCGCCTTTTCCAGCACGAACTGGTCTGGCTCGGTCACGCCGTTGAACGCCTGGCGATAGGTCCGCTCCGTGATGCCGGCCTTGGCGGCGACAGGATAAAAGTCGCGGATCCACTTCTGGAAACCGGCGTCCGCGAAGGCTTCCATGGGCATGAGCGCTGTCGTCAGCGTCAGGGCAATGGCGCCGAGCAGGCTGGGGCGGTGTCTTTTCATGGGCATCTCCCGTGCATTCTCGTGTTGGCAGCCGGAACAAGGCTGTTCACCACAGGTTAATGCTGTTCAGTCAACAAACCCTTTACCATGTTGTCCGCCCAAGCTTTGTCTTTGCCATTTTGAAGCAATTGTATGTTACTGGGCGTGACTGCGTTATGAAGACGTTAATCGATTTAGATCCTCGAGGAGGAATGAGTGGTTCAGACTAAAAAGCTCCGTAAAGCCGTTTTTCCCGTGGCCGGTCTCGGTACGCGTTTTCTCCCCGCCACCAAGGCGGTCCCGAAAGAAATGCTCACCGTCGTCGACAAGCCTGTCATCCAGTATGTGGTTGACGAGGCCATCGAAGCCGGGATCGAGCACTTCGTTTTCGTGACCGGCCGCGGCAAGGCGGTCATCGAGGACTACTTCGACATCCAGTTCGAACTCGAACAGACCCTGAAGGCCCGCAACAAGAACGCCGAACTTTCAATGCTCGACGAACTCCAGCCGACAGCGGGTCAGACCAGCTTTACGCGGCAACAGGAGCCGCTGGGTCTCGGACATGCCGTCTGGTGTGCTCGTGACATCGTGGGGCATGAACCTTTCGCCCTTCTCCTGCCTGACATGATTATGCGCGGCGAAAAGGCCTGCCTCAAGGGCATGGTCGAACTTTATGAAAAGACCGGCGGCAACATTGTGGCGGTCGAGGAATGTGCGCCGGATCAGGCCCACAAATACGGCATCGTTGGCGTCGGTGACGCGCTCGAAGGCGGCTTCAAGATCACGCAAATGGTCGAGAAGCCTGCCAAGGGCACGGCACCTTCCAACTTCTTCATCAACGGCCGCTACATCCTGCAGCCTGAGATCTTCGAGATCCTGTCGACCCAGGAACGTGGCGCCGGCAACGAGATCCAGTTGACCGACGGCATGCTGAAGCTCGCCAATGACCAGCCGTTTGCCGGTTACCACTTCAAGGGCCAGACCTTCGACTGCGGTTCCAAGGACGGCTTCATCCTGGCCAATGTCGCCTTTGCCATCGAGCGCGCCGACATTCGTCCGGCCATCGAGGACCAGTTGAAGGCGCTGCTCGCCGCGCTGAAGTGAAATGAAACCCTGACCGCCGGGCTCAGCGCTTGGCGGTCAGGCCTACCAATGCCGTCACCGTGCTGTTGTCGGTGCCGGTCTTGTAGTTCGTCCGCTCGTAAGCGAGATCTGCCGTCGCATCGAGATAGCGATTGACCTTCCACGTCAGGCCGGCGCCCGCAAGATAAGCGGTCGTATCGCTCGCACTCGCATTCCCGTCGTAGTTCGTGAAGGTTGTCCCGCCGGTCAAGCGCGCCACGAGGTTCGTGCGCAGGTCGTGGGACAGCGCAGCGGTGACGCGGTGGATCGTTGCGCCGTTGACACCGGCGGTGGTCGATGGATCGATGCTGGTGTCGAGCGAGAGGTCGATGCTGGTGCCGTCCTGCGGCGACCAGAAGATGTTGCCATCCACCGTCATCGCTGACAGCTCCGCCAGACGCGCGTCCTCGAAGGTTTGGTGTTCGTAGCCGAGGGCGATTTCGCCGCGCAGCTTCTCTCCCAGATCGACGGCCACCCCGGCCTTGGCGCCATAGAGATCCGCCGAGCGCCGGTATCCGGACGAATCGACGGCTTCGTCATAGTCGATCCGCCCGACCGTGCCTTCGATGAAGGGGGTGAGGGCAGGCGAGATCTCGTATCCGAGGCGGCTGCTGAGCGTATAGCGATTGCGGTCGCGATCGCTGCGTTCGAGGATGCTGCCATTGGACAGCTTGGCATCCGAATATTGAAAGCGGGTGAAATCGCCGGCGATCGAGCCGCGGATCACACCGAAGTCGCGTTCGACCGACAGGCCGGTCCCGAACTGGTGGACGCCCGACTGGACCCTGGCGCCGGATACGGCGTTCGGGTCGTCGCTATCCTCGCGGCTGAAATTGTAGGATCCGGAAAGCGTCGCGATGGTGTCGTCGGCGAGATCGAGACGCAGGCGCGCGTCGATATTGGCGCGAGGCTTGTCGTTGTCCGTGCCGGACAGCGTTTCCTGCCATGCGCCTTCGGCTCCGACATTCAGCTCATGTCGCGACCAGTCCGAGGTCAAAGTACCTTTCAATCCGGTTTCCGAGAATGTGCGGTTGGTTTTGACGTCGCCGGACTTCTCCCGCTCGGTGCCCAGTTTCTGGCTGATCGACGGCCGAAGGATCATGCTGCCAAGGCGAATGCCGGTGCCGTCTTCGGCGTCCAGGGCATCGCGGCGAATTCGGGCGGCCGTCGGGTCGTCGAGGCGGGTCTCGCGCAGGTTCTGGCGGCCGATGTCGTCGTCCAGCGGCAAGACATCGGGATCAGCAAGCGGGTCCACCGGGAATGTGTTCGGGGCAATCGTGGCCGTCGTGGTCGGATCGCTCGCCACTGCGGGCGCTGATGTCGACATCTCGTCCGCGCGCGTCGCGATGCCTGCCGCGCCGATGCCGGGCGTTGGCGTACCGCTCGTCGCAGCGCCTGTCGAGGATTGCGGCGTGGGGCGGGTCTCTTGGGCTGCGACCAATGACGGGTGCACGAGTGCCGACAGCGCGAGTGCGCCGGCGAAAGCGCGCAGTCCCAGGCGGCGTGCGCCGCGCGTGTCCCGATTTTCGACTGAAGTCATGCTTGCGCCCGGCGATCTGTAATGCTTACCCAATCGTAAAGCCTGGTGGTTAATGTTTGGTTTCGCCGGTGAATGGCGATCAGGCAGGCGTTGCCGAAGATGCGGCATGCACCACGAGAATTTACAGCAGCCGACAAACGCAGTATGGGACGACATGATCAAGCGCGCAGTCAATCTCGTTGAAGCCAGTGCCACCGAATCCGCTCTTCGCGTCATCTCGACCGAGCGGGAGGGGCTTCGTGTCCTCGAAGAGGCCTTGGCCGGTCCCTTGGCCGCACCCTTTTGCAATGCGGTGAAGACGATCGGCGGGATCGGCGGTCGCGTGATTGTGACCGGGGTCGGCAAGAGTGGCCATATCGGTTCGAAGATCGCCGCCACCTTCGCCTCGACCGGCACGCCAGCCTTCTTTGTCCATCCGTCCGAAGCCAATCATGGCGATCTCGGCATGATCGCGCAGGATGATGCGATCCTGGCGATCTCCTGGGGGGGCGAAACGACGGAACTTCAGGGCATTCTGAGCTTCTCGCGCCGTTTCTCGATCCCGCTCATTGCCATTACGGCGGGTGAAAATTCCACGCTCGCCCGCAATGCGGATGTCGTGCTTCTGATGCCGAAGGTTCAGGAGGCCTGCCCGCACGGGCTCGCACCGACGACCTCGGCAGTGCTGCAGCTTGCCATCGGCGATGCGATTGCGATTGCCCTTCTCGAAGCCCGCGGGTTTTCGCCGTCGGACTTCCGTACCTTCCATCCGGGCGGCAAGCTCGGTGCGGCGCTCACCCATGTGCGCGACATCATGCATACCGGCGAGCGCCTGCCGCTGGTGGCGCTCGGTACGCCCATGCCCGAGGCGGTCAAGACCCTGTCTCACAAGCATTTTGGCTGTGTGGGCATCGTGGACGACGCCGGCAAGCTCTGCGGCATCGTAACGGAAGGCGACATGGCGCGTAATCTCGCCCGGGATCTGTCTATCCTTGACGTCGAGGACGTGATGACCCGCAATCCGAAGGTCATCAAGGGCGACGCCCTCGCGACGACCGCCGCGGCGATGATCAACAAACATGGCATAGGTGCGCTGATCGTCGTCGATGACGAGAACACGCCCGTCGGCCTCATCCACTTCCACGATCTGCTGAGGATCGGGGTCGCCTGAGCGGGCCTCAAGAGAAGCTCTCAGGCCAATCTCGTGCGCCATGAATGATCGCCAGGATTTCCACGCGCGCGCCCACTCTGTAAACGACGATGTAGGGTGTGCGGGAAACCACGAGTTCCCGTGTGCCGCTCACCCTGCCTAGGCGGCCGACGTTCGGATTTTTAGCCAAGAGCGCCTTCGTTTGATCGAAGATCCTTTTGGCCAGACGTGTGGCTGCCGCTGGTCGCCTGTCTGCAATGTAATCCTGGATCGCTTCCAGATCTTGGATCGCTGGAAGTGTCCAGACCACCAGCATTAGCCGGGCCGATACTTGTTCAATACCCGGTCTATTTCCGCCTCAGACGCGAAGTCACCCCGATCGGCTGCTTCGATTGCAGCCTTAACTTTGCCGATGAAGTGCTCCTGCCAGGCAATCGAGTGACCCTGCTCCAGGGCATCCTGGATGATCCTTGAACGCGATACGCCCGCGCGCGCGGCAAGCGCATCGATCCTGGCTGCGAGATCCGGCGTGATGTCGAGTTCGATTGTCATGGACCCACTATGCCATGCTTTGCCGCGCATTCAAGCGTGGCCCGGCTCAAGCCTCTTCCACTGTCAGATCGCGACCGTCGCTTGAGACGATCCGCACGCGGGCGCCGCTGGGCAGGTCCGGGCCGGAGACCAGCCAGAAGGTGTCGTCCAGCCGGATGCGGCCACGGCCCTCGCGGATGGGCTCGGCGAGCACGGCGGTGCGGCCGACGAGGCTTGCGCCACGCTGATTGAGGAGTGGTTCGTCGCTCGACGTCTCGAGGCGGGTGAAGAGACGGCGACCGGCAAGCGTGAAAGCGACGGCGCTTGCCGCAAAGACCAGCGACTGGATTTGCCACGACCAGAAGCCCGTATCCCAAAGCAGCAGCGACAGCACACCTGTCAGGATGGCGCCGAGGCCGATCCAGACCAGGAAGACGCCGGGCATGACCAGTTCGGCCGCAAGCAGCAGCATGCCGAGGACCCACCAGCTCCAGGGGCCGAGTTCGGCGATGATCCGCGCCAGCATGGCGATCACTCGCCGTTCGGGTTGAAGGAACTGATCGGCGGCGTGGTGCGCGGCGCGGCGGTCGGGCGCGTCGGTGCCGGGCGCTTGTCGTCGCCGAAGACCTCGCGCGCAATCGCGCCGATGCCGCCGAGCGAGCCGATCAGCGACGTCGCTTCCATCGGCATCAGAACCACCTTGGAATTGCTGGAGGTGCCGATCGCGGCCATTGCCTCTGTGTATTTTTGGGCGACGAAGTAATTGATGGCGTTGACGTCGCCGGCGGCGATTGCTTCCGAGACGAGGCGGGTGGCCTTGGCTTCGGCTTCCGCCAGACGCTCACGGGCCTCGGCCTCGCGGTAGGCTGCCTCACGCTCGCCTTCTGCCTGAAGGATGGCGGCCTGCTTGGCGCCTTCGGCCCTCAGGATCTGGGCATTGCGGAAGCCTTCGGCTTCCAGGACCTGGGCGCGCTTCTCGCGCTCGGCCTTCATCTGGCGGCCCATGGCGTCCACCAGGTCGGCCGGCGGCTGGATATCCTTGATCTCGACGCGCGTGACCTTGATGCCCCAGGGGCGGACGGCCTCGTCGACAACGCGCAGCAGGCGGTCGTTGATGACCTCGCGGTTGGAAAGCAGTTCATCGAGATCCATCGAGCCCATGACCGAGCGGATATTGGTCATCGTCAGGTTCAGGATGGCATTTTCGAGGTTCGAGACCTGATAGGCGGCTTCTGCAGCGTTCAGCACCTGATAGAAGGCGACAGCATCGGCAGAAACCGAGGCATTGTCCTTGGTGATGACTTCCTGGGTCGGCACATCGAGTACCTGCTCCATGACGTTCATCTTCGCGCCGATCCGCTCAAAGAACGGGATGATCAGGTTAAGGCCCGGCTCCAGCGTGCGCGTGTAGCGGCCGAAACGCTCGATCGTGTAGCGGAAGCCCTGCGGTACGGTCTTGATGCCGGCAAAGAGGACCAGGATCACAAGCAGTACGAGTGCGATGACGACGATGTCCGGACCGGTAACGGGCATGAATTCCTCCAGCATTGGCGCAAACGGAAATTGCGCCCCTTTGGTCTAACATCGTGGCGTGACAGGGTAAATGCAAGGGATCGCGGTCACACACGACGTGGTTTACCATCCAGACTGGTGGGCCGCGAGAAAAAGAAAAGCGGCGGGATTTCTCCCGCCGCCTCGGTTTTCAGGCTGATCGACCTGAGCTTAAAACTCTTCCCAGTTGTCCTGGGCCACTGCCGCGTTGCCGTGGCTGCGTGGCGCCGGGGCGGCGCGCCGGGCAGGCTCGGCCGCACGCGGTGCAGGAGCGCGGCTGGGCGATGCCGTGGGTTGTGCCATCGCACGGGCCGTTTCGCGCAGCGCCGATGCCTGGGTTTGCTGCACGCCGTCGATGCTGAAGTGCGAGATCAGTTCGCGGAGCTTTGCGGCTTCGCTCGCAAGCGCGCCGGAGGCCGCGTTGGATTCCTCGACCATGGCGGCGTTCTGCTGGGTCGTCTGGTCCATCGAGTTGACCGCATGGTTGACTTCCGAAAGGCCGGTCGCCTGTTCCTTGGCGGAAAGGGCAATCGCATCCATGTGGGTGTTCATCTCGGTGATGAAGCCGCCGATGGTGCGCAGCGCTTCGCCGGTCTTGCGGACGAGATCCACGCCGCCAGCAACCTCGGTCGAGGAGTTCTGGATGAGAGCCTTGATCTCCTTCGCAGCATTGGCAGAACGCTGGGCGAGCTCGCGAACTTCCTGGGCGACGACTGCAAAGCCCTTGCCGGCTTCACCGGCACGTGCTGCCTCGACGCCAGCATTCAGGGCGAGCAGGTTCGTCTGGAAGGCGATCTCGTCGATGACGCCGATGATGTTCGAGATCTGCTGCGAGGAGTTTTCAATCCGGCGCATGGCTTCTTCGGCGCGGGAAACGACTTCCGACGACTGGTTGGCGGAGGTGTTGGCATGTGCCGCCACACCGCGGGCCTCTTCGGTCCGCTTGCTTGAATTGACGACGTTGGCGGTGATCTCTTCGACTGCGGCTGCCGTCTGCTCAAGGGCGGCTGCCTGCTGCTCGGTGCGCTTCGACAGATGATCGGTCCCGGAGGCGATCTCGCGGGTGCCGGTCTCCATGGTCGCGACGCTGTTGTTGATCGAGGCCATGGTCTGGTTCAGCTGGCGGATAGACTGGTTGAAGTCGTGGCGGAGTGCCTCGAAATCAGGGGCGAAGGCTTCGTTGATCTGGAATGCGAGATCGCCGGCGGCGAGGCGCTTCAGACCGGCAGCCAGGCCCGACGTGGCGATGCGCAGACGTTCGGCGGCATCAGCTTCGGCACGCTGCTGGGTCGCGATGCGATCGGCCTCTGCCTGACGACGGTTACCGTCGGCCTCGGCTTCCAGTCGCTTGTTGGCGATCGCTGCCTCACGGAAGATCTGCATCGCGGCGGCCATGCGCCCGATTTCGTCCTTGCCACCCTGATCGATCGTGACGTCGAGGTCGCCGTTTGCGAGGCGCGTCGTGTTGTCGGCGAGCTTGCCGAGCGGACGAGAAACAAGTTGGAAGTTCAGGAAGCCGAGGAGAGCAGCAGCGATGCCGACGATGATCGAAGCGGCGAGGCTGACCGTTTCCACAAGCGAGAGGGCTGCTGTCTGGTTTTCACCCGCGGTGACGGCACGCGCCGAGAGAGAAGACTTGATCTCGCGGATTCGCACTTCGAAGGCCTGGACTAGAGCCTCTCCTTCACCAGTTACTTCCATGGCGCGGGCAAGTTCAACCGTTTCCGGGTCGCGCATCAAGAGGATCTGGCGGTCCATGAAGTTTGTCTTCCACGCGTCGAAGGCAACCACCGCGTCCCTGAACTTCGTAAGTTCTGCAGGTGCCGATGCCGACAGCATTGTTTCGATGTTGGGACGGTCCGCGCTCATTTCCGCAGCCATCTCTTCTGCGCCAGCTGCGTAGTCGCGGTTGCCGGTCAACAGGAAGGTCTTCAGCTTGAGGTCCGCAACATAGAGATCGGCGGAGAATTCTTCGATCACCGCAACGGCGCGATTCATCGTCGCGGTTTCCGCGACCTGTTCACGGGCCATAATGGTGCGATTGTGCATGAAGGTCGAGGCTGCGATCGCGATGGCGGCGAGGAGTCCGAAAGCGAGAAAGCCTTTGGCGCTTACGGATAAATTCTTGAGCATAGTAAAATCCTGTCCCGGTCGGGGTCGAATTGGATCATGGTTTACAGGACGGCCGCCATCATGGGGTCGTGTCGAGGGATCAGCTGCCGGCCAGCGCCCGGCGCTCGAGTTCCGTCAGGTTGAGTTCGACGGTAACGGCACCAATCTTCTTCTTGGCGCTGTCGACCAGCGTCAGGCTCACCTGGTTTCGCCAGATCTTCATGTCGTCGTCCCACTCGGCTTCATCGATGAAGATCGCGTCCTCCGAGACGTCATAGGTCTTCTGGAACTTGGCCTCGTCGCCCTGCCAGAAGTCGCTGGTGATCGAGCTCTGGCCGACATTCAGGCCGTTCTTGTCCATCACGAAGATTTCAGGATAGAGGCCGAGCGATTTACCCTGGATGCGGGCGAGATAGACGGAGAGCGGGCTGGAGAGCGTCGCGGCGATCAGCGGCTTGTCGGCTGCCTCGCGCTCGGCCTTCCATTGATTGTCCAGCTCGTCGATCTTGTCCTGGGACAGGTCTGTGAGCCGAGCGTTCTGTGCCTCGACCGATACGGTGACAATCTCGGCGGACACGAATTCCTGGATCTGCTTGATGAGCTCGGGCGAGACGAGCTTGGCGATATCAGGCTGGGCCGGTTCTGCATGGGCAGTGGCGAGTGACGCGACGATGAACGTCGATGCCAATGCTGTCGTGACGAATTTCATGATGGTCTCCTTCAACTCCCCCTAATTCTAGGGATCATTACTAAACGGACCATTAATATAAGAAATTGCCTATCTAGAATTGTAATTAAATCCAATGATTTAAGTAGGCTTTTCCGTCTCGGATTTGCGCTTGTGGGCAGCTTGAGGTTGTCTTTTCGGTTGTGTTGTTTCGGAGCTCGACACGCTAAGCAAATGAAAAGATGCATCAAAGTTGGGCATATGTACCGAAGATTGGGCTTTTTCTCATTGGCTCGCCATGCGTGTTCGCCGTCTCGGTTGTACCGCTACCGTAGCTCAATTGCCCCTCCGGAAGGCACGATGCGACGCGAAGTGACATTGATATAAATGAAAAAAGGACCGCCTTCCGGCAGTCCCTTGGTCATGTTGCATGTAGCTTAGCCTATTGAGCTTCAGGCCCAACCCTGGAGCTCCCGGCGGACGACGTTCTCGATCACGCGCATGCCGTCGTCGCTGTCGTTCAGGCAGGGAATGTGGGTGAACTTCTCGCCGCCATTGTGCAGGAAGTCCTCGCCGGCTTCGCCAGCGATTTCCTCCAGTGTTTCCAAACAGTCGGAGACGAAGCCCGGGTTCATGATGGCGATGCGCTTGACGCCTTCCTGGGCCAGCTTTTCGACCGTCTTGTCGGTATAGGGCTGCAGCCATTCCTCGGGCCCGAAACGCGACTGGAAGGTCACCATCAGCTTTTCCTTCTCCCAGCCGAGATGCTCGCGCAAGAGACGCGTCGTCTTGTGACACTGGCAGTGATAGGGGTCGCCCTTCATGAAGTAGGACTTCGGAATGCCGTGATAGGAGGTGATCACCAGTTCAGGCTCCCAGTCGAGGGTCGCCAGATGCTGGTTGATGGAGTTGGCAAGGGCGGCAATGTAGACCGGATCATCGGCATATTGCGGCACGGTGCGCAAAGCCGGCTGCCAGCGCATCTTCAACAGCGCCTTGAAGGCTTCATCGTTGACGGTCGCCGTGGTTGCCGCCGCATAGTGTGGGTAGAGCGGATAGACGAGAATCTTCTCGCAACCCGCCTTCTGCATCTCGTTCATCTTCGCCTGGATCGCCGGCTGGCCGTAGCGCATGGCCCAATCGACATGCACGTTCGGCAGATCCTTCAAGGCAACCGCGAGCTTTTCCGCCTGGCTGCGGGTGTAGGTGCGCAGGTAGCTTTCGTCGAGATCCTTGTTCCAGATCTCTTCATAGGCCTTGCCGACCTTCTGTGGGCGTCGGTTGAGAACAATCCCGTACAGAATGGGGTACCAGAACCACCGTGACCACTCGATGACGCGCTTATCCGTCAGGAATTCCTCGAGATAGCGGCGCATGGACTTGTAGTCCGTGCCATCGGGCGTTCCAAGGTTGACGAGCAGGACGCCGACCTTGCCGAAATTGACGGGCGGATGGTCGGAGGGCCAATGGGCAGGCATTACATTCATCTTGATATCCTGGTGATGAGATCTCGACCGATACGTGGCGAAGGCCAGTTGAGATCATCTGATAAAAGCAAAAGCCGGCCCGGGGAAGCCCGGACCGACTTTTGTCATGCGTCAAACGGTCTTACTTCGGCGGAAGCTGCAATTCCCGGCCGATCGAGAGCACGTTCGGATTGCGCAGCGTGTTCGCCTCGGCGATCTTGCTCCACATCATGCCGTCACCATAGGTGGCCTCGGCGATCTTCCAGAGGCTGTCGCCGGCAACCACCTTGTAGACGGTTTCGGCAGTCGCCATGGCCGCATCCGCGGCGGTTGCCGCCGGAGCTTCTGCGGCAGCCGGAGCCTCGGTTGCTGCCGGAGCCTGAGCGGGCGCTTCGGTTGCCGGCGTGGTCGTGTCGCCTGCCGGCGGTGCCGTCGCGGAGATCACGGTGATGCGACCGTCGGTGTAAGGCCTGTAGGGGCTGTTCTTGGCGATGTAGTCGGCCACGACAGTTTCGAGGCCCGGGCCGAAATCGTAAGCGTTCTGTCCGCCGCTCTCGAACACGCCATAGCCATCACCACCGGTGCGCATATAGTTGTTGGTGGCCACGCCGTAGACCTTCTCGGGGTCAATGGCGACGAAGGCGTCACCTTCCTTGACCTCGACGGAGGAGATGCGGCTGCCGGCCGGCTTGGTCAGGTCGGCGGTGTATTTCAGACCGGATACCTGCGGGAAACGGCCGGCCGCTTCCTCGACCTGGCTCACGCCGTTCTCGAGGGCGGCCACGATGTCGGAGCCCTTGAGCTGGAAGGAGGCAAGCGTGTTCTGGAAGGGAAGGACAGTGAGGACCTCGCCCATGGTGACGGTGCCGGCGTCGATCGACGCGCGCAGACCGCCGCCATTCTGGATGGCGATGGTGATGCCCTGATCGCTCAAGCGATCGACCATGGCGTCCGCCACCAGATTGCCCATGGTGCATTCAACTGCACGGCAGGTTTCACGCGAGCCGTCGATGGCTTCGGCGCTCTCGCCGATCTCCTTCAGTTTCAACTCCTCGATCGGGCCACCGAGTTCGGCCACCTTGGCGACGAAGCCTTCATCCGGGGTCACGGAGGCGTCGAGCAGCTTCGGTTCGCCAGTCGCGGTCTTGACGACGCCTGCATCATCAAAAACGACCGTCAGGTCGCCGAGATACTTGGAATAGGCATAGGCCTGGACGATCGGCACATCCGCGCCGGACGGGTTCTTCACCAGGGTCGGGTAGGGGCCCGCTGCCTTCTCGTCGGTATTGGACAAAAGCGTATGGCTGTGGCCGCCGACGATCACGTCGATGCCGTCAACGGCTGCCGCGATTTCCTGATCCTTGACGTAGCCGACATGCGAGAGCAGCACGATCTTGTCGATGCCCTGGCCTTCGATTTCGGCCACGGCTTCCTTCAGATAGCCGATCTCGTCGGCAAAAAGGATGGTGTCGCCAGGCGAGGAGGTCTCATCCGTGTCGGTTGCGAGGACCGAGACAATCGCGACCTTCTCCTCGCCGAATTCCTTGACGATGTAGGGCTTGAACTTGTCGGCGACCGGAGAGTTGAGGCCAGCCAGCGTGTTGCCGGAGATCATCGGGAATTTCAGCGCGTCGATGAACTTCGCCAGCTCTTCCGGGCCGTCATCGAATTCGTGGTTGCCGATGGCCATGGCGTCGAAGCCGATGCCGTTCATGAAGTCGGCAATCGGGGCGCTCTTGTAGGTGGTGTAGAAGAGCGAGCCCTGGAACTGGTCGCCAGCGTCGAGTGTCAGCACGTTCTTGCCCGTGAGTTCTGCGCGGCGCGCATCGATGGCGGCCTTCACGCGGGCGATGCCGCCGAAGCATTCGTTGGCGGCCGCATCTTTTGCCGAGCAGGTCGAATCGGATTTGCTGATGGCCTCGATGCGGGAATGCAGGTCATTGATGTGCAGGATATTGAGTTCGAAATCGGCCAGAGCTGTTCCGGCGGTCAGGGCCAGCACCGAGGCGCTGAAAAGGCCAATCGTCAAATGTCTGAACATCTTATCTCTCCTGTTGCAATCGATCACCGGAAGTCTGGCACGGATTGATGACAGTCACGCGCCAGAATTCGGATGGCGGATGTTTTCATCAAGACCGGAACAGGGCAAGCAAAATTCACTTGATGTCCGCATGTTAGCGGGGCCAGAAACGAAAGAAGCGGCCGCTTGGGCCGCTCCTCGATAAGTCTGTCCTGGCGCCGGCTCAGCCGCGTCGGGCGAGCGAGAACTGGGCGCCGCTGTCGGAGGTGCAGTTCAGCTGTGTCGGCGTGACGAGGGCGCAATTCACCTTCTGCTGCGTGTTGCGAACCAGAGACGTCATGTTGATCTCGACCAGGCGGTCATTGACCAGCGTGTAGGTGCCGGATGCGAGGATCTGGTTGGAATCGGTCGTCCGCGTGGTGAAGGTGCCGCCCTGGAAGGTCGAGGCGATACCATTCGGATCAACCCAGGCGCCTTCGATCGACGGACCCTGCTGAACGGCCGGCAACTGGCGGGGAGGGCTGGAATAGCAGGACGAAAGGGCAAGGCTCATCGCCGTTACAGCCACCAGGGATCTGATTTTCATTCTTGTCTCCCACCATCTCGGCGGTTCGGTCCGGCCGCCCACCGTTTGCGTTGTCATCGAGAACATGCCGCGAAGCCTCGGCCAAAGCAAGGCGAAAGCCTTGTATTGCCGGGGTTATCCCGTCCTTGCTTGCAACGAGAAAGGCCCGCCGCGAGCGACGGGCCCCAAGCTCTGGCCTGAAACCGTTTATCGGACCAGGATGTTCCGGAACTGCCACGGATCCTTTTCATCGAGGTCTTCCGGGAAGAGGCCCGGGCGACCATCAAGAGGCGTCCAGTCGGTGTAGTGGCCTTCGACCGGGCCGAGATAGGGCGACTGCACTTCCAGGCAGCGCTTGTAGTCCATCTCGTCGGCTTCGACGATGCCGGCCTTCGGGTTCTCGATCGCCCAGACCATGCCGGCGAGAACGGCGGAGGTCACCTGCAGGCCGGTTGCGTTCTGATAGGGCGCGATGCGGCGGGTTTCTTCGAGCGACAGGCGCGAACCGAACCAGTAGGCGTTCTTTTCGTGGCCGTAGAGCAGCACACCGAGCTCGTCGACGCCGTCAACCAGTTCGTCTTCGTTCAGCACGTGCAGAACAGGCTGCTGCGTGCCGCCATTGCCGAACATCTCGTGCAGCGAAAGCACGGCGTCGTTGGCCGGGTGGTAGGCATAGTGGCAGGTCGGGCGATAGACGACTTCGCCATCCTTCTCGACGGTGAAGTAGTCGGCGATCGAGATCGACTCGTTGTGGGTTACGAGGAAACCGTATTGCGGACCCGGCGTCGGGCACCAGGTGCGAACACGGGTGTTGGCGCCGGGCTGCTCCAGGTAAATCGCGGCCTTGCAGCCCTTCTTGTGCTTCTTGGCGTTCTTCGGCATCCAGTTTTCATGGGTGCCCCAGCCGAGTTCGGAGGGCTGCAGACCTTCCGAGATGAAGCCTTCGGCCGACCAGGTGTTCCAGAAGACGTTGAGCGGCTTCGGGTTCTTGGTGCGCTGGGTGTCGCGTTCGGCGATGTGCACGCCCTTGACGCCGACCTTCTTCATCAACTTGGCCCAGC
The DNA here is from genome assembly GCF_001295785.1 of Rhizobium sp. AAP116. Classification (NCBI taxonomy): domain Bacteria; kingdom Pseudomonadati; phylum Pseudomonadota; class Alphaproteobacteria; order Hyphomicrobiales; family Rhizobiaceae; genus Rhizobium; species Rhizobium sp. AAP116. Next base: position 117,111 of record NZ_LJIB01000004.1, read on the forward strand.
CGTCACGATCGTTCTGGTCGGGCTCTTCGAATTTCAGGCCGATTTCATGGGCGAGGTTGACGAGGCCCTGCTTTACGAACCAGGACACCATGCCCGGGTTTGCGCCGCAGGTGGACACGGCCGTCGTGCCGCCCGGGTTCTTCGCCTTTTCCTGGCGCACGGTTTCGCGCAGCGCGTAATTGGTGCGCTCGGAATTCTTCATGTTCTTGTCGAAGTAGAAGCCGAGCCAGGGCTCGACGACCGTATCGATGTAGAGCACGTCGAGCTTGCGGCAGAGCTTCATCAGATCGAGCGAGCCGGTGTCGACCGACAGGTTGACGCAGAAGCCCTGGCCTTCGCCTTCGGTCAGAAGCGGCTTCAGGAGCTTCTTGTAGTTGTCCTTGGTGACATGCGCCTGGATGTGCTTGATGCCATGCTTGGCAAGCAGGTCGGCTTCGTCATTGCGGGGATCGATGACGACCATCCGGCTCTTGTCGAACTTGAAGTGGCGTTCGATCAGCGGCAGGGTGCCGCGGCCGATCGAGCCGAAACCAATCATCACGATCGGGCCGGTGATCTCGCCATAAACCGGGTAGGTCATTTCGCTCATTTCCGTCTCCTTGGAGGCCCGGTCGTTGTGCCTGGGCCATGTTTCCGGCCTGTCTTGTGCGGCCGGAGCGATACTGGCGGTTCTAGATCACAAAAATCTGACACAATAAAGGGTAGGGGCATGGGGGTGAGGGGCCTCACCGCTGATTTTCGAGTGCTGTATCTTGCCGCAGGTGGGCGACGAGCCGGTCACGCTGGGTGTCGAGGCCCTTGTATCGGAGCTGATCGCCGGCGAGGCCCTCCAGCTGCTCGGCCAGGGCGGCGCCGAGCCTTCTGCCGTCAGGATGATTCCTGAACGCTGTGACCGGATCCATATAGATGCGGATCGTGAAGACGATAGCGCCTGTCACAGGCAGTTTCGTCAGCGTTTGGCGCTCGACGCGTACCACGGCCTCATGCGGTTGGGCGTCGTCGTTGCGGCCGGTTTCCGGGTGAAAGAGCTTTTCCTTCCAGTTGATCGACCAGTTGAAACGCTCGGCGGGCAGGCCGGGCGCCAGATTGTCGAAGATGCGGTTGATCATGGCCGCGTTGCGCGTGCCGCCTTGGAACCCCGGCACATGCTCGTGGACCTCCTCCATCGGTCGATCGAACTTTTCCGCAAGCGACCAGGAGGATGGGAAGGAGAGATGAGCAGCGGCGATGGACCAGCCGGCGTCGCGCTTCATCATGATGACCAGGTCGTCCTGTACGAGCATTCCGGCGCGGAGCAGCGGGGAGAGGGTTTCGTCGGTCAGGGAGGGCGCATGCATGTGTTGTGGATGATGGGCCTTGAGATGGGCGACGAGGGCTGCCAGACATTCCTCCTGGGCGGGGAGACTGTCTTCGGTCGCCCGGAAAACCTCATCGAGCCGTGCCGCTGCCAGCGCGCGCTTTTCGTTCAGGTACCAATCGCGCTCGGCATCCGGTTCGATCCAGCGGGTCGGGTCGAGGGCGGACAGGCCGATGGTGAAGGGGCGCGTCGGGCCGGCGTATGGTGTGTGGGTGAGTTTCGGTCGCGCCTTGATCACGCCGAGCGCTCGATCTCTTTGCGAGCGCAGCTTGCCAGGAAGGCCGACCGGGTGAGGCCTCGCTGCTTGGCTGCCTGGTCGATTGCGGCCAGCGTTCCTGCTTCCATCGTGATGTTCGCCCGGACAGTCCGTGTATCGTCTTCGATGAGGGGCACGCGGATGAGGAATGCGCCGGCAGCCAATTCGTCACGAACATCGGAACGCTCGACGATATCCTGATGAGAGGAGGGGACCGGAAGCTCTTCATCCTCTGCCCAAAGCCTCAAGGCTTCGATTGCGTTGATGACAAGGTCTTCATCGCGATCCGCTGCCGAGAATACGGTTGGCAAATCGGGGAAGCTGATGCCGTAGGCACTCTCCAGGTCCTTATGGACCAAAGCCACGTAGTATCGCATATGCCGATTTCTCTTGCTCTTCAGATCCAGCCCGCCTGTTTCGCAATCGCCCGGGCGGTGCCAAGCGGGAGATCCTTCTTCGGATGGGGCACGATGATCGTCTTGCCACATTTCCGAAGCTTGTGATGGGAGCCAGACACCGAAACAAGTTCATATCCCTCGGCCTTCAGGCGCTGGATGATCTTGCGCGAGTCCTTCTCCATTACCTGTCTCCATGCGCAAATATATGCGCATCACTTCTTTTCTTCAAGGGATTAACCTAGCCCTTCAATCCCTCTAGCCCCGCCGCCGTCCGGGTGACCACAACCTCCGTCACTTCATACATCGCCACACCCTCGACCGTGAAGGGATCGGCCGCGACATAAGCCTCGATCTCGGCCTGGTCTCCTCTGGCCAAAATCACGCCGCCGGTGCGCGGGTTCTTGCGGCCCGACGCCAGAAACAGGCCGTTGTCATAGCCGGCGTTCACCCAATCCATATGCGGGGCCATGAACCGATCGGCCTCTTCGGTGGGCTTTACATAGGTGAGGGAGAGAATGAACATGTGTGGCCCTAATCAATGAGCTCTGCGCGGATCAGGCCGCGCAGGGAATTGCCGACGAAAAGCTTGCGCTGGTGAAGGTCGTTGAGTTTCAGCACCTCGCCACGCGCCTTGCGCTCCCGGATGAGTTCGGCCCGCAACACGCCGGGCAGGAGGCCGCTGGCAAGCGGCGGGGTGAGCAGCATGCCGTCGGCGGCTTCGGCGAAAATGTTGGTGATCGTGCCTTCGCAGACCTCGCCACGCTCGTTGAGCAAGATCACTTCGTCGGCCTCGTCCCTGGAAAACTCGGCGCGCGCGGCCTCGTAAGGCTCGCGGCGGGATGTCTTGTGGCGGAAGAGGCTGTCTTCGGACTGCAGACGGGTCTTGGCGACCTTCAGGCGCCAGACCGTTTCCTCCGGGATCGGCTCGAAGGGTGTCGCCGTCACCTCCATCTTGCCGCGATAGGTCATGACGAGGCGCACACGCAGTGATGTATCGCCGGAGACTGCCTTCTCCAGCTTGCCCTTCGCGTCCTGCGGCTGCCGAAAACCCAATGCATCGGCAGACCGGGACAGACGACGCAGATGCTGGTCGAGCCGCAGAAAGCCTGCGTCCGGCTGCCACCGCATCGTCTCGATCAGCGAGAAATCCATTGGTCTCCCAGGGCAAAACGCGCCTTCAGCAGGCATTCCTCGTATTCTGCCTCGGCCTTCGAATCGAAGACGATGCCGCCGCCGACATTGAAGACGGCGCGTCCGCCGTTGAAAAGGGAGATGGTGCGGATTGCCACTGAAAATCGCATGGGGCCTGCCGGGTCGCACCAACCGATCGCGCCGCAATAGACGTCACGCGGACCGGCTTCGAGTTCATGCAGGATGCGCATCGCCCACATTTTCGGCGCGCCGGTCACCGAGCCGCAGGGGAAGAGGGCGGCCATGATCTCGGGCAGGCCGATTTCGGGCATGAGCTTGGCGCGCACATAGCTCACCATCTGGTGGACCGTCGGATAGGTCTCGATCGCGAAGAGTTTGGGGACCGAGAGGGTGCCGACCTCTGTGATGACGGAGACGTCGTTGCGCAGAAGGTCAACGATCATCCGGTTCTCGGCCTGGGTCTTTTCGTCGGCGAGCATCGCTTCGATGATTGCCTCGTCCTCCTCGGGGCTTGCGCCGCGCGGTGCCGTGCCCTTCATCGGGCGGGTTTCGATCCAGCCATCCTCGTCGACCGAGAAGAAGAGTTCGGGCGAGCGGGACAGTATGACAGGGCCGGTGCCGTAGTCGATCAGCGCGCCATAATGCACGGGCTGGCGACCGACGAGCGACCAGAAGGCGGCACGGGGATCCCCCTCCCAGCGGGCTTCCACCGGCATGGTCAGGTTTGCCTGATAGCAGTCACCCTTGCGCAAGTGATGATGCAGGCGATCGAAGCGGGCGCTGTAGGCTTGGAAATCCCAGCCGGCCCGGGGATCAGTCAGGAGAGGCGCATTCGGGATGTTCGAGGGTGCCTCAGCCAGCGGGTGTTCGGCCGGTGCTGGGGCGTCGAAGACACCCATCGCGATCAACGGTGTTTCGCGCCCGTCCTCAACGAGCGGCCTCAGCTTCGGTTCGAATACGAAGCCCGCCTCATAGGATATGTACCCAGCCAGCCACTTGCCGGCCTTCCGGGCTGCCTCCAGTCGGGCAAGCGCCGGTTCGACCTCGTCCGCCGTCCGGGCGACGACGAGCGTCTCCGGTTCGGCAAAGACGAGGCTGGTCCCCGCGCGGTCGTCGCGGAAGAGCGCATAGGGCGCGTGGTCACGCATGGGATGTCGGCAGCTCCGCTGTTCAGGCCGCCTTATCTAGCGCTTCCAGCTCGTCGATCAGCCCCTCGATCATCGACAGTCCCTTGGCCCAGAACGACGGATCGGTGGCGTCGAGGCCGAAGGGGGCGAGAAGCTCGGAGTGATGCTTGGTGCCGCCGGCCTTCAGAAGCTCGAAATACTTGTCCTGGAAGCCCTGGTCGGCGTTCTGGTAGACGGCATAGAGCGAGTTCACCAGGCAGTCGCCGAAGGCATAGGCATAAACGTAGAAGGGCGAGTGGATGAAGTGGGGGATATAGGCCCACCAGTTCTCATAGCCTTCGGAGATCTTGATCGCCGGCCCAAGGCTTTCCTGCTGAACGGAGAGCCACAATTCGCCGATTTTCTCGGCCGTCAGCTCACCTTCCTTGCGGGCGGTATGGATCTTCCGCTCGAACTGGTAGAAGGCGATCTGGCGCACGACCGTATTGATCATGTCCTCGACCTTCTGGGCGAGCATGGCCTTCCTCTCGCGCTTGTCCGTCGTCTTGTCGAGGAGGGCGCGGAAGGTCAACATCTCGCCGAAAACGGACGCGGTTTCAGCCAATGTCAGCGGGGTCTGGCACATCAGGGCACCCTGACCGCCGGCCAGAACCTGATGCACGCCGTGGCCAAGCTCATGGGCAAGCGTCATGACATCGCGCGGCTTGCCGAGGTAGTTGACGAGAACATAGGGGTGAGCCGAAGGCACCGTCGGATGGGCAAATGCACCCGGAGCCTTGCCGGGGCGGGCGGGGGCATCGATCCAGCCGCCGTCGAAAAAGCGCCCGGCGATGTCAGCCATTTCGGGCGCAAAGCCGCCATAGGCCGAGAGCACCATGTCCTTGGCCTCGTCCCAGGAGATCAGGCGGTCCGGTGTTTCGGCAAGCGGCGCATTACGGTCCCAGAAGTTCATCTGGTCCATGCCGAGCCACTTTGCCTTCATCTTGTAATAGCGATGCGAAAGGCGCGGATAGGCTTCGCGCACGGCTTCAGCGAGCGCATCGACCACTTCGCGTTCCACGCGGTTGGCGAGATGGCGGCTGTCAGCGATGTCGTCGAAACCGCGCCAGCGGTCGGAGATGTCCTTGTCCTTGGCGAGCGTGTTGGTCACCAGGGTGAAGATGCGGATATTGTCCTTGAAGGTCTTCGACAGGGCTTCGGCGGCGAGCTTGCGCTTGGCCGGGTCGGCATCCTGCAGAAGCGTCAGCGTCGGCTCCAGCGGCATCTCGTCTTCGCCCACCTTGAAGCGCAGCGAAGCCAGCGTCTCGTCGAACAGGCGGTTGAAGGCGGCGGCACCCGTCTGCGACTTCTCAAGGAAGAGCTGCTCGATCCGGTCATCGAGCTGGAAGGGCTTGTCCTTGCGCAGGTCGACGATCCAGGGGCGGAAGTGGGCTAGAGCGGGATCCCGGTCCATGGCGGCGTCGACGGCGTCGTCGGGCAGGCGGTTGAGCTCCAGCGGGAAGAAGAGCAGGCGCGACGACATGTCCGTCAGCTTGGCCTGGATATCACCGAAGAACTTGCCGTTCGCCGGATTGGTCATGTCGGAATAATAGGTGAGGCCTGCATAGGAGGCGATCCGGCCGAGCAGGTCTTCCAGTGCCTCCATCTCGCGCAGCGTTTCGGCCAGAGAGCCGTCACCAACGGTTTCGAGAGACGCTGCGAGTTTGCCCTTCCACTTCATCTCAAAGGCAAGCGCATCGGCGCCGGCCTTTTCCACGGCGCCGAGAAATTCCGGCGAGGTCTGGCCGGGATAGAGGTCGTCGAGTTTCCAGACGGGAAGGTCGCCGAGATATTGATCCCTGCTCGCGGAGGCCTGGGTGACGGGGCTTAAGGCGGGGCGGCGGTCGATCATCATGGTGACGTCCTTTCTCTCGTTCTTTGCGGAGATGTAGTCAGTCGCCCGCCGATGGGCAAGCAGCCGGGTGTGTCGGAGTGGTGCGACCTGAGCGAGCCGATTGCCGCAGCGCCTCTGTGGATTGTGCCAGAAACGGTTAAGGACCGTTAAAATGCTAGGTTTTCTCCCAAGAACATCTTCAGGCCTTTCTGCCAGTCTCCCTCGCGATAACCCAGGAGCGCGAACGCGCCGAAACAGCCTCGGGGAGCGCAAGTTGACCGCACAAATTCTACTCATCGATGAAGATGCCGCCGAGCGCCGCAGCATGAAGGCTGCGATAGAAGCGCACGGCCATGCCGTTCATGTCGCCGACACCGCGCCTGCGGGCCTCGAACTCTTCCGCCGCCAATCCGAGCAAATCGGTGTTGTGGTGCTCGACGTAACATCCGCAGACGGCCCAAACCCCAGCGTCATTCCCATGCTCGCCGAGATCAATCCGAGCGTACCGGTCATCGTCTGTACCACGGAAGGCGCGACCGAAACCGCGCTCAACGCCGTGCGTGCGGGCGCCTTTGACTTCCTCGTCAAGCCGATCGCCCAGGAACGGCTGATCGGCGCCATCGAGTCGGCACTGAAGATCCATCGTACCAGCCTGCAGGGCCGCGCGCCGCGCCGGGCTCGGAGCGGTTCGGTCAGCTTCTCTGACGTCGTTGCCGCGAGTGCGGCCATGTCGCGCGTCGTGGAACTCGGTCGTCGGGCAGCGCAGTCGATGATCCCCGTGATGCTCGAAGGGGAAGCCGGCGTCGGCAAGGAACTCGTGGCGCGCGCCATCCATGCCGCCAGCGATCGGTCGTCCCGTCCGTTTGTTTCGGTCAACTGCAATGCCATCACGCCTGGACAGATCGAAGATGTGCTGTTCGGCAGCGAAGCCCAGATGGGCAAGGTTGCCGAGGCTGAAGGTGGCACGCTTTTCATCGAAGAAATCAGCGAGTTGCCGCCCGTTGGCCAGATGCGCTTGCTTGAGATCGTGCAGTCCGGCGAAGTTCATCGCAGCGGACATGTCAAGCCTTTGAAGGCCAATGTGCGGCTGGTTCTGGCGACCAACAAGGATCTGATCGAGGAAGTGAAGGCCGGGCGTTTCCGCGAGGATCTCTACTACCGGGTCAACGTCTTTCCGATCACCATTGCCGCACTCCGCCGCCGCAAGGAGGACATTCCGCATCTCATCAGGGCCTTCGTCGAGCGCTTTTCGCTCGAGCAGCGCCTGCCGCGGACCCTGCCGGTCGAATCTTCCGCACTCGCCTTGCTGACCTCCTTCGACTGGCCCGGCAATACGCGCCAGCTTGAGAACGCGATCTTCCGCGCCGTTGTTCTGGCCGAGGGCTCCAGTCTCAAGGAAAGTGACTTTCCGCAGATCGCAGCGCAGGTCACCAGTCATCGAAGCGCGACTGTCGGTAGCGAGGCGCAGGCCGTCGTTTATGAGCCGAGCCCGATCGCCAAGGTTCAGGCCGCTCTTGCCGAGCGTGCTGCGGGCCTAGTTGGCGGCCAGTCGGCTCCATCCACAGGTTTTCAGGGATCGGCCTCCGGCAATGTCATCGTCAGCACCGACGAGGCCGGCAATGTGCGCAAGCTGGCGGAGATCGAGGAGGAACTGATCCGCTTCGCGCTGAAGTTCTATCGCGGTCAGATGAGTCAGGTCGCCCGGAAGCTCGGCATCGGCCGGTCCACGCTCTACCGCAAGCTCAAGGATTACGGAATCGATCCCGACGATCCGCAGAAGGATGCCGCTTGATTTACCTCAACCGTTCGATGTTAACTCTGGGGTAAGCTTAATCGCTTACCCAAGGGCTAAGCATTTGTTAGGCAAGCGTTCACCATAAAGGGATAGCTTGTGCGGATGTGGCAAATTTGCCATGGTATGACCGCATTTGACGTTCAATTCGGTTGGCGTGGGACGTAGTCTTTCGGACGGGGATTGCATTGCAGGCATCGCAGGACATCAGCGCGCTCTCTAGACGAAACGAGCGCAAAATCCGGCTTGCGTCTGCACAGTCGGTAAACCGGCTGTTGTCTCCGCTGTTTGCCGCAGTTCTGATGAGTTTCTGCTTCTTGCTTGGCAATGCCGCCACAGCGCGCGCCGAGAGCCGCACCCTCAACATCGAGTTTGTGCATACCGGCGAACGCGCTTCGATTACCTTCAAGCGCAACGGACGCTATGACCCCAAGGGGCTGAAACAGCTCAATTATATTCTCCGTGACTGGCGCCGCAACGAGCCGACGAAGATGGACCCGCGCCTCTTCGATCTCGTCTGGGAAGTTTATCGCCAGTCGCGTGCCAAGGGTTACATCAAGGTCGTCTCGGCCTATCGTTCGCCTGCTACAAACAACATGCTGCGTTCGCGCTCCAAGGGTGTCGCGAAGGAAAGCCAGCACATGCGCGGCACCGCGATGGACTTCTACATTCCCGGTGTGCCGCTGAAGACGCTGCGCGAAATCGGCGTGAAGATGCAGGCCGGTGGTGTTGGCTATTATCCGAATTCCGGCTCGCCTTTCGTCCACATGGACGTGGCCGGTGTGCGTGCCTGGCCGCGCATGAACCGCCAGGATCTCGTCCGTCTCTTCCCCGACGGCAAGACCGTCCACATTCCTTCCGACGGCAAGCCGCTGCCCGGCTACCAGCAGGCGCTCGCCGAATACAAGCGCCGTGTCGCATCCGGCAACACAGTGATGATCGCCGAGGAAAAGTCATCCGCGCGTCCGCGCAACTTCCTCGCCATGCTGTTTGGCGGTGGTGATGAGGATGAGGTCGAGGATGTGCCGGAACCTGCCGCTCGCCCGGCAACGGCCCAGCCGCAGCCGGTACCCGCTGCGCCGCGCCAGCAGCCGGTCGGCGCGGCACAAGACCCGGTCATGGTCGCCAATGCGCTCCCGGGCGTCGATGCGGCCGATGCGCCTGTCCCGCAGGCCCGCCCTTCGCTTCGCCCGGCTGACAACAGTCTTGCCGTTGCGCTCTATCAGCCGCCGCGCAATGCCGCCGAGGACGCGCTGCAGCAGGTCGCAAGTGGCGTGCCCACGCCGGCCAGCGCGCCGTCTGATGAATTTCCTGATCTCGCCTCGGTGAACGTGCCTGTACCGACGCTTTTGAATACGCGTCCTGGTGCTGGTCCCGAGGAAGGGGTGATGACGGCATCGATCGATCCGAGCTCGGAAGCCATGCTTCTGGCCGAGGGAATGGCCGTGCCGGTTCCGGCAGCCCGTCCCCAGGTCGCCGAAGCACTGCTCGCCTCCGCCCAGGCGGAAGCCGAAGCGGAAGTCGACGAAGTCGAGCAGGCGATCCTGTCGCCTGAGGCCGCTGCCGCCCTTGAAGATAGCACCATGCCGGAAATGGCCGCACCGATCCCGGCGAGCCCGCCTGCCCAGGCTGAACTTCGTGCCGCACCGGCACCGGCTGCAAAGCCTGTCGAGGTGGCCGCAATCCCGCCGCAGCCGGAAACCGTGGTGGAGTCGACCACGCAATTTGGCGACATGTTCGATGCGCCGTCCGAACCCGTGGCGGATGCCGATGCGGCGCTGCCGAAGAAGGGCGGTCGTCCGGGACAGGAAGATGCGGAGCGCGCGCATATGGCCATGTATGGCGGCACCCAGCTGACCAAAAACATGATCGAGCAGTGGGCGCTGAACCAGGGCAAGTTTGAATCCGTCGCCAAGCCGGTGAAGGCCCCGCGCGTCGTGTCCCGTTCGCTCGTGGCTCCTGCGACTGCCGTTCCGGATGGGTTCCGCCTCGATGCGACCACGGTCGATCCGAGCCGCTTTGGCGCTCCCTGATCTCAGGCTTTTTCCGCAGCGCAGACAAAAAGAAACCCGCCGGATCGGCGGGTTTTTTGTTGGTCGCAGCGAGGGTGCCTCAGCCTTCCGGCGGGCTCTCGATCATGCCGAGCGCGTGCAGGTAGGTGTCGAGGATCAGATCCTCTTCCATGCGCTCCTGGTCGTCCTTCTTGCGAAGCGCGATGACCTTCTTGAGGATCTTCGTGTCGAAGCCCATGGACTTGGCTTCGCCGTAGACATCCTTGATGTCGTCGGCGATGGTCTTCTTTTCTTCTTCCAGGCGCTCGATGCGTTCGACAAAGGCACGGAGCTGGTCGCGGGCGACGCCGTGAGCGGCATCAGACATGGGCAATCTCCTTCATTGCGGGGATGGCATTCTCGGGATGGTTTTCGTGGCGTCCACGTGCCGCGAAGCAGCGTCCGCGTCAAGTCCCAAAGCTTATGGGACGCGTCATTCCTTCGGGCGGTTCTCTTCGAAGGCTTGCTGCTGATCGGCGCTTGCCTCGCGCTGATTGAGCGACTTCCACGCGTCATAGGGCATGCCGTAAACGATCTCGCGGCTTTCGTCCTTGGTGAGGTCGATACCGCTTTCCTTGGCGGCGTCGAGATACCAGTTCGACAGACAGTTTCTGCAGAAGCCGGCGAGGTTCATCAGGTCGATGTTCTGGATGTCAGGCCGATTGCGCAGATGGGAAACGAGCCGGCGAAAGGCGGCCGCTTCGAGTTCGGTCTGCTGGTCCTTGGTCGGGAGCGTCATGCTGTCCTCCTTCAGGGCGCGATGGGTTGAGCGGGGTAGGGGCCGGTGCGCGAGGCGTGGATTTCATATTCGTGCAGCTTCGGGTCGGCATTGAGGCGTTCGAAGATCGGCGCGAGGCGATCCGCCCAGGCGGTGACGCCGGCCTCGTCGGCGATCAGATCCTGACGCACTTCGAGAAGCGCATGCGGAATGCCCGTGATCATGCAATGACGATACATGGTGTCGCCCTTCAAGGCGCCGTCATAGGGCTCGTTGTCGCCGACGAGGATGTCACCCGATGCCTGCAGACCCTCGATCAGTGGACGGACGGCGCGGGCGTCGGTGTCCCAGAGGACGGCGGCGTGCCAGGGGCGGGGCACGCCCTTCCAGGCGGGTGTATAGGAGTGCAGGGAGAGAACGAGCGGCGCCTTGCCCGAGGCGTCCGCGACCTTGGCGATCACATCGGAGACCGCACGGTGGTAGGGCCGATGATAGGTCTCAATGCGGTGCTGCCATTCGTCTGCGGTGATCGGATGATTGCCAGGCACAATGGCGCCGTCGGAGATACGCATGATGATGGTCGGATCATCCTCGCCGCGATTCGGATCGATCAGCAGGCGGGAGAAGCGCGACATGACGGCGGGGACGCCAAGACGGGCGGCCAGCTGCCGGGTCAGCGGCTCGATCCCGATGTCATAGGCAATGTGACGGCCGAAGGCGCTGTCGGGCAGGCCAAGCTTTTCGTAGGGCTCGGGCACGATATTCGTCGCGTGGTCGGCGAGAAGCACCAGGCCGGCGTCAAAACGGCCATCCAGAATCTCAAAAGCGGGGGAAACATTCATCAGTTTGAAGCCATCGTCTGGTACAAGTGCTTGATCGCATGGGGAATGGGGGAGCGCAAGCTTTCATGGCTGTCACGTTTGTGCCAAGATCGAACATATAGGTTCTGAGCTTGGCCAAAGGCAGAAAATATAATCGATTAGAGTTGCGTTGACATTCTCTGGTCAGCATCGCAAGAAGGCATCCCATGCGCATTTTTGGAGTTCCGGCGGCAATCGTGCATCAACCGATCAGACAGACTTTCGACCGTGCTGCGGCACGTTTTCTGAAGCCCCTCCTGATCGCGGGTGCGCTGTTTTCGCCCATGCTGGCAGCCTCTGCCGCCCATGCCGAGTTTCGTGTCTGCAACGGCACGCAGAACCTGGTCGGGGTCGCGGTCGGCTACCGGGCTGAAGAGGGCTGGATCACGGAAGGTTGGTGGCAGGTCCCTGCCGGCACCTGTGCCACGCTCATCGAGGGCGAGCTCCAGTCGCGCTATTATTATCTCTACGCTGAGGATGCCGCTCGCGGTGGTCGCTGGACTGGTGACATCAACATGTGTGTCGCCGAAAACGAGTTCAAGATCGTTGGTGTGAAGGACTGCTTCGCACGCGGCTATCAGCAGATGGGATTCAAGGAATACGACACCGGCAGGCAGGGGAGCTGGATGGTCCAGCTGTCCGATACGTCGGGCACCCAGGAAAGCCAGAACTGATGAAGCGAAACCGCAAAGTAAAGATCCTCGCCACGCTTGGTCCCGCCTCTTCCGATGAAGCGATGATCCGGAAGCTGCACGAAGCAGGGGCCGATCTTTTCCGCATCAACATGAGCCATTCGAGCCATGAGATGCTGCGGACGCTCATTCAGCGCATTCGTAGCGTCGAGGCTGCCTGTGGTCGCCCGATCGGTATCCTCGCCGACCTGCAGGGTCCGAAACTGCGGGTGGGCAAGTTTGCCGAAACGACCGTCGAGCTGAAGCCCGGCCAGACCTTCACGCTGGACAGCAACGAAGCGCCCGGTGATGCAAGCCGCGTCTACCTGCCGCATCCGGAAATTCTCGAATCGGTCAAAGTTGGTGACCGTCTGCTCATCGATGACGGCAAGCTGCATCTGAAGGCTGTCAAATGCGACGGCAAGACGATCGTCACGGAAGTCGTTTCGGGCACGAAGATCTCTGACCGCAAGGGTGTGAGCCTGCCCGACACCATTCTCGCGACCGGTGTTCTCACCGACAAGGACCGCGCCGACCTGGATGCCGTACTCGCCACCAATGATGTCGACTGGGTGGCACTTTCCTTCATTCAGCGCCCGGAAGATCTGGCGGAAGTCCGCAAGATCGCCAAGGGGCGTGTTGGCCTGATGTCGAAGATCGAAAAGCCGCAGGCCATCGAGCGTATCGACGAGATCATTGCGCTCTCCGACGCTCTGATGGTCGCCCGTGGTGACCTTGGCGTTGAAATGCCGCTCGAGCGCGTACCCGGCATCCAGAAGCAGCTGATCCGCGCCTGCCGTCGCGAAGGCAAGCCGGTTGTCGTCGCCACCCAGATGCTGGAATCGATGATCACGGCACCGGTTCCGACCCGCGCTGAAGTCTCTGACGTCGCGACCGCCGTCTTCGAAGGCGCCGACGCCATCATGCTTTCGGCCGAGTCGGCTTCCGGCCAGTATCCGGTCGAGGCCGTCGCCACCATGGCGTCCATCGCCCACACGGTCGAGCGCGAGCCTCACTATCCGGGCATCATCTATGCCCAGCGCGCCCAGCCGGAAGCGACCGGCGCCGATGCCATCTCGCTGGCTGCCCGCCAGATCGCCGAGACGCTGCGTCTGCAGGCGATCGTCTGCTACACCTCATCGGGCAATACCGGACTGCGCGCCTCGCGCGAGCGTCCCGAAGTGCCAATCATCGCGCTTTCGCCGGTCATCCAGACCGCGCGTCGCCTGTCGGTCGTCTGGGGCCTGCACTGCGTTGTCTCTTCCGAGCCGACGGATCTCGACGACATGGTCAACCGCGCCTGCCGCATCGTCGTGGAAGAAGGTTTCGGCAAGCCGGGTGACCGCATCATCATGTCGGCCGGCGTGCCGCTTGGCACACCTGGTTCGACCAACATGCTGCGCATCGCCTATATCGGTTCGGACGGTCAGTCGGGCGTCTGAGCTCGACCGCATCCTTGATCTGGAAAAGCCGCCTTCGGGCGGCTTTTTTCATGGCGGCTACTGGCCAGCCTGAAGGGAAGGGGCGGCTCCCGTCGGTACCACGCGTGTCGCGGCGAGCCTCGGCTCTGCTGCGCGCGCCATGGCTTGCAGATCGCGTGTTTCGCCTGCGATCTTCTCCAGGGCAGCGATCGCGATATCGGTCACGATGTAATCCGGCTTATGGCCGAGGCCTTCGATCCAGACCAGTTCAGAGCCCGAGATGTCGCGAGCGAGGCCCTTCGAATGGATCTCCTCCAGTACGATTTCGTCAGCGTCGCCGGTGATCACTACCGTCGGCTTGGCGATCTCGCGGTAGCGCGGGGCGAAGGTGCTCACATAGGCATGGAGGCCGGCGACATCCTTTGCGTTGGATCGGAAGGTTGAGGGGCGCAAGACGAGGGCCGGGCCGGTATCTTCGAGATAGGTGTCAGGGCGTGGATTGGGTGCGAAGACATGATCCGTCGCCGGCTCGATACGCATCATGCCCGCATGCAAAGCCAGCGTGTGGCAGAAGATCGGTCCGATCACGGGCGCAGAGGCGAGGTGGTAATACCAATCGACGCCGCCCGGCCAGGGATGCGTGGCGGCGGCCAGGAAGACGAGGCCTTCGACCTTGTCGGGATGCAGAACGCCGAAACTTGCGGTGATCGCGCCGCCGAAGGAGTGGCCGACGATGATCGCCCGCTCGATGCCCTTTTTCTCCATCAGTCGCGCGATGGCGTTGGCCTGTCCGTCCGGCGTGTCGTTCTCCGGCCCGCCGCGCTCCGAATAACCGTGTCCCGGGCGATCGACGAATAAAAGCTCGGCGCGACCGCGCAAGGGCTCCAGGAAGGCGCCCGCTTGATCCCTGAGGTTGCCGGAGGCGCCATGGATGAACACGATCGGCGGCAGGTCGGCATCGGCGTCTGCGGTGATATGCAGGGCGTTCAAACGAAAACCGCCGACATCGGTGAGCTCACCGATATTCGGCGTCTTCGCCTCAATGGCGCGGGCACGAAGTTGCGTGGCGATGGCGAGCGCCGCCAGCACGGCGATGAGGATGAGGACGATGACGAGCAAGACGAAACCGATACGGGGGAGGAGCAAGAGCGAAGCTTCCGAGCTGGACGATATGGCAACAAGATCGTGCTGCAGTGCCGTTCGTCAAGGGAGGTCGATGCTACCTTAAGTCCGCTGGCCAGCCAGTTCCTCTGACAGCTTGGCGACGATCTCCTGAGCCTCGCGGTCGGCGGGGAAGACTTCGAGGTAGCGTTCCCAGGCCTTGAGTGCGGCATCCTTGCTGCCGCGTTCGGTGAGGATGCCTGCAAGACCGGCAATGGCGCCGAAGTGGCGGGGCTCCAGTTCCAGCACCTTTTCGATGTCGGAGACGGATTTCTTGTAGTTGCCCATGGTGAAATGCAGCGTGGCGCGCTGATTCCACGCGCCGACGAAATCCGGTTTCAGGATGATCGCCTGGTCAATGAAGTCGAGGGCGGCCGCGTTGCGCTTCTCGGCGGCGGCCTTGGCAGACCACTGCATCAGGAGGTTGACCGTCGGGCTAGACGAGTCGCTCCAGGTCGCCATCGTGGAATTGGCGATCTGGCGGGCCGCCTGCGGATTGCGCTCTCGTTTCAGTTCGGCGAGCAGATCATCGACAGTCTTCGGCTTGGCTGGCGGCCTCAGTGGGATCTGTTCGACAGGTATCTCAGTCGCCTGCGTGCCACCTTGCTCTTCCGGCGCCTGTGCGGCGACGGTCCCCGCGAAGAGCAGGGCGGGCAGAAGCGGGAGGGTGAGGGCGAGTCGCAAAGAAAAACGGCGCATGAAGGGAAGGTAGTCCCTCAGCGCCGTCTTTCAAACTCAAATTTCCGATATCAACACGCCGCAGATGCAGCGGGCAGTCCGTCCGGCTCATGGGATCCTAAGATCCCGGGGCATCAGCCCTGGCGAGCCTTGAAGCGCGGGTTCTGCTTGTTGATGATGTAGATGCGGCCCTTGCGGCGAACCAGACGGTTGTCGCGATGACGGGCCTTAAGCGCTTTCAGCGAGTTCTTGATCTTCATTTTTCTGGTCCACAACGATTGTCGGGGAATGTGTCATTCACCCACTGTGTTCAAACAATCAAAAGCGCGCCGCTGGGCGCGCCCCTGAAGAGTTGGCGGCAATTAGCCCGAGGGAGGCCTTGATGTCAACATGCCCGGCGGAAAATGCGGGACACATCAGGCTAAAAAACCGGGAAAATCAGTCGCGAAACGGCAGGATTTCGGTGACATGGCCCATCTTGCGACCGGGGCGAGCTTCCGTCTTGCCGTAGAGATGGACGAGCACGTTCGGCTTTGCGAGCCAGGCGGGGACAGAATCGATGTCGTCGCCGATCAGATTCGTCATAACGCAATCGGAGTGGCGAACGGTGTCACCGAGCGGCAGAGAGGCAACCGCGCGGATGTGCTGCTCGAACTGTGAGACGATGCAGGCAGCCTCCGTCCAGTGGCCGGAATTGTGCACGCGCGGGGCGATCTCGTTGGCGATCAGGCTGCCATCTTCGAGCACGAAGAACTCCATGCCGACGACGCCGATATAGCCCAGGGCGTCCAGCAGCTTGGTCGCGGCCTCGCGGGCGGCGGTTGCTGTTTGTGGGGTAATGGCCGCGGGCTGCGTCGAGGTGTGCAGGATGCCGTTGCGGTGAACGTTCTCGGTCGGGTCGTAGCAGCGGACTTCGCCATCAGTGCCGCGGGCGGCTATGATCGAGATCTCGCGGACGAAGGGCACGAAGCTTTCGAGAATCAGCGGGACCGAGCCGAGTGCCTCATAACCACCGTCTGAGCTGTCACCCTTGCGATAGACCTTCTGTCCCTTGCCGTCGTATCCGAGGCGGCGGGTCTTCAACACGCCTTCACCGCCGAAATCGGCGAGGGCTGCTTCGAGGTCGGCCTGGCTGTCCACTGCGTGGAAACGGGCGGTCTCGATGCCGGATGCGTTGAGGAAACGTTTTTCCGTCACGCGATCCTGGGCAGCCTCGAGAGCCTTTGGCGGCGGATAGACGGGCACGCTGGCAGCCAGCGTTTCGGCGGCCGAAACGGGCACGTTTTCAAATTCGTAGGTAACGACGTCGCAGAGGCGGGCGAGTTCGGCGAGTGCTGCCGGATCGTCATAGGCTGCCGTGATCTGCTGGTTGGCCACCTGCTCAGCGGGGCTGTCGGCCTGCGGCTCGAGAATCACTGTGCGGAAATTCAGTCGGGCGGCGGACATGGCCAGCATGCGGCCAAGCTGGCCGCCACCGATGATGCCGATGGTGCGGATGGTCATGGGGCCTCGTCCACGGGATATTCGGCGACCGATGCCGTTTGGCGTTCGACCCATTCGTCGAGGCGGTCGGCGAGGTCTTCCTCGAAGATGGCCAGCACGCGGGCGGCGAGCAGGGCTGCGTTGACGGCGCCAGCGCGGCCAATGGCAAGCGTGCCGACGGGAATGCCGGCGGGCATCTGGACGATGGAATAGAGGCTGTCGAGGCCGGACATCGTTTTTGACTGAACGGGCACGCCGAAGACGGGCAGGTTGGTCATCGAGGCGACCATGCCCGGCAGGTGGGCAGCGCCACCGGCGCCGGCGACAATCACCTTGAAGCCCTCGTCGCGGGCGCCCTTGGCAAAGGCCACCATGCGGTCGGGCGTGCGGTGTGCCGAAACGATGCGGGCTTCATAGGAGACGCCGAGTGCGTCGAGCGTGTCTGCGGCATTCTTCATGGTTTCCCAGTCGGACTGGCTTCCCATGATGATGGCGACGGGCGGGCACTCAGCTGTCATCTCGTATCCTTATGCCTTCAGGCGATGATGTCGGGGATGATCTGGTCTTCCAGCGCGGTGATCTTGTCCTTGATGGACAATTTCTTCTTTTTCATCCGCTGGATCCGCAGGGCATCACAGCCAGTCGTGATCATCGCGTTGATCGCCGCATCATAGTCTTCATGTTCCTGGCGAAGCCGTGCCAACGAGAGCCTGACGTCGGCCTGTTCCTGATCGGCCATGCTTGTTCCCCATTATCGCCGTGTGGCCCATCCTTTAAGGATGCCCGGAAGATTCGCGCAAGCTCCTATCACCAAATACCGGTAACGGGAAGTTATCCTTGTCTCTGATTTTCGAGGTCGTTTTTGGCCAATTCGCCTTCGACAAACCGCATTTCTCGTGTCACATTATCTTCGCAAAGCCTGAAACTCCAGCGGATGAGGGCTGGAGGTAGGCGATAAGGAAGGACGCATCAAATGACCATACAGGCTCATCTTGAATCGCTGCAGAAGAAGCATGGAGCCCTCGAGGAAAAACTCCATGACGCGCTTGCATCCCCCTCCATCGATGACCGGCACATTGCCGAACTGAAGCGCCTGAAACTGCGTCTCAAGGATGAAATGGAACGCCTGAGGGCCTCCACACGCCACTGATCCCACCCTTCCGGCTGCGCCGGGATCTGGCGGACCCAAAGACCGATCCCGATGTATTCATGAAGCAGCCAAGACACTACCTTCAGCCCCGGAGTTCACATGACTTCGGGGCTTTTGTTTTGCCTTGACGAGTGTTTTCTGGGTTTCAGGACCAGAACTGGTCGAGCCACATGTTCATGCGGTCGAAGCCGGGTCGATTGATCACATAGATCCGCCGCGTGCCTTCGGAGCGGACATCGACAAGGCCGCTGTCGAGCAATGCTTTCAGATGTTGCGAGACCGCAGGGCGGCTGATCGGCAACTGCGCGGCCAGTTCGTTCACGGTCTTTTCCCCCCGACGCAGATCCTCGAGGATATGCCGCCGGTTCGGGTCTGCGATCGCCATGAACGGGTCTGCGTTCGTCATGCCGGAAAGGTTATGTCAAAGGCCCTTCCGCGGCAAGCGCCGATGTGCGCTGCAGCAAGCTGCGGCCGAACACGAAATCGCCCGTCAGATGCCGAAAAGCCCCCGGGTGCCGTCCCAGGTCAGCTTGCTGCCGGCGATCAGGACCATGCCGTACATCAAGGGATAGAAAATCGCCGGTTTCAGGTAATGCACGAGGCGTGCGCCTGCGAGCGTCGACACCAGCGCGATGGGCAACAGGGCCGCCGACAGGCTGAGATTGGTCGCATCCAGCTCTCCGAGCGCAAAATAGGGGATGACCTTGATCGCATTGAGGATGGCGAAGAAGCGCGTCGAGGTTCCGGTATAGGTCAGCGGATCGAGCTTCAGCGGCAGGACATAGATCTGGAAGGGCGGGCCGCCGGCATGGGCAACGAAGCTCGCATAACCTGACAGGGAGCCCCAGAAGCTGCCGGCGATCGGGCGTTGTCCGACAGGTACCGTTTCCTGGCCTTTGTAGGCCGCCCAGCTTTCCAGAAAATATTTGAGCGAAAAGACGATCGAAATGCCGCCCAGAACCAGGCGCATCGCATCGGCCGAGACATAGGTGGAGGTTGCCCAGCCGAGCCCAATGCCGATGACGGCGCCCGGCAGCATGGCCACGAGCGTTGCCTTGTTGTTATGATGGCGCCAGGCCCAGAGTGCGACGGCATCCATGACGAGAAGGATCGGTAGGAAGATCGCGGCGGCCTGCATCGGCGGTACGGCAAAGGCGAGGAGGGGCACGCCGATCAGCGCGAAAGCGCCACCGAGACCACCTTTCGACAGGCCGACAAGAGCAACAGCGGGAATGGCGACGGCATAGAAGTTCGGGTCTGTCAGCATTGCGCGGTTGATCCTTTCGGAAGAGCGGTCTATCGGATTTGTCTAGAGAAAACGAGGACGAAATCCTGAGAAACGGACCTGTCCCGCACACGGAAACACCGCGCATGATCGAAAATCGCTGCCGCCTGGTCCTCATCGTTCCCGATATGGCGGATCCCGCCGAACGCGCCGAGGTGCTCCGCAATGCGCTGCGCGGCGGCGACGTCGCATCGGTCGTCATCCCGCAGTACGGGCTCGACGACACCGTGTTCCAGAAGCATGCCGAAATGCTCGTTCCGGTCATCCAGGAGGCGGGTGCCGCTGCGCTCGTCGTCGACAACAGCCGCGTCGCCGGTCGGGTGAAGGCCGATGGATTGCATGTCACCGGCAATGCCGAAGCACTGGCAGAGGCCGTCGAGAAGCATGCGCCGAAGCTGATCGTCGGTGGTGGCAATGCGATGGACCGGCACCACGCGCTGGAAATGGGTGAGGTTCAGCCCGACTACATCTTCTTCGGCAAGATCGACGGGGACATCAAGCCGGAGGCGCATTCGAAGAATGTCGCGCTCGGTGAGTGGTGGTCGTCGATGATCGAGATCCCGGCCATCGTCATGGGGGGCTCGGATCCAGCTTCCGCGGTCGTCGTTGCCGAAAGCGGCGTCGAATTCGTGGCGCTCGGCAAGGCCGTCTTCGCCGACCCTGCACAAGCTGCCGCGATTGTGACCCGCGTGAATGCCGAGCTTGACGAAAAAGCGCCACGGTTTGAGGATTGAACCGCCTCATGCGTTCAATCTCGTCCCATCATCGCCTGATTCTCGCCGCGCTCGCCGGAGCATGCCTTGCCTTGGCCAGCCCGGTGCTGGGACAGGATAGCGAGGATGGCATCGAGATCGGCGACGCACCGGTCATCCTGCCGGCCGATCCCGATAACGCAGGCGAGATCGAACGCGGGGCACGGCCCAGCAGCAGCACGGGTGATGCCAACACGCTCGACCGCGGCGACAGGGATTCTCTGCCTCCGGTAACCAAGGGCGCGAAGCCGACGGCCGACGACAAGTCGGAGGAACTGCAGGGCATCAACATCTACCTGCGCATGGGCGCGCCACTGCCGGAATTGCCGCCCGAAAAACCCTATGATGGAAAGCCCGACGAGGCCTATGGCGCTTTCCAACGCGGATTGTTCCTGACGGCCGTCGACAAGGCGCTGCCGCGCGCCCAGCTCGGCGATCCGGCTGCCCAGACACTGCTCGCGGAAATCATGTCGCGCGGGCTCGGCGTCAAGCGCGATCTGAAGGGGGCGGCCTTCTGGTATGGCCAGGCTGCCCAGGGCGGCGATCCTTCCGCCATGTTCAAATACGCGCTTCTTCTGATGGAGGGTCGGGAGGTCCCGCAGGATCGAGCCAAGGCCGACGAGTTCATGCGGCGCGCGGCCGATGCCGGCAATGCCTCGGCGCAGTTCAACTGGGCGCAGATCCTGGTCTCGGGGACGCCCGGCGTGCGCGGCCTGACCGCCGCCATGCCCTATTACGAAAAGGCCGCCGAACAGGGAATTGCCGACGCGCAATATGCGCTGGCGCAGGTCTATTCCGCATTGAAGGACGTGCCGCCGGAAAAGAAGGCGCGCGCTCGTGAATGGATGATGCGGGCGGCTCGTGCCGGTTTCGACACGGCCCAGCTCGACATGGGGCTCTGGCTGGTCAACGGCTACAACGGCCCCCGCGACTACGAGGCCGGTTATCGCTGGCTGAGCATTGCGGCTGCACGTGGCAATGTGGTTGCCCAGAACCGGATCGCCCATCTCTATATCAATGCACTCGGTACCGGGCCCAATCCGGTCGAAGCCGCCAAGTGGTATGTGCTGTCGCGTCGTGCGGGTCTCAAGGATCCGGCGCTTGAGGACTTCTATCTGGGGCTCAACGAGGAACAGCAGAAGCAGGCTATCGATCTCGCCAACCGCTTCCGTCGGATCTGACGCAACCGCGTTCTGCGGCTGTATACCAAGTCTCGATGATGGGAACCCACAGGGTCTGGAAGCCGACTGAAGGTGGCTTATCGAGATTTGGTATCAAGGGGAGGGCGGCGGCATGGATCTGATCGATGTCTTTCAACGTCTCGGGCTTGCGATCGCCATCGGCGCCGCTGTCGGCGTCGAGCGGCATTGGCGGGAGCGTGACGAACCCGAGGGTGCACGCATCGCCGGGATCCGGACCTTCACGCTGATCGGAATGGCCGGTGGGATCAGCGGCCTCCTGGATCAAGGCATGGCGCCGTCCGGACTGTCCGGGCTGATCATTGCGAGCTTTCTGATCGTCATCTCCGTGGTTCTCCTGCGCTTTGGCCTGATGGAGGCGCGGGCCGAAGGCTCGTTCAGCGCGACGACCGTCATTGCCGGCATCACCACGTTTGGCCTCGGTGCGCTTGCTGTTGCGGGAGATATGTCGGTTGCCTCTGCGGCGGGCGCTGCCACGGTCACGATCCTTGCCAGCCGCGAATTCCTGCATGCCGCGATCCGGCGGCTGACCTGGATCGAACTGCGCTCGGCGGTCGTGCTGCTCGCCATGGGCTTGGTGCTCTTGCCGCTCATTCCGGCCGATCCCTATGGTCCGTTCGGCGGGGTGTCGCCTCGCAGCCTTGTCATCCTGGTGATCACGCTCGCCTCCATTTCCTATGTCGGCTATGTCGCGGTCCGGCTGATCGGTGGCGGGCGCGGTGATCTTGTCGCCGGTGCCGTGGGTGGGCTCGTCTCTTCGACGGCAACGACGCTCGCCATGGCGCGCCAGAGCCAGAACACGACGGCAGCCGCCGGTCCTGCGGCCGGTGCGATCGCGGCAGGGAGCATCTCGCTTTTCCGCACGGCGCTTCTCCTCCTCGCACTGGCTCCGGCGCTCGGCTGGCGCCTGTTGCCCGGCCTGCTCGTTGCCGGTGGCGTAATGCTTGCGGGTGCCATGACGGCGATCGCTCGCGGCGACACGGCGTCAGAGGCAGACCTGCCCGGTAATCCGTTCGAGCTGTCGCAGGTCATCAAGATGGCTGTTCTGATCACCGTCATCGCCTTCATCGCGCGTGCGGCAAGCCAGATCTTCGGTGACGGCGGCCTTTACGTGGTCTCGGCTCTGACGGCTCTTGCCGATGTCGATGCGGCAACGGTCACCGTTGCGGGGATGCTGCCTGCGCTTCCCATCGACGTGGCGCTCATTGCTGTCGGGATCGCCGTGAACGCCAACATGGCGGCTAAAGTGGTCTATGGG
Source organism: Rhizobium sp. AAP116 (assembly GCF_001295785.1). Lineage (NCBI taxonomy): Bacteria > Pseudomonadati > Pseudomonadota > Alphaproteobacteria > Hyphomicrobiales > Rhizobiaceae > Rhizobium > Rhizobium sp. AAP116. Next base: position 139,752 of record NZ_LJIB01000004.1, read on the forward strand.
GCGGTCGCGGGTAGCCGTGGTTTTTCGCTGCGGCTTGCAGCCGCCTCGGTGGTTGCTGTCGCCGGCGGCCTGATCGTCACCTTCGCTGCAGGGCACATCTGAGCCGCATGCATGGGCCGAAAGGGCCAAGCCCCTTGAATTCCGGCGGCATTTGTGGTCTTGAACCGGCCAAACACCGCCGCCGACGCGCGCTCGCCCGTCGCCGCCTCCCGGCGTCTCCCAGTTTCAAGGAATTCGATCTATGGCCCGCTCCGCCCTTCTCAATGTCATGGTCCAGTCTGCCCTCAAGGCCGGCAAGTCGCTGTCGCGCGATTTCGGCGAAGTGCAGAACCTGCAGGTCTCGGTGAAGGGCCCCGGCGACTTCGTCTCGCAGGCCGATTTCCGCGCCGAGAAGATCGTGCGTGAAGAGCTGCTCAAGTCCCGCCCGACCTATGGCTTCCTCGGCGAGGAAGGCGAAGAGATCAAGGGCACCGACGGCGCGCATCGCTGGATCGTCGACCCGCTCGACGGCACCACCAACTTCCTGCACGGCATTCCGCAGTTCGCCGTGTCGATCGCGCTTGAGCGCAATGGCGAGATCGTCGCGGGCGTCATTTTCAATCCGGCGACCGATGAACTCTACACGACGGAAAAGGGTGGCGGCGCCTTCCTCAACGACCGTCGCATCCGTGTCGGCGCACGCAAGGTGTTGTCCGATTGCGTCGTCGGCTGCGGCGTGCCGCATCTCGGTCGCGGCCAGCACGGCAAGTTCCTCGTCGAACTGCGCCATGTCATGGGCGAAGTCTCCGGCGTCCGGCGCATGGGTGCTGCTGCCCTCGATCTCGCCTATGTCGCGGCCGGTCGTCTCGACGGCTTCTGGGAAGCGCAGCTCAATGCCTGGGACATCGCAGCCGGCATTCTCCTGATCAAGGAGGCCGGTGGCTTCGTCTCCGACATGAAGGGCGGCCAGGACATGTTCGAGAACGGCACGGTGCTTGCCGGCAACGAATATATCCGCAAGGCTCTCGAAGAGGTCGTGAACCGTCCGGTGCCGCAGGCCTGATTTCGGCCTTAGGGAAAATTTTCCCAAAGTCCGCGGCTTCAATTCGTCTCAATTTTGCACTAGCCTCCGGGTCCAAGATTCCCCGGAGGTTGAGCGTACCATGGCGAAAGTGAAGTTGGAGGATCTCGAGGTGGGCGAGACCCGTCCGGGAGCATACGGCCAGAAGCTCTCCAGCCCGATGCCCTTCTTCACGACGATGGTGATCTTCCTGATCATCGTGTGTTTCATCGCGGCAATCCTCTACCGACAGGCGCATGCTGCCTTCATCACCAATCCCGGCCTAAACGGCCTGATCCTCGGCGTTCTCGTCGTCGGCATCATCCTCGTCTTTGCCCAGGTGCTGGCGCTTCGACCTGAAGTCCGCTGGTTCAATTCCTTCCGCGCTGCCGGCGACAATGCGATGCTGGTGGGCCGCGATCCGAAACTGCTCGCCCCCATGCGGGCGCTGATCGGTGGCCGCCGCTCGATGGCGATTTCGACGGCCGCCCTGCGCTCCATTCTCGATTCGATCGGCACGCGGCTCGACGAGTCGCGCGACACCACTCGCTATCTGATCGGTCTGCTCGTCTTTCTCGGACTTCTGGGAACGTTCTGGGGACTGCTCGGCACGATCGGCTCGATCAACGAGGTCATCGGTTCGCTCGATCCTGCGTCGGGAGACAGCAATGACATTCTGCAATCGCTGAAGACGGGCCTGACGGCGCCGCTTTCCGGCATGGGCACGGCCTTTTCCTCGTCGCTGCTCGGTCTTTCAGGCTCTCTGATCCTCGGCTTCCTCGATCTGCAGGCCGGCCGTGCGCAGAACCGCTTCTACATCGAACTCGAAAACTGGCTTTCCTCCGTCACCGATCTCGACTCGGAGCGCCCCGTGGCTTCGGAATCCAACGGCGGTGTTGCGAGTGACGATATCCGCCTGCTGGTCGAGGAGATCCAGAAACTCGCCAGTCGCGAGGGCAATGATCGCTCGGTTGCCGCGATTGCCGGCCTCGCCGAGGGCATCCAGGGGCTTGTCAAGAACATGCGCAACGAGCAGCAGATGCTGCGCGACTGGATCGAGGCCCAGCAGGAAGATGCGCGCGCCATGCGCAAGACGCTGGACCGGTTGAACGACAAGATCGGCGGGGCGAAGTAAATGGCGCTCGGGCGCAACCGCCGCCGCGAGCGCGGGGTCGATTATTGGCCGGGCTTTGTCGATGCCCTGTCGACGCTCTTGCTCGCCATCATGTTCCTGCTCACCGTCTTTGTCGTCGCGCAGTTCATCCTGGGACGCGAGATCTCGGGAAAGGACGAAGTGCTGAACCGGTTGAACAGCCAGATCGCCGAACTCACCCAGTTGCTGGCACTGGAAAAGAGCGGCAATCAGGATCTCCAGGATACACTGGCTTCACTGCAATCCTCTCTCTCCTCGTCCGAAAGCGAGCGCAGCCGGCTGCAACAGTTGCTCGATAGCGGTGCGGGCTCGGCAGACGTCGCCAACCAGAAGGTTGGCCGGCTGACCGATGAACTCGATGCCGAAAGGCAGGTGAGCGCGCGGGCAATGAGCCAGATCGAGCTCTTGAACCAGCAGATCGGCGCGCTTCGTGCACAGATCGCCGCCATCGAAGGGGCACTCCAGGCCTCCGAAGCCAAGGACCAGGCCTCCCAGGCCCGCATTGCCGATCTCGGCCGCCGCCTCAATGTGGCGCTTGCCCAGCGTGTTCAGGAACTCAACCGGTATCGCTCGGACTTCTTCGGACGGCTGCGCGAAATTCTCTCCGATCGCGATAACATCCGGATCGTCGGCGACCGCTTCGTCTTCCAGTCGGAAGTGCTCTTCCCCGTCGGCGGCGCCGATCTCGATGCGGCCGGGCAGGGGGAAATGGACAAGCTCGCTGCGGCCATTCTCGAACTTGCCCAGGAGATTCCCGAGGAAATCAACTGGGTGCTCCGGGTCGACGGGCATACCGACGCATCGCCGCTCACGGGCACCGGCCGGTATCGCGACAACTGGGAGCTCTCGTCCGCGCGCGCGACATCGGTGGTGAAATACCTGATCTCCAGGGGCGTTCCCGCCAACCGCCTGGTCGCTGCCGGCTTCGGCGAGTTCCAGCCGATCGCGGAAGGCGACACGCCGGACACCCTGGCACAGAACCGTCGCATCGAACTCAAGCTGACCGAGCGCTGATTTCGTTCGCAATTGTTTGTGTGCCAGACAACTTGCGGCCTTGCTTACGTGCGCGTAAAGGTAAGAAAAGGCTTGTCGGGAGGAAGGCATGCGAGAATTCGATGTACTCGTCATCGGGGGAGGGTTGGCCGGTCTCGTTGCTGCAACCGAGGCTGTCGATCGCGGTCTGAAGGTCGCGCTGATCGATCAGGAAGGAGAGCAGAACCTCGGAGGGCAGGCTTTCTGGTCCTTGGGCGGCCTGTTCTTCGTCGACAGTCCCGAACAGCGGCGGATGCGCATTCGCGACAGTCTGGAACTCGCACGGCAGGACTGGTTCGGATCCGCCGCCTTCGACCGCACGGAAGATTTCTGGCCTCGCCAGTGGGCTGAGGCCTATCTGCAATTTGCCGCCGGCGAAAAGCGCAGCTGGCTGAAGAGCCAGGGTGTCAGCTGGTTCCCGGTGGTGGGCTGGGCCGAGCGCGGTGGCGGTCATGCCGACGGGCATGGCAACTCCGTGCCGCGTTTCCACGTCACCTGGGGCACGGGCCCCGGCGTGCTCGCGCCCATTGTGCGCCGCGCCAAGGGTGCATCGGACGAGGGCAAACTTACCTTCCTGTTCCGCCATCAGGTCGACCGTCTGACCGTGACCAACGGCGCGGTGACCGGTGCCACCGGCGTTCTTCTGGCCGGTGATGCGACGCCGCGCGGCGGATCGAGTTCCCGCAACGTCGTCGGCGATTTCGAAGTCAAGGCCGGGGCCGTCATCGTGGCCTCGGGCGGCATCGGCGGCAATCACGATCTCGTCCGCAAGAGCTGGCCGGTCGAGCGCCTGGGGCCGCCGCCGAAACACATGGTCGCAGGCGTGCCTGTCCATGTCGACGGGCGCATGCTGTCTATCACTCAGGCCGTCGGTGGCGAGATCATCAATGGCGACCGGATGTGGCACTATACGGAAGGCCTGAAGAACTGGGATCCGATCTGGCCGAACCACGGTATCCGCATCCTTCCGGGGCCGTCCTCCTTCTGGTGCGATGTCGACGGCAATCGCTTCCCGGCGCCGGCCATGCCCGGCTACGATACGCTCGGTACTCTCAAGGCAATCCGAGCGCGTGGGCACGAGTATTCCTGGTTCATCCTGACCAAGGCGATCATCAAGAAGGAATTCGCACTGTCCGGTTCGGAGCAGAACCCCGACCTGACGGACAAGAACTTGCCGCTGCTGTTGAAGCGTCTCGGCAAGAACCCGCCGGGCCCGGTTCAGGCTTTCATGGACAAGGGCGAGGATTTTGTCGTGCGCGACAATCTCGAAGATCTCGTCGCCGGGATGAACGAGCTTTCCGGCGAATACCGGCTCGGCGTCCACCATCTGCGCGCGCAGATCGAAGCGCGCGACCGGGAGATGGAAAACAGCTTTTCCAAGGATGCGCAGGTGACTGCGATCCGTGGCGCCCGCAATTATCTCGGCGACAAGCTGATGCGGACGGCCAAGCCTCATCGCCTGCTCGATCCGGCCGCCGGGCCGCTGATCGGCGTCAGGCTGCACATCTTGACCCGCAAGACGCTGGGCGGCTTGCATACGGATCTTGAGGGGCGCGTCCTGAACCGTGAGAACAAGCCGGTGCCGGGGCTCTACGCCGCCGGCGAAGTGTCCGGTTTCGGCGGAGGCGGCATGCATGGCTACAATGCGCTCGAGGGGACCTTCCTCGGCGGCTGCCTGTTCTCCGGCCGCGTGGCAGGAAGAAGCGTCGGGCGGTAAAGCCGACCGGCCTTACTGCGCGGCTGCGGTGAAGTCGCGGCCGCCCGTCTCGAACTGCAGACGCGCGAGCTTGGCGTAAAGGCCGCCCTGCTGGATGAGGCTCTGATGGGTACCTTCCTCGACGATGCGTCCATCGTCGAGCACGAGAATGCGGTCGGCCTTCAGGACCGTTGCGAGCCGGTGAGCGATGACGATGGTGGTGCGGTCGCGCATCAGGCCGTCGAGTGCCTTCTGCACGAGCGTTTCGCTTTCGGCATCAAGGGCCGACGTCGCTTCATCGAGCAGCAGGAGAGGGGCGTCGCGCAGCAAGGCACGGGCAATCGCGATGCGCTGGCGCTGGCCGCCCGACAAGGTCACGCCCCGTTCGCCGACGATCGTATCGAAGCCGTTCTCGAGGCGACCGATGAACTCACTCGCCTGAGCCGCTTCGGCCGCAACTTCGACCATGCCGCGACAGGCGTTGGGCGTGCCGAAGGCGATGTTATCGTGGATCGACGATGCGAAGATCGTGGTGTCCTGCGGGACGATGGCGATCCGGGCGCGTACGGCCTCTGGATCGGCTTCGCGGATGTCGATGCCGTCCAGCCGGATGGTGCCGGATACCGGATCGTAGAAGCGCAGAATGAGAGAGAAGATCGTGCTCTTGCCGGCGCCGGAGGGGCCGACGATCGCGACCGTCTCGCCGTGGCTGACGGAGAAGGAGAGACCATTCAGCGCAGACTTGGTTCTTGCCGAGGGGTAGCTGAAGTGCACGTCCTCGAAGCTGACACTGCCCTGGGCGGGTTCGGGGAGCGCCTTCGGCACGGCAGGTGCTGCAATCGCCGGGTGTTCTGCAAGCAGTTCATGCAGACGTTCGGCGGCACCGGCGGCTTGAGAAAGCTCACCCCAGACTTCCGAAAGCGTGCCGAGCGAGCCTGCTGCAATCAGCGAATAGAGGAGGAACTGGCCGAGCGTGCCGCCGCTCATGGTCCCCGCGAGCACGCTTTGCGCGCCGTACCAGAGGACGCCGACGACACTGCCGAAGACGAGGGCGATCGCAACGCCGGTCAGGAGCGAGCGGGAACGGATCGCGGAGCGTGCCGCTTCATAGGCACTTTCGACGGAGGAAGAGTATCGCGTGCGCGCAGCTTCCTCGGCGTTGAAGGCCTGCAGCGTGCGGGCGGCACTGATGACTTCGCCGGCATAGGACGAGGCTTCGGCAAGCGTGTCCTGGGCGGCGCGCGAGCGCTGACGGACGGAGCGCCCGAAACCAACCAGCGGGAAGACGATGACGGGAATCGCCGCAAGCACCATGATCGAGAGCTTCGGGCTGGTCGCGATCATCATGACGACGGCGCCGAGACAGAGAATGGTGTTGCGGAGCGCCAGCGAGGCAGTGGCCCCGACGGCCGACTTCAACTGAGTCGTGTCGGCGGTGAGGCGCGAGACGATCTCGCCGGACTGGTTGATGTCGAAGAAAGAGGGCGACAGCTTAGTGACATGAGCGAAGACGTCGCGGCGCAGATCCGCCACCACGCGCTCGCCGATGGTGATGACGTAGTAATAACGAAGGGCGCTGGCGACGGCGAGGACGAGCGCCATGACGATCATCATGGCGAAGTATGCGTTGATGAATTCGCTGTCAGCGGCCTGGAAACCGTGGTCCAGCATGCGCCGGATGGCGATCGGCAGCGCCAGCGTCGTCGCGGCTGCGAGGCAAAGAAAGATCAGCGCGCCGGCAACCAGACCCCGGTAGCGCTTGAGATAGGGAAAGAGGCTGGTCAGAGGCTTCAGAGAGCGTCGTTTCTTGTCTGTTGTGTCGGCTTCCAAGGTCACTCTGTCATGCTCCTTCAGTACCAATGTGCTTTCGCGCCATGGCACTTGTTATCCCTGCGTCCTTCATGTATAGGCACGGCATCGAATTGGGAAGCCGTAGACCAGACGGACTGTGGCTTCATCTATTGAATAGGTCCTGCCGAGGCAATTGCGGCATATGGACCCCACGGCACAGCAGGAATAGAGCGATGAAGGCTGACATCCATCCCGACTACCACGTCATCAAGGTCGTCATGACCGACGGCACCGAATACGAGACCCGTTCTACCTGGGGTTCGGAAGGCGCCGTCATGAACCTCGAAATCGATCCGAGCTCGCACCCGGCCTGGACCGGTGGCAACCAGCAGCTGCTGGACCGCGGTGGTCGCGTTTCCAAGTTCAACAAGCGCTTCGGCGGCCTCGGCCTCTGATCGTTTGGAACGATATCATACAGAAAGCCCGGCCGTCGTGCCGGGCTTTTTGTATTTGTGCTGAGTGCTGCCGCTTGCTCAATCAGATGGCTGCGAGTCGATCGGCGATCTCTTCGAGTGCAAGATCGTGTTTTTCAGCGAGCGTCAGGCCGAAGCGCTCCAGCTTCGAGATGTTCTCAGGCGTCGCGTCGTCGAGCGCGTCATTTACCCCGACGAGCGGCGCATCCAGCCGGAAATAATTGAGCGTCTTCCGGTTGGCCGTCGTGACCACCGTTGCGCCTTCGGAGAAGCGGGGCGGGTCGGCGTTCAACAACTTGTTGAGCTGATAGGATGTCGTGCTCGACTGTCCCTGCATCAGCACGGAAATCAGCGGCGTGTCATTGGCCGGACTGATCCAGCCACCCGCACCCCAGCTCTTGGCTTGCTGGTAGGGGATCTTGCGGTTGGCCGAGCCCGTTCCCAGCGAAAGGATGACGAGGTCGTTGTCGCGCCAGCCGAGCTTGCAGCCTTCGACATAGGCGGCCATGGCCGGATCGTTGGCAAAGACGCCGCCATCGATCAGCGGGATGGCCGGGATTTGTCCATGGCTTTGGCCGGCAAGGTCCTCAACCATTGCCGGCTCGAAATAGGTCGGTGCAGCGGAGGAGCCGCGCACCGCCTGCCAGAAGAGGAAGCGTTCGTGATCCTTGTCGGCATTGGTCATGAAGACCGCACGCCGCGCATGGATGTCATAGGCTGTGATCAGCACCTTGCCGAGGGCGTCCTTGATCTCAGTCCGTTCCCCAAGCATCTGCCGCAGGATCTTTTCGAGCGGTGCGGCGTCGTAGCGTTCCTCGAACAGACCGCCGAGATTGGCGATCTTACGGAAGAGGCCGATGTTGAAGATTTCGGCGCCCTTGCGCTTGTAGAGATCGAGCAGTGTCTTGGGGTCGGCGGCCGGCTCTGCGGGTTTTCCTGGCTTCGGGCAGGTCAGACCCGCCGCTATGATCGCACCCGTCGACGTCCCGGCAATCAGATGAAAATAGCGATGCAGTGGCAGGCGCTTGTCCCGCTTCTCGAGCTTGCCCTTGAGAACGGTCAGAACAGCGGCTGGGATCGTACCTCTGATGCCGCCACCATCGATCGAAAGAATGAACCTTGCCATGTGCTCAACTCCCCCTGTTCAGGAGAGTGTCGCACAATATTTAAAGTTGTAAATCTGATTCTTTGCAATCAGTCTGGTCTAGAGATGAAAAACCCGGCGCAGCTTTCGCTGGCCGGGTCGAGGTCGTGCCTGAAGCGTGATCAGCCTGCGTTGAATGCGGTGCGCAGCAGGTTCAGCTGTGCCTGAACGCTATTTTCGTTGTCCGGCTGGAATTCTTCTTCGCTGGCCGGACGGTAGATTTCGCGGTCGAGAAGGGCGATGCGGTTCTGGAGTCGCAGCGAACGCTCGACGAGATCGCGGAAGGCTTCCGGCAGGTCATTCCAGCCGGGGGCAGCGCGATCGACGTTGAAGCCGTCGAGACGCACTTTGCTCTTTTCGGAGAGAACCTGATCGCGGCTCATCTCGCCATTGTTGACGGCGCGCTGCAGCAGCAGCCAGGATGCCATCTGCATGAGGCGCGTGGTCAGGCGCATCGATTCCGCCGCGTAGAGGACGGAAGCCTGGCGCGGCAGAACCTTTGCGGCTGCGCGCCCTGGGCCGTCGAGATAGGCGGCGGTTTCCTCAACAAGGCCCATGCCTTCGGCATAGGTCGCCTTGAACTGGCTGGACGCTGCCACACGACCGGCAAAGCTAACCGTATTCATACCGAGCTCAGACATGGATGTTTCCCTGTAAACGCATCACTTAGGCATGTAACGACAGCGCTACAAACTTGTTCCTGCCGCATTTTGTGAGGCTACGATGCTACCAATAGCCCAAATCCGCAAGGCGAAACTTAAGGAAGGGTTAATTCCCACACTTTCGTGAAACCTTTGGCGATTTGGGCAAAAAAAGAGCCGCAAATGCGGCTCTCAAGGTAAAACAGGGAGAAATCAGAAGGAGTTTCCATGAAACGAACCAGCTGAGCCCGAAGATCGGGGTGACTGTAGTTTCCCTGAAATGGCTTAATAAACGGTAAACGCCAAGATGAGATTGAGATCGTTTCAAGACATCACGGGCGCCTCACCGAATATTGACGGCTAAGACCTCGGTCCAAACAGGCTGTCGGCGGCTTTCCTGCCAGCTTCCTTGCGGTCGATCTCCGCCCTGATTCGGTCGATCTCGGCTTCCAGAAGGGCAATTCGGTGGCGCAGTTCGTCAGCCGAGATTGCCGAGAGCTCGCAGCCAAGGTCGTGGCCGGTGCTGCGCTTACGTGCTTCTTCATCGATGATCATGTGCGTGCCTCCATTGGCGGAGTGTCGTCCAATTCATCCTGCTCCGGCAAGGGGGCGGCACGCGGATCGAGGCTCAAGCCTTCCGGCGTGCTGCTCATCGGCGATGCCGAGATCGGCAGGTTCGGCACGTTCTCACGATCCTCGGCCGGGATCGCGGCGCGTGTCCGGCTGCGATAGATCGCATAGGCCGAAATCAGCAGGTGCGCGACTGCGGTCACCGCAAAGAGTGCATAGGGGCCGGCAGCCGTCATGACCGGGCCGCCGAGCGTCGGTCCGATGATCGTGCCGATGCCGAAGAGCAGCAGCAGGCCGCCGGAGACCTTCACGAACTCGTCGGGTTTGGCGAAGTCGTTGGCGTGGGCAACGGCGATCGGATAGAGCGCATTGGCGGCGGCGCCGTATATGCCGACGAAAATGAAGATCCAGAGCGGATCAGAAGGCGTGATGGTGACCATGGCGAGCGCCGCGAAGGCGGCGAGCGCGGAGAGTGCCGCCAACACGTAGCGGCGATCGATGCGATCGGAGAGCTTGCCGGCCGGAAACTGCATGATGGCGCCGAGGAAGATCGTGACCGACAGGAGCAGCGCGATGGTCGACGGGTCGAGACCGACACGTGATCCAAAGACGGCCCCGAGCGTGCCATAGGCACCATTGGCGATGCCGATCATGAGGATCCCGACGAAGGAAACGGGTGAGTTGCGGTAGAGCAATGGCAGGTCGAGCTTGATGGACCGGAGCGGCTGCGGCGTGGCTGCAGTCGACATCAAGGTTGGCATGATGGCGAAGCCGTAGACGATGCCGCAGATCATGAAGAGAATGGTCGTTGCCGGGTCAAAGACGCCTACCAGCATCTGTCCCGCCACCACACCGATCAGCGTGATCGAGATGTAGAACGAGAAAATCATGCCGCGGCTCTCATTGGTCGCGCGCTCGTTCAGCCAGCTCTCGATAATCATCGACGTGCCTGCGGTGCAGAACCCGGTGATGACGCGCAGCGCGACCCACCAGGTGGCATCGACAACGATGCCGGTGAGGAGCGCGTTCACCAGAATCAGGGCAACGAAGGTCGAGAAGGCCCGGACATGGCCGACCCGAACGACCAGCTTCGGTGCCACGAAGCAGCCGAGCACGAAGCCGGCAGCCCAGGTGGTGCCGAGCAGGCCGAGGATTTCGTTGGAATAGCCTTCGGCTGCCCCGCGCACTGGCAGGAGCAGGCCGTGCAGGCCGTTTCCGAGGAAAAGAAAGAGCGTGCCCAGAAGCAGGGCCATTACCGGCAGAAGATTACGTCTCATGGCATTCTTGTCGATTGGTGTGGAGGGCGCCCGAATCGGAGGAGCACGGCACGATCACAATAGAAGGATCTTCCTACCGTTGTCTGAATGCGACCTTGGTGCTTGCAGGATCAAGTTCTGGCGGGCAAAAGTGACAGTGGTGTGGCTGCCCCGCCGCAGCAAGAGCGGCAGATATGACATTTCGTGCTGCCTCCACAGGGAAATTCAATGACCAAGGCCATATCCGCCTTCCTGATCCTCGCCATGATCGTGCAGATCATCAAGCCGCTCGGTCTTCCGGGTCTGAGGCGACGCAGCGATTTCTGGAAGCTCGCCATCGTCGCCTTCGTCACCTGGTCGGTCACGCTTCTGTTTCGACCGTGAGATCTCTCTTCACCGAGGCGCGGCGGCCTTCTCCGTTTTCCACTCGGGCAGCGGGAAGACGCGGTCGTAGGCCCAATTGAAGATGAAGGCATAGACCAGATAGAAGAGGGCAAAGGCGACGTCCATGACGAAGGCCTGCCAGAGGCTGATCTGCAGATACCAGGCGATGAACGGCATCAGGATCATCAGCAGGCCGGCCTCGAAGAGGACGGCGTGAAGGACACGCACAGGCACCGTCTTCAGCGTCGTGCCGGTAAGTCGGCGCAGAAGGTGGTCGAATCCAAGATTGTAGATATAGTTCCAGAAGGTCGCGAGGGTCGCGCCGACGACACCGACGACACCGATGTCTTTCGCGGGCATTGCGAATGCCAGGGTGCCGAGCGGGATGACCAGGCCCAGTCCGATGAGTTCAAAGCTTATTGCGTGACGAATACGATCTGCGGTCTTCCGCATGTTCTTCCCTCCGGGAAAACAGGCGGGTCGTCCCGCAGTCAATCAGGCCCATTGTGGGGAGGTCGTCCTCGGGTTTTGATATAGTCGTGTGGCGCTAAGGCGGCAAGGTACGCTCGTCGAAGTTTTCGGCGGGTATTATTGTCCGGGAAACTAGAGCGCCAGTTGACCCCGCATGACAAGAACGGAGCTTCCGGTGATCTCGACATGGTCGAAGGCGCCGTTGCTTGTCCCTACGGCAAGCCTGATCAGGCTGCGGCGTCCCATCTCCACGCCCTGTTCCACGAGAATGTGTCGCTCTTCCGCTACAGGTGCGAGCGTCGTCAGGAAGGCGCCGAGGGCTGCCGATGCGCTGCCGGTCGCCGGGTCTTCGATCACATTGTCGAACGGTGCAAACATGCGCGCACGCAGATGGTCCGGCCCGACCCAGGTGTAGAGGAAGGTGGCGCAGTCGCAATCTTCGTCGGCATGCATCTGCCTCAGGGCGGTCAGCGGCTCCAGGCGAGACGCAGCCCTTGCCAGCGCGTCGAGGTTTGCCACCTCGATTAGAATGAATTTCAGGCCGACGCTTGCGAATATGGGCTGGTGCCGGCTGGTGACAATGTCATCCGGCGCAAGGGCGATGCACGGCGCCATGATCTCAGGTGCAATCGATGCGCCTGTTGTCAGGGGCCCGGGTGCCCGGATGGTGGTTCCCGTCACGATGCCGTCTGCGCCACGGTTCACGCTTACCTCGACGAGCCCTGCTTTCTCTTCGAAGCGGATGCGACCTCCGACAGGCTTGCCGAGGACGTTACCCTCGATGGCCAGCGCGTGAGCTGTGCCGACATTGGGATGTCCGGCAAAGGGCACTTCCGTGACCGGTGTGAAGATGCGGACTTCTGCTGTGTTGCCTGGATCCTGAGGCGGCAGCACGAAGGTGGTCTCGGAATAGCCGAACTCGGCCGCAATCTCCTGCATCTCCTTATCGCTCAAGCCCCGGGCGTCGGTGATCACGGCAAGCGGATTGCCGCAGAAGCGGGTGTCGGTGAAAACGTCGAGGGTGACGAAGGGAATGCTGCGGGAAGGGGACGGCATGATGGCTCCAGAGGATTCTAGCGCATCCTGATAACGCAAGAAGCCCGGCACATGGCCGGGCTTTCGTGTCCTGATGACAAGATTTCGCGTGCGGCCTCGGATCAACCGAGGGCCGGGGTCGATGCTTATTCGGCGGCGATCGCACCGACCTTGTTGACGCTTGCGGCATAGATCTGGTCGATGGTTCCGGCAATGCTCGCATTGAATTCGGCATCGCTCATCGAGACGCGAAGTTTCTCTGCCAGAGCACGCGAGAAGCTTGCGATCATGCCGTGGTTCTGGCTCAGCTTCTCACAGGCATCCGCAGTGCTGTAACCGCCGGAAAGTGCGACGACGCGCACGACGGCAGCGTTGGACATCAGCGGGGCGTAGAAATCGGCGACCGTCGGAATGGTCAGCTTCAGCATGACCTTGTCGCCGGATGGCAACTTGTCCAGCTCGGCCGCGATCGCATCGCGAAGGATTGCCTCGGCCTCGGCCTTGGTCGGGCTCTTGATCGAGACTTCCGGCTCGACGATCGGCACAAGACCCTGGCCGATGATCTGGCGGGCGACTTCGAATTGCTGTTTGACGACGGCGGCGATGCCGGCCTTGTCGGCATGGGCGATGACCGAGCGCATCTTGGTGCCGAAGATGCCCTTGTCGCGGCCGCGGATCAGGAGCGCGTCGAGGTCGGGCATCGGCTTCATCAACTGAACGCCGTTCTCTTCGTCGAGCAGGCCCTTGTCGATCTTGAGGAAGGGGACGACGCCGCGCTTCTCCCAAAGGAAGGTCGGGACGGGCTCGCCGTCGACATCGCCGTCCATCGTGCGTTCAAAGAGGATCGCGCCGATGACCTTGTCGCCGGAGAAGGCCGGTGCCTTCATGATGCGCACGCGCATGGCGTGGATCAGGCGGTACATCTCGTCGTCGCCGCTATAGTCGGTTTCGGCGACGCCGTAGAGGCGCAGGGCGCCGGGTGTCGAACCCCCACTCTGGTCCAGCGCGGCGATGAAGCCGGGCGCCGAGGTGATCTTGTTCAACATTTTCGCGTCCACCATAACTCACTCCTATCCCGATCATGGCGCGCATGGCGCCGGACTGTTGTCTTGCTCTTAGGACGGACACTCTGGCCGTCCGGTCACTCCCTGACCCTGTTCGGTCCCTCGGGACCGTGGTGACTTCGGCGATAACAGAACTTCCCCGAGGGGAAAATGGGCTGCTAAGCTATTGAAACGATTGAAATCATTTCAATCGTTTGAAAATTCAAAGATTTTTAAACCCGTTTCAATTGACGTGAGTTGCGCGGTCCATCCAACGCCTTCTTCGCGATCCGCCTCTTCACGATACAAACCCATTGCGTGTGACCGAGGTTCCCTTGGGTGGATGGTAACACGTCTCTGTCGACGGCCCAATGACGCACGAAAAAACCGCGCGCCCGGAAGGCACGCGGTTCATTCGAAATATCGGGCTGTTGAGCCGCTGTCGTTCAGCCCTTGGTGAGGACAGCCACGCCCGGCAGTTCCTTGCCTTCCATCCATTCCAGGAAGGCGCCGCCGGCGGTCGACACATAAGAAAAGTCGTCGGCGACTTCGGCATGGTTCAGGGCGGATACCGTGTCGCCACCACCTGCGACCGAAACCAGCTTGCCAGCTCTGGTCTGTTCAGCGGCATGCAGGGCTGCAGAAACCGTCGCCTTGTCGAAAGGGGCGATCTCGAAGGCGCCGAGCGGGCCGTTCCAGACCAGGGTCGCGGCCTTGCCGATCCAGCCAATGATCAGCTCGACCGACTTCGGGCCGACATCGAGCATCATCGCGTCGGCGGGGATGGCGTTGATATCGACGGTTTCGTTGGCGGCGTTTGCCTTGAATTCCCGAGCGACAACGCCGTCGACGGGAAGCACGATGGCGCAGCCTGCGGTCTTCGCCGTTTCCATGATCGAGCGGGCGGTGTCGGCGAGGTCGTGCTCGCAAAGCGACTTGCCGACATCGATGCCCTGGGCGGCGATGAAGGTATTGGCCATGCCGCCGCCGATGACGAGCGCATCGACCTTGGTGACGAGGTTGGACAGGAGATCGATCTTGGTCGAGACCTTGGCGCCGCCGACGATGGCGACGACCGGGCGGGTCGGCTGTCCCAAGCCCTTTTCCAGTGCTTCAAGCTCGGCCTGCATGGTGCGGCCGGCATAGGCGGGAAGGTGATGGGCGAGGCCTTCCGTCGAGGCATGCGCGCGGTGGGCGGCTGAGAAAGCGTCGTTGATATAGATGTCGCCGTTCTTGGCGAGCTCGGCGGTAAACTCCGGGGTATTCTTCTCTTCGCCCTTGTGGAAGCGGGTGTTTTCGAGGAGCAGTATGTCGCCATTTTCCATCTTGGCGATGGCATCTGCCGCCGGGGCGCCGATGCAGTCGGAGGCGAAGGCGACGCGCTGGTCGAGCACTTCCTCAACTGCGGGTGCAATCAGCGACAGCGACTGGTCGGCAACCGGTTCACCCTTTGGGCGACCGAAATGCGCGAGCAGGATGACCTTGGCGCCCTTTTCAGACAGTTCGAGGATCGTCGGCGCCACACGCTCGATGCGCGTCGTGTCGGAAACCTTGCCGTCGGTGACGGGAACGTTGAGGTCGACGCGGACAAGCACGCGCTTGCCTGCGATGTCGGTGAGATCGTCGAGTGTCTTGAAAGCCGGCATGGAATTACCCGTCTTGAATGCTGTTGAATGGGGCTGACGGGCCGGACCTTACACCGCTTGCGTGACGGCGCAAGGCGAGCGCCGTCATTTTTCGCCGCCGACTTCGCCTCTTGCTGCAGCCCGCTTGCGGCGCAGGTAATCGCGGGTCGCGAGGGCAAGTTCACGCAGGTTGAGAAAGATCGGCCAGGTGGTCGCCGGCTCTACCGGCTCCATGGAAACGCCAACCGTGGCAATATGGCCATGTTCGTCTATATCGCGAACAATGAGCACGATGGTGCCGAGACGGACGCGATCGGCATAATCGGCGCGACCGCCGAGACGCTGGGTGATCATCTCGGCAACCGTCTTGCCGCGTTCACTGTCTGTGATCGAAAGAGGCCCATAGGCTTCGTCGAGGTCGCGGACATGGGTCGAGGGCGAAATGGCAAAGGTGCCGAAGAACTCTCCATCGTCCTCTTCGACGGGTGCCTCGGTTGCAAACAGGCGGTCGAGCAGTTTCGAATAGCTGGGGGCGATGAAGAGATAGACCTGATCATTCTCGCGCAGGCGTCCAGCGTATTGATAGCGCATCGACTTGCCATCACGAATGACCAGCGAAGGCATGGCCCAGCGCGGGATGCGCTCGCCCCGCAACACGGGGCTGCCAGCGACCACACGATAGGCCAGCAGCTCATGATTGGCCGTCCCCGGCAGGTCGAGTTCGACCTTGTCGATCGCGCCGATGCGCGGCGGGATGATCAGGCCGAGGCGTTTTGCGAGCGGCTTGATGGTCCAGCCCTGCAGGACGAGCGAGATCATGACGACGATGAAGGCCGTGTTGAAAAAGGTCTGGCCGTTTTCCATCGCTCCGACGACGGGCACGATGCCGAGCAGGATCGAGACCGCGCCGCGCAAGCCCACCCAGGCGATGAAGCCGGTTTCACGCTGGGTGAAGTCGAAGGGCAAGAGACACAGCCAGACAGCGATCGGTCGGGCGATGAAGACCAGGAAAAGAGCGAGCAGAACTGCCGGCAGCAGGATTTCCGGGAACTGCGAAGGGGTCGCCAGCAGTCCAAGGACCAGGAACATGATGATCTGGGCGAGCCAGGTCATGCCGTCCTGGAAGCGCTTGATCGAGACCGTTGAGGGCAGTTTTCGCGAACCTGCGTAGATGCCGGCTACGTAGACGGCGAGGAAGCCGCTGCCGCCGATCAGGCCGGTGAAGGCGAAGATCATCAGCGCCATCGCCAGCATGAAAATCGGAGCCAGCCCCTGCTCGATCTGCAGCTTGCGCAAGATGAAGGCGATCGAGGCGCCACCGAGGAGGCCAAGGATCAGGCCGATGCCCATCTGTTCGATGAAGAGCCTGAGCAGTTCGAGCGACAGTCCTTCGGAGCCGCTGCCGCTTCTAATCAGTTCGACGAGCGCGATGGTGAGAAAGATTGCCATCGGGTCGTTGGTGCCGGATTCGACTTCCAGGGAGGAACGAACCCTGTCGCGGATGTTGATGCCGCCGATACGGAGAAGGAAAAACACGGCTGCGGCGTCGGTTGAGCCAAGGATTGCGCCGAGCAACATGCCTTCGAGATAGCTGAGGCCGAACAGAAAATGCGCGGCGACCCCGACGAGAAGGGTGGTCAGCAGCACTCCCAGTGTCGCCAGAGTGAGGGCAGGGCCTGCCGAAAGTCGGAAGGACTGGAGCGAGGTGCCGAAACCGGAGTCGAAAAGAACGACCGCCAGAGCGAGCGAGCCAATCACGTAGGCAAGCGGGAAGTTCGAGAACTCGATGCCGAGACCATCGACGCCGGCGCCGAGGCCGATGGTCAGGAACAGGAGGAGAAGCGGAGCACCGAAGCGGAAGGCTATGAGGCTCGAAAAAGCGGCCAGGAAAACCAGGGCTGTCGCAACCAGGGTGACCGCGTAGAACTCACTCAATCCTCTTCCCCTCTCGCCCTATTCCCAATCCCCGAGATCCCACTCGTTTTACGACAGGCATGGCGACTGTCAGACCGATTGCGTCTGCGCGAACGACATGCCTACAGGCTGACAATTTCATGAAACTCAGATTTGCCGGATGGCACGAAGAAAATGGAATGGGATCATGATGATATTAGGGCGGATTTAAATTTTTAAATCCGCCCTAACTTAGTTTTATCTAGGTTCCGACAAGAGGCCCTTGATCAAGGCATAGCTTGCGCCCAGCAAGACGATCGCGAAGGGCAGGCCGGTGGAGACCGCCATGGCCTGGAGCGCCACCAGACCCCCGCCGAGAAGCAGGGCAACGGCCACCAGGCCTTCGAAAGTCGCCCAGAAGACGCGTTGCGGGACCGGTGCATTGACCTTGCCGCCTGCCGAAATCGTGTCGATGACCAGCGAACCGGAGTCCGACGAGGTCACGAAGAAGACGATCACGAGCACGATGCCGATGAAGGACGTCACCGCCGTGATCGGCAGATGCGCAAGCATTTCGAAGAGCTGCAGTTCAAGGGCTGCATCCTGAACGCTGGTCAGGCCGTCATTGACGAGCTGGCTGATCGCCGTGCCGCCGAGCGCTGTCATCCAGAGGACGGAGACAAGCGAGGGGATGAGCAGGACTGCCGTCAGAAGGCCGCGAACTGTGCGACCACGGCTGACGCGTGCGATGAACATGCCGACAAACGGCGACCAGCTGATCCACCAGGCCCAGTAGAAGGCCGTCCAGCCCTGCGAGAAGTTGGTATCTTCTCGACCGAACGGATTGGCCAGAGCCGGCAGATAGGTCGCATAGGCCTTGAGGTTCAGGAAGAAGCCCTGGATGATTTGCATGGTCGGGCCAACGGCGATGACGAAGACCAGCAGCAGGGCTGCCAGACCAAGGTTGACCTCCGACAGAAGTTTCACGCCCTTGTCCATGCCGGCAACCACCGACGCGATGGCAATGCAGGTGATGGCGAGCACGAGCAGGATCATCGTGGTTTCCGTTGAGGGAATGCCGAAAAGGAATTCCAGGCCGGCACTGGCCTGCTGGGCTCCGATGCCCAGCGAAGTCGACAGGCCGAAGATGGTGGCAAAGACCGCGAGAATGTCGATCACATGGCCCGGCCAGCCCCAGACGCGCTCGCCAAAGATCGGGTAGAAGACCGAACGCAAGGTGAGCGGCAAGCCCTTGTTGAAGGAGAACAGGGCCAGCGCAAGCGCGACGACAGCATAGATCGCCCAGGGATGCAGGCCCCAGTGGAAGATCGTGGCGGCCATGGCAAGGCGGCGGGCTGCTTCCGGATCGCCGACAGCGCCATTCAGCGGTGCCCAGTCCGTGCGAACGCCGTCTTCGAAGACCGGTCCACCCAGCGCTGCCGTGAAATGCCCCATGGGCTCGGAGACCCCGTAGAACATCAGGCCAATGCCCATGCCGGCGGCAAAGAGCATCGAGAACCAAGCGAGATTGCCGTAGTCCGGTGTTGCTTCCGGTCCGCCAAGACGGATTCGCCCGAGCGGCGAGAGGATGAGGCCGATGCAGACGAGCACGAAGACATTGCCGGTCAGCAGGAAGAACCAGTCGAGATTGCTCGTCAGGAAGTTCCTGAGACCCGTGAAGGCTGGTTCAAGCGTGGTCTGGAAGGCCAGCGTCAGGAAGGTAAAGAGTACGATTGACAGAGCCGAGACGCTGAAGACGACATTATGGATGTCAAGCTCGAAGACGAAACGGCGGCGGAAGTTGATGTTGTCTTGACCGATCTCATAATCAGTGTCGATGATTTCGGTCCGCCCTTCGGGCGCCGGTATCGCATCTTCGGCGACGGCTGTATGGGGATCGGTCGTTGTGAGAGCCAATGGTCTGGTATCCTTTCGATGTCATCAGGGGCAAAACAATCCCCGGGAGAAGGCGCAGGTTCTGCGCCAGAATGTGGTGGAGCGACCACAAGGGTGGCCGCATTTGCGCCACAATTCGTAGGGGCAACTGACGAGGCGGCTTATTGTTCCCGTGCGGAACAATTTTTCCTGCCTGTTTTGGGGAGCTGCCCGGAATAAAAAAAGGCGGGCCATTGCTGGCCCGCCTTCATGCGAGATCAGTTGGTCTAGCTCAGATGAGCTTGGCCAGTGCCACTGCCGTATCCGACATGCGGTTCGAGAAGCCCCACTCGTTGTCGTACCAGGTCAGGATGCGCACGAAGTTGCCTTCGAGAACCTTGGTCTGGTCGAGGGCGAAGATCGACGAGTGGCTGTCGTGGTTGAAGTCGCGCGAAACCAGCGGCTCGTCGGTATAGCCGAGGATGCCCTTCAGCGCGCCATCCGAGGCGGCGATGATGGCGTCGTTGATTTCCTGAGCCGTGGTGTTCCGCTTGGCGACGAACTTGAAGTCGACGACCGAGACGTTCGGGGTCGGCACGCGGATCGAGGTGCCGTCGAGACGGCCCTTGAGGTGCGGCAGGACCAGGCCGACGGCCTTGGCGGCACCCGTCGAGGTCGGGATCATGGAGAGCGCTGCCGCGCGGGCGCGGTAGAGATCCTTGTGCATGGTGTCGAGCGTCGGCTGGTCACCCGTGTAGGAGTGGATCGTGGTCATGAAGCCATGGTCGATGCCGACGGCGTCGTCGAGCGTCTTGACGACCGGAACCAGGCAGTTCGTCGTGCAGGATGCGTTGGAGATGACCAGGTGGTCCTTGGTCAGCTGGTCGTGGTTGACGCCGAAGACGACGGTGAGGTCAGCGCCATCGGCGGGAGCCGAAACGATGACGCGCTTGGCGCCAGCCTGGAGATGCAGGGCGGCCTTGTCACGCGAGGTGAAGATGCCGGTGCATTCCATGGCGATGTCGACGCCGAGTTCCTTGTGCGGAAGCGTTGCCGGATCCTTGATCGCGGTGACCTTGATCGGCTTGCCGCCGTCGATGATGATCGTGTCGCCATCGACCTTGACCGTG
This sequence comes from Rhizobium sp. AAP116, assembly GCF_001295785.1. NCBI lineage: Bacteria > Pseudomonadati > Pseudomonadota > Alphaproteobacteria > Hyphomicrobiales > Rhizobiaceae > Rhizobium > Rhizobium sp. AAP116. Next base: position 160,003 of record NZ_LJIB01000004.1, read on the forward strand.
GCCGGGAACTTGCCGTGGATCGAGTCGTAACGCAGCAGATGCGCGTTGGTCTCGACCGGGCCGAGATCGTTGATGGCGACGACTTCGATGTCGGTGCGGCCGGATTCGACGATGGCGCGGAGAACGTTACGTCCGATACGGCCGAAGCCGTTAATGGCAACTTTCACAGTCATTGGTGCACTCCCGATTGAATATTGAGCTCTTGGGCAATGTCAGGGCGCCCCGGGGGGGGACGCCCTGGCGGGATGGTGTCAGGCAAGCTTGGCTTCGGCGGCTGCCACGACTGCGTCCGCCGTGATGCCGAAGTGCTTGTAGAGTTCCTTGGCCGGGCCGGAGGCGCCGAAGGACTTCATGCCGATGAAGGTGCCGGTGGAACCGATGATGGCGTCCCAGCCCTGGCGGATGCCGGCTTCGATCCCGATATTGACCGCAGCATGACCGATGATCGCTTCCTGGTAGTCGGCGTCCTGTTCGAAGAAGAGTTCGAAGCAGGGAACGGAGACGACGCGGGCCGGAATGCCCTTGGCTTCCAGCTGCTGCTGGGCCTTGATCGCGATCTCGACTTCCGAACCGGAGGCGAAGATCGAGACCTTGGCGTCGCTGGCCGAAATCAGCTCGTAAGCACCCTGAGCACAAAGATTGCGCTCCTCATACTCGGTGCGGGCCGGGATCAGGTTCTGACGCGTCAGGGCGAGGCCGGACGGACGCTCCTTGTTCTCCAGTGCCACCTGCCAGCACTCGACCGTTTCGGTCGCGTCTGCCGGGCGGAACATCAGGAGGTTCGGGATAGCGCGGAGCGCTGCCATGTGCTCGACCGGCTGGTGCGTCGGGCCGTCTTCGCCAAGACCGATGGAATCATGGGTCAGGACGTGGATGACGCGGATGCCCATCAGGGCAGCCAGGCGGATCGACGGACGGCAGTAGTCCGAGAAGATCAGGAAGCCACCGGAATAGGGGATCAGGCCACCATGCAGGGCGATGCCGTTCATGGCAGCGGCCATGCCGTGCTCGCGGATGCCGTAATGGATGTAACGGCCGGAGAAGTCGGTCGGGGTGATCGACTTGGTCTGGCTGGTCTTGGTGTTGTTCGAGCCGGTCAGGTCGGCCGAGCCGCCCAGCGTTTCGGTGACGACGCCGTTGATGACTTCGAGCGCATCTTCCGAAGCCTTGCGGGTTGCAACCGTCGGCTTGGTTTCAGCGAGCTTCTTCTTGTAGGCGTCGACGGCACCGGCGAGCGTGCCCGGCAGTTCGCCAGCGAAGCGGCGGTTGAACTCGGCGCGCTTCTCAGCATCGGCAGCCGCCAGACGCGCTTCCCAATCCTTGCGGATCTTGGTCGAGCGCAGGCCGGCCAGACGCCAGGCGTCAAGCACGTCGGCGGGGATCGAGAAGGCTTCCTCGTTCCAGCCGAGCGCCTTACGGGTGGCGGCGATTTCGTCGGCGCCGAGCGGTGAGCCGTGAACCTTGTGGGTGCCGGCCTTGTTCGGGGCGCCGAAGCCGATGACGGTCTTGGCGGCGATCATGGTCGGCTTGTCGGAGGCCTTGGCGGTTTCGATGGCAGCGGCGATCGCTTCCGGATCATGGCCGTCAATCGCGATCGTGTTCCAGCCGGCGGAGCGGAAGCGGGCGTGCTGGTCGGTCGAGTCGGCAAGCGAGATCGCGCCGTCGATCGAGATGCCGTTGTCGTCCCAGAAGACGATCAGCTTGTTCAGCTTCAGGTGGCCTGCCAGCGTGATCGCTTCCTGGCTGATGCCTTCCATGAGGCAGCCGTCGCCTGCGAGCACATAGGTATAGTGATCCTGCAGCTCCGAGCCGAACTCGTCTGCGAGCTTCTTCTCGGCGAGCGCCATGCCGACGGCCGTGGCAATGCCCTGACCGAGCGGACCGGTCGTGGTCTCTATGCCCGAGGCGTGGCCGTATTCCGGGTGGCCGGCAGTCTTTGCGCCAAGCTGACGGAAGGACTTGATGTCCTCGATCGTCATGTCCTCATAACCGGTCAAATAGAGGAGAGAGTAGATCAGCATCGAGCCGTGACCGGCCGAAAGCACGAAACGGTCGCGGTCTGGCCAGAGCGGGTTCTTCGGATCGAAGCTCAGGTAGCGGGTGAAAAGAACGGTCGCGACATCGGCGCAGCCCATGGGCATGCCGGGGTGGCCGGAATTGGCCTTTTCCACTGCATCCATGGCGAGGAAACGGATCGCATTCGCCATCCGCTGATGTTTTTCGGGAGAAATCATGGCTTATCCGCTTGTTCCGGGGCTTCGAGACACGGCCTGCCGGGACGGGCCGTCTGAACGGGGGTGATCCTTAGCAGGTGCATCGCGCAAGTCAACAAATGGGCCGGGTTGCGGCGTTTCCGGGATGAAGAAAACATCTCTTTGCCTCTTTCCTGTGCGACGGCGGCAGATGACTTACGGAGCGGCAAGAACGAGACAGTCTTCCACAGAATTGGCTACTTCCGGAGGCGTGCGCTTTATTGACGCGTGCCAAGGGCGGGGCTTACTGTCCCGGCTCACATGATCGGGGCGGCCGTGACGATTCGTGTAGCGAACAGACTTCACTGAGGCAGGGGCAAGAGAATGCCGGCGGAAAATTCGGTGGATGCCGCGCTCGCGGCGCTGCGGCAGGCTGTCGCCGGGCTCGAGAACGCCGTCGACATGCGTTTCGATGCGGAGCGCGAGAGTATGGAGATCGATGGCGAGGTGCGGCGCGTGCATGCCGATCGCGCCCGCCTTGCTCAGGAACTTGACCAGTCGGAATTCCGGGCCAACCGGCTCGAAGAGGTCAACCGTGAGGTCTCGCGTCGACTGGTGACGGCGATGGAAACGATCCGCGCGGTGCTCGATCGGTAAAATTCGGGCCGCGGGGCGCTTGTTTGCATAAGGTGCGGGAGCACCACGCGTAGAAGAGAGTTGGAACGCCGATGGCGCAGGTCACAGTCACGATCGACGGAAAAGCCTATCGCATGGCGTGCGAGGAGGGGCAGGAAGCCCATCTGACTGAGCTCGCGAGCGAGTTCGATCGTTATGTCGGCCATCTCAAGGGACAGTTCGGTGAGATCGGCGATCTGAGGATTACCGTCATGGCCGGGATCATGGTCATGGACGAGATGGCCGAGATCAATCGTCGGCTTGCCGCAGCCGAGGCGGAGCTCGCCGGTTTCCGCGAGGGGCGCGATACAGTCCTGTCAGGCGTGCATCATCGCGAGGAGGCGGTGGCGCATGCGATATCAGACCTTGCAGATCGCTTGAACGGCATCACCCGCAAACTGACCCAGCGGCCCGCTCCCCAGCCTCAGGCTTAAGGACTATTTTTCGAGCCCACTGGCGCAGTGCCCGCGAAGCGCCTATATCTGAGTTGCGATCTGCGCCTCACGACAGGAACCACAATCCCTGGGGCCATACTCGATCCAAAGGGAGCTGTCCCTGGCCGGGCCCGTGGGCTCGGACATATGGCGCCCACCTACGTTTGTAGGCACCCAGGATCGTAAATCTCCATCGGTTGCCGTGGATCGCACCTTCCTCTTCTGATAAGATATGATGCAAAAAGCCGCCGCGATCACTCGCGACGGCTTTTCTTTTTGATCGGTTCCTGGGATTAGAATTCTTCCCAATTGTCCTGCGAGGTGGCGGCCGCCGTGCTGCCGCCACCGAAGGCCTTGGCGAGGTTGCCGACCATGCGGCGAGCCGGGGAGGCTACTGGGCGCGTCTCGGCCTGAGCCTGAGCCGGGCGTGCTGCGGGACGGGCCGTTGGTGTTGGTGCAGTGTAGCTCGGCGCGGGAGCGCGGTTCGAGGAGGCTGCGCCGCCTGCGACACGGAACTGCGCGACGAAACTCGCCAGATTGCGGGCGCTGTCGGCCAGACGGTGGGTCACGGCGGTCGCCTCTTCCACCATGGCGGCGTTCTTCTGGGTGAACTGGTCCATGTGGTTGACCGAGCCATTGATCTCGTTCAGCGCCGTGGACTGCTCACGGGCAGCCGAGGCGATCGACGTGATGTGGTCGTTGATGACGGCCACCTGGTTGGAGATCTCTGAGAGTGCCGAGCCGGTCTGCTGGACCAGCGACACGCCGCCGGCGACGGCTTCACCCGACTTGTTGATTAGCGCCTTGATGTCCTTGGCCGCATTGGCCGAACGCTGGGCGAGTTCACGGACTTCCTGGGCGACGACGGCAAAGCCCTTGCCGGCTTCACCGGCGCGCGCTGCCTCGACGCCGGCATTAAGCGCCAAGAGGTTGGTCTGGAAGGCGATTTCGTCGATGACGTTGATGATCTTCGAAATCTCGCTCGACGCCTGCTCGATGCGGCTCATGGCCTCGATTGCGTTGGACACGACCTTGCTGGAGTTCTCTGTGCTCTGGCGCGCCTTGGTCGCCATGGTTGCAGCTTCGTCTGCCTTGGCCGACGAGCCACGCACGGTCGATGTGATCTCCTCAAGGGCGGCGGATGTCTCTTCCAGAGAGGCAGCCTGCTGTTCGGTGCGCTTCGACAGGTCGTCGGTCGCGGAGCGCATCTCGGCCGAGCTCGCTTCGATGCCCGAGGTTTCGTCGCGGATTTCGGCAAGCGTGCTGCTAAGCTTCTCGACAGAGGCGTTGAAGTCGACGCGCAGACGGTCGAGGTTTCCAGTGAAGGCGCGATCGATGCGAACAGTCAGGTCGCCGTCGCTCAGGCGGTTCAGTCCGTCGGCGAGGGCATCAACGGCTTCCTGAACGAGACGCGCATCTTCGGCCTTGGCGCGCTCACTCTCGGCACGTTCCTGATCTCCTTGGGCTGCTGCTTCAGCCGCGCGGCGCTCGACCTCAATTTTCTGGATGGCGCTTTCACGGAAGACGTTGATTGCACGCGCAAGTGCGCCGACCTCATTCTTCAGGTCCTGATCCGGCACCTCGGTTTCGAGCTGGCCGGAGGCGAGACGGTCTGCAACGGCCGTCAGGCGCGGCAGGGAGCCAATGATGCGACGGACGAGAAGGGTGATCAGCGTTGCGGCGATCAGAAGCACGATCAGCGCAGTTGTGCCGATCGCATAGGTCATCTCGGTTGCGATACTGTTGATGTCGGCCTTGCGCACGCCGGCATAGAGAATGCCAAGCACATCTCCGGCCGGCGAGAAGATTGGCTGATAGATCGTGTAGTATGGCGTCTCAAGGATGACGGCTTCGCCGCGATAGATCTCGCCCTTAACGGAATAGGGATAGACAGCCCCGGTCTGGCCGAGTGCGGTGCCGACGGCGCGGTTGCCATCCGGCTTGATGATGTTGGTGGTGCGGCGCCAGAAGTCCTTGCTTTCTGCATCCCATGCAAAGATCGTGGCCGTCTGGCCGGTCATGCGGCCGATGACGTCGATCATGCCGTGCTCGGTGAATTCAGCCGGAATGGCTTCCATGACGATGCGCTGGACATTGCCGTCTGCGGCCCATGTCACGGTCGTGCCGGGCAGATCCCGTTCGATGATCGTGGCCGCCGTGCGAAGACTTGCATCCTGGCCGGAAATCGCCTGCTGCTGGATGCGGGTTTCGATGCTGCCGGAGATGACCCATGCGACGGCTCCGAGTGCCGCGATCAGGATCAGGACCGTCGTGGCGGTGATTGTTTTCGTGATGCCGAAGCGCGAAAAGATCTGCATTGGGAATGGCCTTTGGTCGTTGACTTGGACGTAAGTCTAAGCGCTTTGAGTTAATCCTTGGTTTTTTAGGGGTTTTCGAAACAGGCTTGACCAAGCGCAAAAACACGATTTTCTGTTGGGCTGCCTCCCCAAATCTGGTGTGGCTGGAAGAAAAGAGCCTTGTGATGGTAGAAAAGCGGGAGTTGAAGGCCGAGATCCGGAAGGCGCGGCTGGCGGTCCGGGACGCGATCCCGGCGGAGATGAGACTGGAGCACAGTCTTGCCATGGCGGAACTTGCGGGAGACGATCTTTCGCTGGAGCCTGGGCTCGTCGTCTCCGGTTTCTTCCCGATCCGTTCCGAGGCGGATATTCGCCCGCTGATGGCACGGCTGAAGGCCCGGGGTGCGCGGCTCTGCCTGCCTGTCGTTCTCGACAAGGAGACGATTGTCTTCCGCGAACTCGCAGCCGGCGCGGAACTCGTCGATACCGGTTTTGGCACCCGTGGGCCAGGCCCGGAAGCTGCGGTGCTCGATCCCGATCTGCTTCTGGTACCTCTGTCGGCATTCGATGCCGGGGGCAACCGGATCGGCTATGGTGCGGGTCATTATGACAGGGCGATCGCCCGTCTCAGGGAAAAAGGCCGGCATCCGCGGCTGATCGGCATTGCATTCGACTGTCAGGAGGTGGCAGAAGTGCCCTATGAGGCCCATGACGTCCGGCTGGAAGCCGTGCTGACCGAGAGCGGCCTTAGAAGATTCATGGAGTGATTGGACGAAAATGCGACTTCTGTTCCTCGGAGACATGGTGGGCAAGACCGGACGTACGGCTGTATGGGAGCGGTTGCCGGGCCTGATCTCCGACCTGAAGCTCGATTTCGTTATCGTCAACGGCGAGAACGCCGCTGGTGGCTTCGGCATCACCGAGGACATCTATCTCGAGACGATCAATGCCGGTGCCGATGTGGTGACGACCGGCAACCATGTCTGGGACCAGAAGGAGGCCGTGTCGTTCTGCACCCGGCACGACCAGTTCCTGCGCCCGGCCAATTATCCGTCCGGCACGCCCGGTAAGGGGTCCGGCCTTTTCTACGCGCGCAACGGTGCGCGCGTGCTCGTCGCCAACATCATGGGTCGGGTGTTCATGCATCCCGAGCTCGACGATCCCTTCAAGTCCGCCGAGACGATCCTGGCTGCCTGCCCGCTGAAGGAGCAGGCAGACGTCATCGTATTCGATTTCCATGCCGAAGCGACCAGCGAGAAGCAGTGCTTCGGACATTTCGTTGATGGCCGTGCTAGCTTTGTCGTCGGCACCCACACCCATGTGCCGACCGCCGACCACCAGATCCTGAACGGTGGTACGGCCTATATGTCGGATGCCGGCATGTGCGGTGATTATGACTCCTCGCTCGGCATGGAGAAGGAAGAGCCGCTGAACCGCTTCATCTCGAAGATGCCCAAGGGCCGCTTCGAGGCGGCAAGCGGCCCCGCTACGATCTGTGGCGTGGGTGTCGAGATCTCCGACAGCACGGGGCTTGCCGAAAAGATTGCGCCACTCCGGCTCGGGCCGCGGCTCGCCGAGACGATCCCGCCCTTCTGGGCCTGACGGCGGGATCGAGTGTCATGATGGCGACGGAGTCATCAATGGCGCGACGTCTTGCGCTCCAACCTTCCCAGCTTCTGCAAGACTTCGCTGGACGCGACCTCGACGCATTGCAACTGCTTTAGCGCCGAACCGATGTCACCAGCGTTGTAGCAGCGGACGGCTTCCAGTCCGTGCTCGTGCACCCGGCAATGTGGTTCGTCCAGCGAAAGGAAGTCGCTGTCCTGGCCAAGGTGCGTCGTGCGTGCGCCGAGATACCATTTGCCGAGGCGGCAGTTCTTGTGGTCGGCCAGTTCCCGAGGATCGAGCCTGTCGCGGCCCACCATCATGTTGGCCAGGCGCCGTTTCCAGATCACATGGTCCGATTGCGCCAGCAGAACGACCTTGCCGGGGATGTCTTCCTCGGCCAGAACCTTCAGCCGCCTGTCGAGGCCAGCCTGGGCACTGGCGATCGCATCCATGACCCGGCCGAGTTGGCGGGTCGCGTCGCCGGCGCTCGTGGCGATATGGGTAATCCCGTTTGCCACGCTCGAAGAGGCCGCCTTCTGCTCGACGAGACCGCTTGCGATCTGGGCTGCGCTATCGGCGCTCTCGTTGACCTGGCGCAGGGCATCCGCGAGCCGGGTTGAAAGCTTGTCGAGGGCAGTCGTGCCGGCACTTGCAGAGCTTCGGCTGACGGACATCGCCTCGTTCATCGAGGTCAGGCCCTGCTCAAGATCCATAACGATCTTGGAAATCTCCGTTGTCGCATTGGCCGTGCGGTCGGAAAGCGCCTTCACTTCCGAAGCGACGACGGCAAAACCGCGCCCAGCCTCGCCGGCGCGTGCCGCTTCGACGGCCGCATTGATCGCGAGCATATTGGTCTGGGACGCGATCTTCTTGATGTTGGCAGCGATCTCTGAAATGCGCGAACCCAAGGTGTGGATCGAGGCGATCCGGTCGGAGGCATCGCCAAGAGCCCGGTTGATGCCCTCCATGGTCGTGCGTGTGTCCATGGCTGACTGCCGAGCCTCGTCACAGGCGGCGCCCGCGCGTCGCGTGCCGCCAGAAATCTCTTCGCCGTGACGGGCGATCTCATCCACCGTTGCCGCCATTTCTTCGGCCGCTGCGGCAATGTCATGCGTGCGGTGGTCGACCTGCTTCAGATCGTAAAGCAGATTGGCCGACATGGTGGCCGTTTCGTTGACGTTGACCGAGATCTCGACAACGTCCTTCAGTTGAGCGCCCGACCGTTCCTGACAGCGCGCAATCAGGCGCGCGACGGCGCGGTCCAGTGCGTCCGAGCCGGACGGCAGTTTGCTGAAATCCTCGTTGAGGGCTGCTTCTATACAATCCAGTAGGGCATAGCCGGTGGTCTGGGTGTCGTGGTCGAATAAGGCTTGCGCCGCCGGCATGGGATGTCCTCTCCAGATGTCTGTCGCAGGATGCAGGCCCCGCGTGGGTGCGAAGATTGACCAGCAGCGCTTAAGGTTCGATTAAGTCTCCCGCCTCGGAACAGGGTATCTTCTGCGCCTGCGATAACGGCAAATTGACAAGCGCGGCTCGGTCTTGTGCCTTTACCCAAGGGATAAGCTGCCTCATGCTCGCATTTCTGATCTGGATGGGATGCAGGGAGCGGCATGATGCTGAGACTGGTGTTGTCCACGATGGTACTGTCGGCTCTGGCCGGTGGTGCCTTGGCGCAAGAGGCACAGCGACCGCAGGTCAGCCAGTGCCAATTGATCGCCGAGAAAATTCCCAAGGTTCAGTACGCCAACTTCACGCCTTCATCCTCCGGTGCTCCCGCATTGACGCTGGCGCAGGTGCAGGAAGACGTGGTCATCACCTTCGTCGGCCATTCGACTTTCCAGATCGACACGCCAGCCGGCATCTCGATTGCCACCGATTTCAACGGCTGGCTTCGCACGTCGCGCACGCCTGACGTGGTAACGATGAACAAGGCGCATTCGAGCCACTATACCCTCAACCCGGATCCGGCGATCGGGGCTGTCCTGCAAGGCTGGAACGAAGCCCAGCCGGGCGAACCCATCGAGCATCGCCTGGTCGTTGGCGATGCCTATGTCCGAAACGTGCCGACGGACATCAGAAGCTGGGGCGGCACCATGGAGTCGAACGGCAACTCGATCTTTATCATCGAAGTCGCCGGCCTCTGCATTGGCCATCTCGGGCATCTGCATCACGAATTGACCGACACCCATTACGGCGAGATCGGCCGACTTGATATCGTCATGGTGCCGGTGGATGGGGGTCTGACGCTCGGGGCGGACAGCATGAGCCGGATCGTGCAGCGTCTGCGCTCCGCAGTGATCCTGCCCATGCATCGTCGTGGTCCGCCGATCGAGACTTTCCTGTCGATGTTCGACGATGGTTTCGATACGCAGATCTCGGAGAATCGCGGCTTCACGGTGTCCATGCGGACATTGCCGAAGAAGCCGCTGATTCTGGTCTTGCAGGGGGTTTAGGATCCCCTATGGGCCTCAGGCGAAGCGCACCTCGCGGTGCACGCCGACGTCAGGCAGTTTATCGTCACTCATGTTCGCCTTGGCGATTTCCCAGCCGAACTTCAGCGAGCTGTTGGTGGACGCCCAGATCTCGCCGTCGTCCAGCTTGAGTTCCAGAAGCGTCAGCGTCGGATCGGACTTTCCACCCTCGTACCAGGCAGCAACGACCGAGTTCCAGTATTCGTCGATCTTCGCCGGATCCTTGTTCTCGACCAACGTGCCTGCGAGGCAGGCGTGATAGTCATGATCCTTGCCAACGACGCAGAAGTGAGCGCGGCTGCCGGGACGCAGGGCCTGCACAAGATGGCTATCGGTCTTGGTGAAGAACCAGATGGTGTTGCGCTTGCGGTCCGCATTCGGGGCCATCGGCTGCATGTGCATGTTGCCACCCATCAGGCCAAGCATGCCGGCATGGACATTGTCGATTTCATCCCAAAGCTGTTCGACGGGATTTTCGCGGGCTTCGCTGAAACTTGCCATGTTCTATCTCCTTGTCGTGTGTGCTCACAGCAACGAGTTGGGCAGGCACTTGTTCCGGCTTTTTGAACCGCTGTAGCGGCCTTGAAACAGCTGGCTTTCGCCCTTATAAGGCGGCCATTCCCACAAACAGACCTGATCAGGGGTGCCATGGCTGGCCATTCACAGTTCAAAAACATCATGCACCGCAAGGGCAAGCAGGACGGTATCCGTTCGAAGATGTTCTCCAAGCTTGCGCGCGAAATCACCGTTGCCGCAAAGACCGGTCTGCCCGACCCTGCGATGAATGCCGCACTTCGCCTCGCCGTGCAGAACGCCAAGGCGCAGTCGATGCCGAAGGACAACATCGAGCGCGCCATCAAGAAGGCGTCCGGTGCCGATGCCGAGACCTATGACGCGATCCGCTATGAAGGCTATGGCCCTGGCGGCGTTGCCGTCATCGTCGAGACTCTGACCGACAACCGCAACCGCACGGCCTCCGTCGTTCGCTCGACCTTCTCCAAGGCAGGTGGTGCACTCGGCGAAACCGGTTCGGTGTCCTTCTCCTTCGACCATGTCGGCGAAATCACCTACAAAGCCTCCGTCGGCGATGCCGACAAGGTGATGGAAGCGGCGATCGAAGCCGGTGCCGAAGACGTGGTGTCGGATGAAGACGGGCATACGATCTACTGCGCCTTCGAAGACATGAACGAAGTGTCCAAGGCGCTCGAAGCCGTGCTCGGTGGCGCGGAAACCGTCAAGGCAATCTGGAAGCCGCAGAACACGATCGAAGTCGATGAAGAAAAGGCGACCTCGCTGATGAAGCTCATCGACACACTCGAAGACGATGACGACGTGCAGAACGTCTATTCGAACTTCGAAGTCTCCGACGAAGTCATGGCGAAACTCTCGGCCTGATCGTCTGGACCTATCGAGACAAACAAAAGCCCGGCTGCATCGCAGCCGGGCTTTTTGCAATTCAGGGTCCCTGCATCGGCTCAGGCAGCGGCGCTGCGCACGCTTGCGATGACGTCGACGAGTTCGTTGACGATGCGCTCGACCTGGGCGCGGTCGTCGCCTTCAGCCATCACGCGGATCAACGGCTCGGTGCCCGAGGGGCGGATCACCAGACGCCCGGATTTGGCAAGCTCTGCCTCCGCGTCAGCGATGGCCTGCTTGACGACGGCGTCTTCCAAGGGCTTGCCGCCGGAGAAGCGGACATTGCGCAGGAGCTGCGGTACAGGCTCGAATCGGTGGCAGAGCTCGCTGACCGTCTTGCCGGTGCGCTTGACCGCTGCCAGGATCTGCAGGGCAGCCACAAGGCCGTCGCCGGTCGTGCCGTGGTCGGCCAGCACGATATGGCCGGACTGTTCGCCGCCAACGTTGAAGTCGTGGTTGCGCATGTGCTCGACGACATAGCGGTCGCCGACCTTGGTGCGGGCAAGCGTCAGGCCCTTGTCGCCGAGGAAGCGTTCCAGGCCGAGGTTCGACATGACGGTCGCGACGATGCCGCCGCCACGCAGCAGCCCATCCTGCGCCCAGGTTTCGGCAACGACCGCCATCAGCTGATCGCCGTCAATGACGGTGCCGTTTTCGTCGACGATGATGACGCGGTCGGCGTCGCCATCGAGTGCGATACCGATGTCGGCGCGGGTTTCATGGACCTTCTTCTGCAGGGCGTCCGGATGGGTCGAGCCGCATTCCAGGTTGATATTCGTGCCGTTCGGCTCGTCGCCGATGGTGACAACGTCAGCACCGAGCTCCCAGAGGGCTGCGGGCGCTACCTTGTAGGCGGCGCCGTTGGCACAGTCGATGGCAACGCGCAGACCGTGCAGCGTCACGTCGCGGGGCAGGGTGCGCTTGGCGAATTCAACGTAGCGGTCATGCACGCCGTCGATGCGCTTCGCACGGCCGATGTCGTTGGGGGCTGCGAGCTGGCCATAGAGGTCCTTCTCGAGCAGTTCCTCGATCTGCTGCTCAAGCTCGTCCGACAGTTTGTAGCCGTCGGGGCCGAAGAGCTTGATGCCATTGTCGGCGAAGGGATTGTGCGAGGCGGAGATCATCACGCCGAGGTCGCAGCGCAGCGAGCGCGTCAGCATGGCGACGGCGGGCGTCGGGATCGGGCCGAGAACGAAGGCATCGAGGCCGGCTGCCGTGAAACCCGCGACCATGGCGTTTTCCAGCATGTAGCCGGAGAGGCGCGTATCCTTGCCGATCACCACCCGGTGGCGGTGTCCGCCGCGGCGGAAGATCGTGCCGGCGGCAATGCCGACACGCATGGCGAGGTCGGGTGTCATGGGGAAGCGGTTGGAGAGGCCGCGAATACCGTCCGTGCCGAAGTAACGACGTGTCATCAAGTGTTCCTTCAAGTCCATTTCGCTGGCGGTCGCTGCACGTGATCAGCACAGGCGATCGTGCAGGGGCCCGCGGTTGGCTGCTCATGCCATAGAACGCGACGAAGAACACGTAAAATAGCGCTAAAGCTCATTACATGCCGTTACTGCCGGAAGGGTCATCCACCGGATTTTGCGGCCAAGGTCCGTTGCATACAAAAAAGGCCACTCCGTGAGGAGTGGCCTTTCGCTTGATCTCTATCGCGTCCGATCAGTGCGGCTGGGGTTCCAGCCCGCCTTCCGGTTCGCCACCCTTCGGTGCGTCCTTGCGGCCGGTCGAGGGCACGGCGGAGCCACGGCTCGGTGTGCTGTCGTCACCGCTGTCGCGGGACGGCTTCTCGCCGCGGATGAGGGCCTTGATCTCTTCGCCCGAGAGCGTCTCGTATTCGAGCAGGCCTTCGGCGATCGCTACGAATGCATCGTGGTGGTCGGTCAGGATGCGGCGGGCCTCGGTATAGGCTTCGTCGATCAGGCGACGCACTTCCATGTCGATCTTCTGGGCGGTCGATTCCGAGACGTTCTTCGACTGCGAGACCGAATGACCAAGGAAGACTTCCTGCTGGTTCTCACCATAGGCGACCTGGCCGAGGACATCCGAGAAGCCCCACTGGGTGACCATGGCGCGGGCCAGCTTGGTTGCCTGCTCGATGTCGGAGGAGGCGCCCGAAGTGATGTTCTCCTTGCCGAAGGTCAGTTCTTCAGCGACGCGGCCACCCATCATGATGACGAGGCGCGAGACCATCCACTTGTAGCTCATCGAGTAGCGGTCGCCCTCGGGGAGCTGCATGACCATGCCGAGAGCACGGCCGCGCGGGATGATGGTCGCCTTGTGAAGTGGGTCGGCTGCCGGTACCTGCAGAGCGGTAATGGCGTGGCCGGCTTCATGATAGGCAGTCAGCTTCTTTTCGGCTTCGGTCATGGCGGAGGAGCGACGTTCCGCGCCCATCATGATCTTGTCCTTGGCGTCTTCGAATTCCGACATGGTGACGACGCGCTTGTTGCGGCGGGCGGCCATCAGGGCGGCTTCGTTGACGAGGTTCATCAGATCCGCACCGGAGAAGCCGGGCGTACCACGTGCAAGAACCTTTAGGTCGACATTCGGGGCCAGCGGCACGTTGCGTGCGTGCACCTTGAGGATGCGCTCGCGGCCGATGATGTCAGGGTTCGGCACGACAACCTGACGGTCGAAACGGCCCGGACGCAGAAGAGCAGGGTCGAGAACGTCGGGACGGTTGGTCGCGGCGATCAGGATGATGCCTTCGTTGGCTTCAAAGCCGTCCATCTCGACCAGCAGCTGGTTCAGCGTCTGCTCGCGTTCGTCGTTGCCGCCGCCGAGACCGGCGCCACGATGGCGACCGACGGCGTCGATTTCGTCGATGAAGATGATGCAGGGCGCATTCTTCTTGGCCTGTTCGAACATGTCGCGGACGCGGCTTGCGCCGACGCCGACGAACATTTCGACGAAGTCAGAACCGGAAATGGTGAAGAAGGGGACGTTGGCTTCGCCGGCAACCGAGCGGGCGAGCAGCGTCTTACCCGTGCCCGGAGGGCCTACGAGCAGCACGCCGCGCGGGATCTTGCCGCCGAGACGCTGGAACTTCTGCGGGTCACGCAGGAATTCTACGATTTCTTCCAGGTCCTGCTTGGCTTCGTCAACGCCAGCCACGTCATCAAAGGTGACGCGGCCATGCGCTTCGGTGAGCAGCTTCGCCTTGGACTTGCCGAAGCCCATGGCACCGCGGGAGCCACCCTGCATCTGACGCATGAAGAAGAGCCAGACGCCGAGAATCAGCAGCATGGGGAGAAGCGTGCCGATATAGCTCAGGAAACCGGAGGAGCCGTCCGTTTCGGGGCGGGCCACGATCATGACGTTCTTGGCTTCCAGCTTGGTCAACAGGTTGTCGTCGACCACGGGTGCGTAGGTCTGGAACGCCGTTCCAGACTCGACATACTTGCCCAGAACGCGGTTGCCAGTGACCGTCACTTCACGCACGCGCCCCGCATCCACCTCGCGGAGGAACTGCGAGTAGGGAACCTCGCTGGAGGCCGTCTGCGACGGCGAGGTCTGGAACATGCTGAAGAGCGCGATCAGCAACAGTGCGATAATCGCCCAGAGCGCGAAATTGCGAAAATTTGGGTTCATTGAACTCCCCGAACCTGTGGTGCGGGACGAAGCCCCGCAGAATTACTCTCTAACATAGGATCGCGCCGCATCCTTGCCAAGGCAAACGGGGCGTCGCAGATCGTTTTCCGTCAATAAGTCTTAAATCGGACATGCGGGGCTCGGATCCACGCCTATCAACGTGGCAATCATGTCGGCCAATGGCTGGTCAAAACAGGGCATGAAGTCGCCATAGAGCGAGAGCCGCGGGGTTGCCGTCACGGCTGCGCCCTCAGTGTGTCGAACCTTTTTGTTTTCAATGATTTGTGGTGCATTTTCCTGCAGTGCAGAGCGGATCGAGCCGGGTAAGGTGGCGTCGATTATGGTTGCCGGACCGCCCGTAACCGTGATCTCGCTGTCGCTCGAATTCACGATTGTGTAGCGGCCGTCCCAGATGCCGGTCGCACCGGGCGCAAGCGACAGCGGCAAAAGACCGCGCCTTTCGCGCACGAGATGGAGCCGGTCGCGCAGTCGAATGACCAGGGTACCCGACAGGGTCAGGCGAAAATCCGAGCCGTCGTCCAGTTTGAGGCTGAGCCGCGCGAGGCTGTCGGCACCGGGACGATGCGGCTTACCACCGAGCACGGCTACGAGTGCGCCGAGGGCATGATCGCGGATCCCTTTCTCCAAATGTCTGGAGGCATCCAGCGACACGCTCACCAGCATTGCGGGGCCAGCAGTCGCATGGCGCTTCAGCCAGTCTGCTGCTTTTGCCGAAAGCGATGTTCTTTGTCCGACGGCAGCGTCGATCGTTGCTGCATCGAGTGTCTGAGCCGCGCGCCGGGTCCGGACCCGCTCGTAGCGGGGGTCGTCATTGCTCGGGTCATCGATCCAGCTCCGGCCATCGGCCTCAAGACAGCTGCGGATCGCTGTGCGACGTGTGCGCAGAAACGGGCGGAGGATCCACAGGTGGCCTGCATAAAGCGTAGCCGGCGCCATGCCGCTCAGACCGAGGACTGCGTCTGCAGAGCGATCCGCGCGCATGGCCACGGTCTCGATCTGATCGTCCAGCGTGTGGCCGGTGACGATCGCATCGGCCTTGAGGTTGCCTGCTGCATGCGCGAGTAACCGGTAACGCGCTGCGCGAGCGGCAGCGGGCAGGCCGCTCCCCGGTTTGTTGCCCGTCCAGCGCTCGATCCGATGCTCGATACCGAGTTCTCGGCAGAGCTCCGCGACCTCGCCGGCCTCGTCGGCAGCTTCCGGCCTCAGGCCATGATCGATCGTTGCGGCGGAGAGTGTGTGGCGGTGGGGATATGCCTGCCGGTCGATCGCGCGCTTCAGGAACAAGAGAAGTCCGAGCGAATCGCTGCCACCGGATACGGCAACGAGAAGGCGCATGGGACGGCTGAGCGAGACGAGAAATTCTTGGATCGCGGCTTCGGGCGTAAGTTCGGGCAGTAAAGAGCCTGCCGCGAGGGGGGCGCTCATCAGCAGCCGAGGCGTTTCTGCTCGCTCGCAACCTTGGAGACGACAGCGCGGGAAGCCTTGGGGTAACGCTTGGAGACTTCACGCAGCGTTGCGCAGGCCGTCTCGTTATTGTCGAGGGCGGCGAGCGACATGCCGAGCTTCAGCAGCATCTCAGGCGCCTTCGGCGATGTGTTGTAGGTCTGATGGGCATTGAGGAAGGTCTTGGCCGCTTCGTTGTAGTTGCCCTGAGAATAGAGCGCTTCACCGAGCCAGAAATTGGCGTCGGCGATTCTGGCGCTGCTCGGATAGGCCGCGATGAAATCGCGGAACTCGCTTTCGGCCAGCGAATAGTCGCCTGACAGCACATGGGCATAGGCAATCTGGTAGACGTCGCTCTCGGAATTGAGCGAGGCGGTCTGCTGCGGCGCGGACTGCGGCGTCGCCGAGGGTGCCGTAACGCCGGTATCGACGCCGGGCAGGGCGGTCGAGCTGTTGTTCAATGCATCCTGATTGAGCGTGGCCGTTACGGGCATTCCGTTTTCGTCGAGCGCTATGGAGCCCAGCGTCTGTTCGCCGGGTGCCGTGCCTGGCGACTGGCCGAGACCGGAAGCGTCGGCGGTTACGCCGACGTCCGGGGTTTCGGTGATGATTTCAGCAACCGAATCCTGCTGTCCGTCGCCGTTCGCAGGACGGGTCAGCGAGCCGCTCTTCTTTTCGAGATCCTGGAAGCGGAATTCGTTGTCTTCCTGCTGCTTGCGGATGGCTTCCTGCATTTGCAGAAGCTGGAAGGTCATTTCCTCGATCCGCCCGTTCAGGGCACGGATTTCTTCCTCAAGCTGCTGGACACGCAAAGTCGGATCCGTCGCCTGAGCGAACTGGACTTCGGCCTTCGGCGTATGCCCGGGCGCAGCTTTCTGGCCGAGCTGGACATTCGGAAACAGCTGAAATGCGTTTGCAGTTCCGCTCAGTCCCGTCAGCGAGGCCGTCGCAAGCAGAGCGGCCATCACAAGTTTGTTCATGTTCCTTCTTCCTGTTTTCGCGACGAATTGCGCCGAACCAGCGCCGACAGGAGTTTTCCCAATTGCCTGCAAAAAGCAACCAAGTTCGGCCAAAGTATGGAGAAATGTAAAAGGCGGCCCAAGGGCCGCCTTCAAGCTCTGGTGATGCCGGTGTGAACCGGATCACATGCCGGCGCCACCCAGAACGGTGACGGCGCGGCGGTTTTGCGACCAGCAGGAAATGTCGTCGCAAACCGCGACCGGACGTTCCTTGCCGTAGGAAATGGTCTTCAGGCGCTGAGCCGGAACGCCACGCTGTGCGAGGTAGTCGCGGGTCGCCGCTGCACGGCGGGCACCGAGTGCGAGGTTGTATTCGCGCGTGCCGCGCTCGTCGGCGTGACCTTCGATCGTGATTGCGTAGTTCGGATAACGCTGCAGCCACTGTGCCTGACGATCGAGCGTCTGGGCGGCATCGGCGCGGATGGCGGTCGAGTCGGTGTCGAAGAAGATGCGGTCGCCAACGTTGACGGTGAAGTCCTGGGCAGAGCCCGGGGTGGCGGCACCAGCGCCACCGGCGCCGAGACCGAGTTCGCCGGCGCTGTTCGGCAGGTTCTTCTTGTTGGCGCAGCCGGCAAGGGCGAGGGCCACGGCAAACGCGACCATGGCCGGATTGGTTGCCATCTTCTGCAGGCGGCTCTTGGCCGGGGAATGAATGCGGCTCATCGCCGGTCTCCTTGAATTCTCTGTTAGGGTTGCCGGAGCATAACCAATCGCGGTTAACCGGCTTCCAACAATTATAGTGAACGAAGCGTTAATTCTCGTCAGAAACAGTGCAATTGCAGGGCCTTTGAGGCGAGAAAGAGGCGCAAATGCGCCTCTTTCCAGTCACTATTCCATCAGCGGCGACCAGGCCGGGTCGGAGGCGAAGGATGGCGTCTTCACCAATTGCTCGTTGTAGCCCGTAAGGTCGATCGAGTAGAGCTGCGGTCCACCGGCGCCAGCGTTCTGGCGGAAGAACATCAGCACGCGGCCGTTCGGTGCCCAGGTCGGGCCTTCGTTGTGGAAGCCCGTGGTCAGGATGCGCTCGCCGGAACCGTCGGTCTTCATGACGCCGATCGAGAACTTGCCGCCGGACTGCTTGGTGAAGGCGATCAGATCGCCGCGGGGCGACCATACCGGTGTCGAGTAGGAACCGTCACCGAAGGAGATACGACGCTGGCCGGAGCCGTCGGCACCCATGACATAAAGTTGCTGGCGGCCGCCACGGTCGCTTTCGAAGACGATCTGGCTTCCGTCAGGCGAGTAGGACGGCGATGTGTCAATCGCGGCCGTATTCGTCAGGCGTGTCGTGGTGCGCGAGCGCAGGTCCATCGTGTAGATGTTGGCGTTGCCGTCCTGCTGCAGGCTCATGATGACCCGCTGGCCATCGGGAGAGAAGCGTGGCGCAAAGGTCATGCCGGGGAAATTGCCGACGACTTCACGGGCGCCGGTTTCCAGCTGCAGGAGATAGACGCGCGGCTGCTGGCCTTCGAACGACATGTAGGTGATTTCCTGGCGGCTCGGCGAGAAGCGCGGCGTCAGGACGATGTCGTTGCTGTTGGTCAGCATGCGGATGTTCTCGCCGTCCTGGTCCATGATGGCCAGCTGGCGCTTGCGGTCGGTCTTGGGGCCGCTCTCCGAGACGAAGACGACACGGGTGTCGAAATAGCCTTTTTCGCCGGTGATGCGCTCATAGATCGCGTCGGCGATCATGTGGGCGACGCGGCGCCAGTTCTTCGGATCGGTGAAGAACTGCTGGCCGGTCATCTGCTGGCCACCGAAGGTATCCCAGAGGCGGAATTCGGCGCGCAGGCGGCCATCGGGTTCACGCACGATGCGGCCGACCACCAGGGCCTCGGCCTTCAGGGCTGTCCAGTCGGGAAAGCGCGGTGCCTGGTCAGGGTTCTGGATCCGCTCGATGAAAGCGGCACGGTTGACCGGGGCGAAGAGGCCCGAGCGCTTCAAGTCGGCTTCCACGACTGCAGAGATCTGCGCGCCTATGCCGTCTGCCGAGATGAAGTCGGTGATGGCGATCGGCAGCGGCTGGACGTTGCCGCGGTTGATGTTGATTTCAACGGCTGCGTTTGCAGGCGCCACGAAGGCAGATGCCATGCCGGCACAGACCAGCAGAATTCGGAGGAGGAGAGTTTTCATGCTTATCAAGCCTTTCAGCTCTTACATCAGTTCGCTGGGGTCGAAATTGACGACAACTTCAGACCAAGCGTCGTATTTGTCCGGGGGCAGATTGGTGAAGGGGGCGGACTTGCGCACGGCGCGCACGGCGCCGCTCATGAGGACCTGCTGGGCCGAGGGCGAGCCGCCAGTGGCAGTCGCCTCTGGTTCGCCGATCAGGGCGCCATTCTGGTCGAGGCGGAAAGTGACGCGGACGCGCACGTCGGCGGCGTCCGCCATACCCGGCGTGATCAGCCAGTTGTCCTGGATGACGCCACGCAGCGCGTCCAGTTCGCTCTGGCTCAGTTTCGAGCCGCCGGTATCGGTGCGGCCGCCGAGTGCTTCCTGATCGGTGGAGCGTTTCGCACCACCGCCGGCAGCATCCGTCTTGTTGAGAAGGGCTGCCACTTCGTCGGCGTTGAAGTCGCTTTCCATCTGCGGTTTGGATTTCGCCGTTTCCTGCGCCTTGGTGTCCTGCTTGGCATCAGGCTTGGGCGCCGGCTTCTTTTCCGCCGGCTTGGCGATCTCGGGCTTCGGACGCGCAGCCGGGATCGGCGCCTGCTCGGGCAGGGGGATCTCTTCGGCTACAGCTTCTTCCGCGGGTTGGGGCTCAGTGGGCTGGGGTTCCGGCTCCGGCGGCGGGGCCGTGTCTTCCTTGACCACTTCCTTCACCTCGTTCGCCTTTGGATCAGGCGTCGGCGCCGGTGTCTCGACCTTCTTTGGCGCGGCCGCGACTTCCTGTTCGACCGGACGCTTGGAGGGGGTCGGTGGTGATTTCAGATCGACGTCGTTGTCACCGATATTTTCGGCGGGCTCGGCAATCGCCGGCTTCTGGGTCGGCACGGGTGCGGATTTCTCCGCCAGCGGCGCGTCTGTCGAACCCTTCTGGATCTGGGTGAACTCCTCGATCGGAACGATATCGACCGGGAGCGTTTCCATGGGGGCAAATTCGAGTTTTGCGGGCGAGCCGAGGCTCACCAGCGCCGCCGAGAGCGCCAGAGTGTGCAGAAGCGAGGATGTGAAGAGGCTGCCCTTCATGTCCGTCCGATCAGTTCTGCTGTTCCTGCAGGGTCACAAGACCAATATTGGTGAAACCTGCGGCCGAGATCCGCGCCATGACCTGCATGACGATGCCGTAGGTGGCGGCGGTATCGGCGCGCACGAAGATGCGTTCACTGTAGCCGGTGGTGGCTATCGCCTGCAGTTTCGGGACGACTTCCTCAATCGGGATCGCCGTTTCCTGCAGATAGATCTCGCCGGCCGGATTGACCGAGACGGTGATCGGCTGATTTTCGCTGCTCATCGCCTGGGCCTGGGTCTGCGGCAGGTCGATCGGCACGCCAACGGTCATCATCGGGGCTGCGACCATGAAGATGATCAGCAGAACGAGGACGACGTCGACGAACGGCGTGACGTTGATTTCGCTCACGAGCGCGCGCTTGCCGCCCCGCCGTCCGCGGCGTCCGCCACCCTTGCTCCCTGATCCAACCGACATACCCATGATGCGTCTCCTGCCTTCCGGGCCTTACTGTGCTGCCTGGCGCGGCTGCAGCTTCTCGTCGATCTGGCGCGACAGGATGGCCGAGAATTCGTCTGCAAAGCCTTCCATGCGGGATGCGAGCTTGCCGGCCTCACCGGAGAACTTGTTGTAGGCGATGACGGCCGGGATAGCGGCGATCAGGCCGATGGCGGTTGCGAGCAGTGCTTCGGCGATACCGGGGGCGACGACTGCAAGGCTTGCATTGTTCGAGCCGGCAATTGCCTGGAAGGAGGTCATGATACCGATGACGGTACCGAAAAGGCCGATGAAGGGGCCGGCCGAACCGATGGTGGCCAGAGACGACAGGCGCGATTCGAGCGCTTCGGATTCGCGTGCCATGGTCACATCCATGGCGCGGTCGATGCGCATCTGCAGGCCGATCGGTGAACGGGCGCCGCGCTCGAAGCTCTTCTTCCATTCGCGCATGGCGGCGACGAAGATGGCGGCAAGGCCGGTGTTGCTGCGCTCGGCAAGCGTGCGATACAGCTCTTCCAGCGACTGGCCGGACCAGAAGACCTGTTCGAACTGGTCGAACTGGCGTCGCGCGCGGGCATAGCTCACATACTTGTCGATGACGATTGCCCAGGTCCAGACGGAGGCGGCCACCAAGCCGATCATGACCAGCTTGACGATCAGGCCTGCCTGCATGAAGAGGCCCCAAAGGCTCACATCATGCGCTGCTGCAGCCATTCCAACTTGTTCCATCGCCTTCAATTCCCCGAAATCCAAACGCCCGGTGGGTTGGACCGGGCGGTGACATGAGCTCTACTGGTGGAAAATGTTTGCGGTCGCAGCCGCCGAAACCCTTTTCCCGCCTTAGCTCCCAGAGTGCTTCTGGTATGAAAATTTGGTCAAAGGAAGGCGTGCGATGCACAAACTTCCAGCCTCCGAGTAAGACCCGATTAAGGTTAAAAAGGGGTTACCGCAGAGCTCGCTCAGGGCTTTGTGAAGTCAGGTGAGGAACTGCCTGGCGAGATCGTCCGGCAGGCGTCTGGGGCGGCCGTTGCGATTGACGACAGCGATCACGACCTTTGCCGCGATCAGCAACTGATCCGTGCGGCGGATCTCCTGTTGCAGGATCATCTTGGCGCCCCCGGCCTTCTCCGTTCGCGTCACGACAGTGATGATATCATCCATGCGGGCAGGGGCTTTGAAATCGATCTCCATCCGATGAACCATGAAGGCGAGGCCCTCGTCGGATGTCTCGAAAAGGGTCGATTGCTCGACGCCGAGGCAGCGCAGATAGTCTGTCCGGGCGCGCTCCATGAAATGGAGGTAACGGGCATGATAGACGGCACCGGAAAAATCGGTGTCTTCATAGTAGACGCGCTGGGTCAGGTGATGGCCGTCTGCAGTTAGTCTGCCGGAGAGCGATATTTCCATCGAAGACATTGCCGTCCCTGGTCCTGCATGGGCGTGCACTGCTTGGTGCCTGCCCCGGTGATTTTGTCTTCAGGCGCATAGCAGAAAGTGCAGGAGCTTCGCAAACCAGGATTGCGCCTGCTCGGCTATCCGCTTGGGCCAGATAGAAAGGCCGGCCCTTGAGCGCCGGCCTTCCGTTTCAGTCGTGATCAGGCAAGCCCCATGACGGGTTCCGACCGATCGCGCAGGCTGGATGGGTGTTCGGATCGCTGGTCGTCACCGAGCGCCAGAAGCATGAGCTGCGTCGCCAGCAAGGCCAGCGTGAGCAGCAGGGCATAGGCAAGCAGGATCGTCGTCATCGGGACGACGAAATTGAGCTGCGGCATCGCCCCGAGAAGCAGGGGCACGTACCAGGAGGTGGCCGACAGGGCGCCTGAGGCAAAGAACAGGCTGCGCTGTCCGGTCGACATTCCGTCGAGGAGCGAGCGCCCGATCTGCGCTTTTACCTTGGGGAGTACGGCCATGTGCAGGAAGACCCCGTTGATCGTCAGGATGAGGACGATCGTCATTTTGGCCCAGACCTTTTCATTCTCGAGCCGGATCGGATCGAAGGCGCTGTAATAGGCGAGAAAGCCAAGGCCTGTAATCCACAGGAGGATCAAGCCGGCATTGACGATGCGGGAACCGAAATGGAAGACGTTCCACTGGTCGCTCGTCACCTTGCCCTTTAGGAAAAACTTCAGGATCATCAGGTCGAGAACGGTTGCCGCCCCCAGGCCCAAGGCAAGGCCTATGAAGTGGACGATGCGCAACCCCGTCTTGATGGAGGCGACTGGATCGAGGCGTAAAGTATCGATAAGGTACATGAGGCCCATAACGGGAATCCTTCAGGTTGTGCGAGGCCCCCACTTCCTCCTTCTGTCCAGTTTTACAGACGTGCGGAACCATTTCCGCAAACGCCGGGCGTATGCTGACTGTGAATTCAGGAATTACTCATTGCGTCGACTTAAGGGGCCGCACTTAACCTTAGGTCCGCCGCCTCATTACTGGCGTATATGGACGGAAAAGGGGCTGGCATGTGGCGTCATTATGATATGCAGATTGTCTGATGCACGCGCCCCGCAGATCCGTTGCGACCGCGTTGTCAGACTTCGCCCGGGTTCATGACCTGCGCTTCTGTCATCCCGAGACGCTGAAGAACATCCGAACGACTTGCCGCGTCATCGGCGACGATGAACTCATCGATCTGTGGTGGCTTGATGCTTGTGCCAGCCAGCATGGCATGCGCCTGGCCGCGATGATGGGTCTGGTGCTGGAAGAGGTGGGAGAGCACGTCGTCGCAGCGCTCCACCTGGATGCGCCCTCCGCGGTGAATACTCACAGGGCGGTCGAGGTTTTCATGATTCAGGGCCAAACAAAAGGCGAGCAGCCGCCGGTCGGATGCCAAATTGCGCTGCGCGGAGTTCGGTCCGGTCCGGAAACGGGATCTGATCGGCCCATGCCTTCGGGCCAAGATCACCGCCTTCAAGCGCGTCGACATAGAACCAGTCGATGATCAGGATATGATTGAGTGTCGCGACGCGCGAGGGAAAGAAGCTCGTGCGGGGTGCCTCGAATTCTCCGGCCTCCAGCTGCGAAACTGCCTCATGCAGGCGATCATTGGCGAGCATGTTGGCATAGGCGAGCTTGCGGACGAAGCGAAGGGCGCTCATGACCGGTCGAGATCCCCGTCGTGCCAGACGATGTGTTTTGGAGATGTCGGCAGGTTCTCGATCTCGTCGGCGATAAAGTAGGGCGGTATGTCGAGTGCGATCAGCGCATCCCGCGTGGCCGGCACCCATTTGAACTCAAGGCTGTTCTTGCCGTCCTCGTTGCGGTGGATGATTTCGGTCGCATGGAAGGGGAAGACTTCGGGAATCTCCATCCGATAGTAGAGCCCGAGTTCGTGCCAGGCCTTTTGCTCGTAGTCGAAGAAGTTTTCGACGATCCAGAGCAGCTCGCGGACCTCTGCGGTCACACCCAGCTCCTCCTGCATTTCACGCACCAGCGTCTTGGACGAGGTCTCGCCGATCTCTGCCCGACCGCCCGGAAAGGTCCAGAAGGTCTCGTGCGTGGCGCGGTGGACCAGCACATGGCCGTCGCGGAAGGCAAGGCCCGCGATGCGATGGTTGAAGCGCCGCTTGCCGTCCTTGATGGTGATCAGGGTGCGTTTCGACACGGGTTCAGTCATCCTCAAGCGTCAGCCTGAATTGTGCGGCTTCGAGATCCTTGGGCGGGGTCATGCCGAGGTGTTTCCAGGCGGTGGCCGTCAAAACACGGCCACGCGGGGTGCGCTGGATGAAGCCCTGCTGGATCATGTAGGGCTCGATGATGTCCTCGATCGCATCGCGCGGTTCCGACAGGCCTGCGGCGATGGTTTCGATGCCGACAGGGCCGCCGCCGAAATTGACGGCGATCATCGAGAGGTAGCGCATGTCGAGCTGGTCGAGGCCCATATTGTCGACATTGAGCCGCGTCAGGGCTTCGTCGGCGATCTGGCGAGTGACGGCCTCGGCGCGGGCGACTTCGGCGAAGTCGCGGACGCGGCGGAGCAGGCGACCGGCGATGCGTGGCGTGCCGCGCGCGCGGCGGGCGACTTCACGGGCGCCGTCCTCGGTCATCGGCAGGTTGAGGAGCCGGGCGCCGCGACGGACAATCGATTCCAGTTCCTCGACGGTGTAGAAATTCAGCCTGACAGGGATGCCGAAACGGTCGCGCAGCGGGGTCGTCAAAAGGCCGAGGCGCGTGGTTGCGGCCACCAGCGTGAACTTCGACAGGTCGATCTTCACCGACCGGGCTGCCGGGCCTTCGCCGATGATCAGGTCGAGCTGGAAATCCTCCATGGCCGGATAGAGGATTTCCTCGACGGCGGGGCTCAAGCGATGGATTTCGTCGATGAAGAGCACGTCGCGCTCTTCGAGATTGGTCAGAAGGGCCGCGAGGTCGCCGGCCTTGGCTATGACGGGCCCCGAGGTCGAGCGGAAGTTGACGCCGAGCTCCTTGGCCATGATCTGGGCGAGCGTCGTCTTGCCAAGACCGGGAGGGCCAACGAAGAGCACATGGTCCAGCGCCTCGCCCCGGTTCTTTGCCGCCTCGATGAAGATCTTCAGATTGGCGCGCGCCTCGGCCTGACCGGTAAAGTCGTCGAGCGTCTGCGGGCGCAGCGCCGCGTCCAGGTCTTCGCCACGCTTTTCCGGCGTCAGGATCGGGTTGTTTGTGTTCATGCGAGAAGTTCCATGCCGGGCACGCGGGAGGCGGCGCGTTTGTCGAAGGTCTTTATGGAGGCGCAGCCTTCTTGAAGAGATCGGGCCGCAATCAAGGCATCGGCAAAGTCGGCGTTTTTCTGTTCGACGTGTCGCAGCGCCTTGACGACCAGATCGTGACTTTCAATCGTCAGTCCCCGAACCTGCAGGAGCTTGGCGATGGCCGCTGATGCGTCCCGTCTCGAATAGCCGAGTTGCGAGCGCAGTGCCCAGTCCAGTTCCAATACGCAGATCAGTGGGAGAAAGGCGAGATAGTCCTTCCCGAGCCCTTCGGCAAAACGCAAGGCAAGTCGTCGTTGGTCAGGATCGTCATTTGTCAAAAGCCGGATAACGATGTTGGTATCGAGGCCGACCAGGGTCATGCCGCGATGTCCGAGGGATCGTCGCCTCCGGTGAGCAGCGCGTTTGCGCCCGCCGTCCGGATGACCGCTTCGTCAATCTCTTCCAATGTCGCGCGCCCGTTGGGCGGGGTCCCCAGAAAACCCGCCAGATCCTTCATGTCGATGTTCTTCGGCGTGATGACGATTTCTCCGTCGACAACGCTATAGACCATCTGATCTCCTGGGTTCAGCTTCAAAAGCTCACGCACCTCCTTGGGAATAGTGATCTGGCCCTTGGCCGACATGGTAGCTTCCCAGACCTTCATCGAGCACTCCGACATTTTTCGATTTTTCCGACTATACTCGAAATTTCCGCAGGCATCAATTTTGTCGGAGTGATCACCGCGACAGCTCCTTCAGCCCCAGCCGGATCAACTTGGCGCTGTCAGCCCCTTCGCCGCCGTTCTTCAAGGCTGCTGCGATCGCGTTTGCAGCCTGTTCGCGGGAATAGCCGAGATTGGTGAGCGCCGAGACAGCATCGGCGACGGGGGCGGAGGCCACGCCTTCGCCAAGTTCCTGCTTGAGGCCGATATTGGCGGCGGCCTCGCCGGCAAAGGCGGGTGCCTTGTTCTTCAGCTCTGTGACGAGGCGCAGCGCGACCTTCGGGCCGACGCCGGGTGCGCGGGAGATTGCAGCCTTGTCCTGCAGCGCGATCGCAGTCGCCAGTTCCGATGGGGTGAGCGTCGAGAGGACGGCGAGCGCCACCTTGGCGCCGACACCTTGCACGCTTTGCAAGAGGTTGAACCACTCGCGCTCTAGCGCGCTCATGAAGCCGAAGAGTTTCAGCTGGTCTTCGCGCACATAGGTCTCGATGAACAGGACGACGGCTTCACCGGCAGAGCCGATGCGCGACAGGGTGCGGGCCGAGCAATGCGCGACGTAGCAGACGCCGTGGACATCGACGAGGACGTAATCGTCGCCGATTTCGTCGATGGTGCCTTTGAGTTTGCCGATCATGGATGCGTCCGTCGCGTTACAGGGGATGGGTTTCGGGGGAGATGAGGGGCACGTCGGGAAAGTAGGTGCGATAGCCCTTGGGGTCTCTTGTCAGGATCTTGTGATTGCGGATCGCGGCGTGGGCGCCGATGAGGAAGTCGGGGAGAACCCGATCACGTCCTACGCCGGCGCGGCGATAGATGCGAAAGGCCACGCCGGCTGCGAAAGCGGCTGCCCAGGGCAGGTTTTCCCGGTGGAAATCTGACGGCGGAAGCAATTCCTCGACTTCATCGCGATCGGAATATCGTACCGAAAACTCCGAATAGATGATCGGGTTGATGACAAGCGGCTCGTCTTTTGCCAGCCGCATCAACTGGCCACGCGACCAGGCGAGCCATATTGGATCGCGCACCGCGACGTCCACCAGCACGTTGGTGTCGACCATAACAGCCATCGTTCAGCGATCCCTGGTCATCTGCATCAGCGTGTCTGCATTGATTTCCGGATCGCCGGTCCCTTCCAGTCGCGCCAATGCTTCCATCAGGCCTGCCAAGCGCGTCTTTTCTTGCTGGGCCTCGGCTCCGTTTTTCGGCGTCAGCATCAAGCGGCCGTCCTCGACGGTAAACACGACTTCGGAATTCGGCTCGATGCCGATGAGTTCACGCAGATCGCGGGGAATGGTTACCTGACCTTTTGATGTCACACGCATGGCTCGCCTCCGATCAGGTAAGAATAAATCTTACAGGCGGAACAAGTCAAGAACAAATCAGGCGGAGGCCAGCACCTTTCGCATGCGATCACCGCCGCGATTATGGGCATGACAGATGGCGATGGCTAGGGCATCGGCCGCGTCATTGCCCTTGAATTCGGCCTTCGGCATCAGGATCTTCAGCATCATGTGGATCTGTGCCTTTTCGCCATGGCCGACGCCGATGACGGCTTTTTTCACGGCATTCGGGGCGTATTCGGCAACCGGCAACCCAGCGCGGGCAGGGACCAGCATCGCGATGCCACGTGCCTGACCGAGCTTCAGGGTGGCCACCGCGTCCTTGTTGACGAAGGTCTGTTCGACGGCCGCTTCGTCGGGTTTGTAGGCATGGACCACTTCGGCCAAGCCGTCATGCAATTGGCAGAGACGTGATGCAAGGTCCATGTCGCCATCGGAGGTGACCGTACCCGAAGCAACGAAACGCAGCGAGTTGCCGAGTGTCTCGATCACGCCCCAGCCACAGCGGCGCAGGCCCGGATCGATGCCGATGATGCGAATCGTTGAGGTCATGCCCAAATCCTAGTGCAGGTCAGGGCAGGAGTGCCACTGAAATGTGAACAAAGCAAAAACAAACGAAGTGATTATAATTTATCATCGTCACCTCTTGGGCGCCTGTTCGGCTCTCCCTACATGATAGGTCTCACAGACCAAAGGCCGCCGACATGATACCGTTTTCCATTCTCGACCTCTCCCCCATTGCCGAGGGGCATAGTGTGCGCGAAGCGCTGGATGCGTCGCGGCGGCTTGCCCAAGTGGCGGAGAAAAACGGATACCGTCGCTTCTGGCTGGCTGAACATCATGGCATGCCCGGTATCGCAAGCGCCGCCACCGCGCTCGTCATTTCGCATGTCGCTGCCGGCACGCAGACGATCCGCGTCGGTTCGGGCGGCATCATGCTGCCCAATCACTCGCCGCTGGTGATCGCGGAACAGTTCGGAACGCTGGAGGCGCTTTATCCGGGGCGCATAGAGCTCGGACTCGGTCGAGCTCCGGGCACTGACATGCGCACGGCACGCGCACTTCGCCGCAACATGGAGGCGGGGGCTGAGAGCTTCCCCCATGACATCATCGAATTGCAGCGACTGCTCGGGACTCCGGATGAAGAAGCCGGTTTGATCGCCGTGCCCGGCATGAACAGCCATGTGCCGATCTGGCTCCTCGGTTCCAGTCTCTACAGCGCGCATCTCGCCGCGGCGCTGGGGCTGCCTTATGCCTTCGCCTCGCATTTTGCGCCCGATCAGCTCCTCGAAGCCGTCGAGATCTATCGCGAACGCTTCCAGCCCTCGGCGGGCCTGCAGAAGCCGTACGTCATGGTCGGGGTCATGGCAGCCATCGCCGAAACGGATGCAGAGGCGTCGCACCTCTTCACCTCGGCACAGCAGCAGTTCGTCAATTTGCGACGCAACATCCGCCGGGCGTTTCCGCGTCCCGTCGACACAATGGAGGGCTTCTGGACCGATATCGAGCGCATCGGGGTCGAACATACGCTGCGTTATTCCATCGTTGGTTCGCGAAAAACTGCATCGGACAAACTGGAGCGCTTCCTCGCGGCGGTCCGTCCCGACGAGGTGATCGTCTCGACGCCGGTGCATGACCTTGACGCCCGTCTACGGTCTGTCGAACTGTTTGCAGGTCTCAGACAGGGCGTCGAACAGACGGCCTGACCCCCTGGATTACAGGGTTTAGCCTGAGATCTTTACCCCCGATTAAGCGCCAAGGGTGATTGTTCCCGCATAAGGGGAGCCTGCCGACTCGAATTGGCAGGCCATGAACTATGGGCGCAGGTCTTCTGGCCGGGCTGCTCAGGGGAACAACAATCATGACAGCTCGCATCCACTCGCTTTCGTTCAAAGTCATTGCGGTCTTTCTCGTTCTGACTTTCATCACCGTCGCGCTCCTCAACGTCTTTGCCTATCGCAGCTCCAGTGCGCTGTTCGGCGAGCAGACCGAGAAGGCGATGACCAGCATGTTGACCTTCCGCGGCGACATGCTGACGGAGAAGCTCCAGGCCCTGGAAAACCAGGCGGCCTCCATCGCCAAGATCGAGACGCTGCAGCAGTCGATGACCGGACTGAAGAGCGGTTGGAACACGATCAGCAAAAGCACGGGCGACGCGAAAGCCGAACTGCAGCGGGTCTTCGTCACGGAAAATCCCAATCCGCCCGGCGAGCGCGAGAAGCTGCTGAAGCCTGAGGGTCCGAGTGGCTTCTATTATTCGACGCACGAGACCACGCAGGCCCAGATCGCTGCCTACCTCGAAGGCACGAGCTTCAGCGACATGCTGATCGCCGACCAGAACGGGAACGTGATCTACTCCTTCAGGAAGGGGGCTGCTTTCGGGGAAAATCTCGCGGAGGGAAGTTATGCCGCGACGAACCTCGGGCGCGTCTTCCAGCAGTCGGTGCAGGCGGCGGCAGCAGCGGTCGACGATGTCGTCGGCGTCAACTTCTCCGGCCTGTCGGTGGGGGCAGATCCGGCTGCCCCGGACATTTATTTCGCCGTACCCTTCGTCAAGCTCGGTGGTTACAAGGGCAGCCTGATGTTCCAGGTGAAGGCCGATGTCTTCGAGAACCTTCTGTCCAAGGGCATTGTCGCCGGAAGCAGCCAGAAGGCCGCCATTCTTTCAGGCGAGGGGACCGGGATCGCGCTTGATGCCTCCGGCAAACTCACCGACATCAAGGCTGATTTCACCATGTCGGGTGATGGCGTTTCCGTGCAGTCCGGCGAACGTCCCGAAGGTGCCGCCATGGTCTATGGCCGGCGCATCGGCTTCGGTGACCAGAGCTTCGTGGTGACGGAAAGCCTGACAACGGCCGAGCTCGAAGCCGGCTCGATCCGCATTGCGACGATCCTGTTCGTGACCGGTCTGATCGCGCTCGGCGTGCTTGCCGCCGCGACCTGGGTCTTTACCCGTCGATTGTTCGCGCCGCTCGACCGTCTTGTCGCCTTTACCGGTGCCGTGGCCGATGGGGAAATCGAGCATCCCGTTGCGAACCAGGAGCGGCGCGACGAGATCGGCAGCATGGCGCGGGCGCTCGAACGCTTCCGCCTGGCGCTGATCGAGCAGCAGCGGCAATCTGCCGAGCGCCGGGAAGAACGGGCGCGCGCCGAAGAGGAACGCCGCCAGCGTATGGAAGAGCGCGACAGCGAAGCTCGAACCCTGCAGGACGTGGTCGAAACCCTCGATCAGGGGCTGGACAGGCTGGCCGCGGGCGATCTCGCCTTCCGCATCGAATCCCGTTTTCCGGCCGATCTCGAGGCGCTGCGATCCAACTTCAACAAGGCGATCGAGACACTGAGCGCCACGCTTGGCGGTATCGGCGGTAATTCGGTCGCCGTCCGTGAAGGCTCCGAGGAGATGCGGGCGGGTGCCGACCAGCTCGCCGAACGGACCGAGCGGCAGGCGGCTGCGATCTCGCAGGCCGCCACGGCAATCCAGGAGATCACCGGTGCGGTCAAGGTACAGATCGCGCGGGCCGAGGAAGCCGAGCGGATCGCCCGGGCCGCGCGCGACGATACCGCGATGTCCGGTCACATCATGCGCGATACAATCGCTGCCATGGAGGCGATCCAGGGATCATCGATGGAGATCAATAAGATCGTTTCGGTGATCGACGAGATCGCTTTCCAGACCAATCTGCTTGCGCTCAATGCCGGCGTCGAGGCGGCGCGTGCGGGCGAGAGCGGCAAAGGCTTCGCCGTTGTCGCGCAGGAGGTTCGCGAGCTCGCCCAGCGGTCGTCGAATGCGGCGAAGGAGATCGCCGGTCTGCTCTCCAAATCTCGCGGCGAGGTCGATCACGGCGTGAAGCTGGTCGAAAAGGCCGGCAATGCGCTTGATGGTATCGGCTCACATGTGCTGTCGATCAACAGCCATATCGCCGAGATCATGGAGTCCACCCGTGAAGAGGCGCAAACGCTGGTCGACATCAACACCTCGGTGAACCAGCTCGATGCGATGACACAGCAGAATGCCGCCATGGTCGAGGAGACGACTGCCGCCATCCATCGTCTCGCGGGCGAGGCCGCGGAAATGGACCAGCGGCTCGGGCTGTTTACGCTGGGAGCCGAGCGCTCCGGCTCGGTGCGCCACGCCGCCTGAGCATTCCGCGGACACACCGGCGAGATACTGAAATGCGGCCCTGCGGGGCCGCATTTTGTTTCCGCTCTGTCGTCCCGCCACAAGTATCAAGGTAAGCAAATAGATAATGTCTAAAGTTAAGATCTGTAGTTAATCCGAACTTAACCTTTCCACTCCATTATCTGTCCCAATTCAGGATGTTGGGTCTGCGACAGCCTGACGCGACAACGCTGGGATTTGGAGTATCCTGTTATGACGAAAACCATTCTTGCCGTGGCAACGGCCGCACTGCTTGCCAGCTCGGCCGCCTACGCCGCCGATGTCTATCAGCCTGAACCGCAGCCCGTTTATGTCGATGCTCCCGAGGTTGCCGTTGCGGAAGCCTCCGGCTGGTACCTGCGCGGCGATCTTGGCTACAGCTTCAACAAGCTGCGCGGCGCCAACTATTTTCAGGGCAGCAACAATAACCAGGTCGATTTCGCCACGTCCTCGATCAAGGACAGCTTCTGGGTCGGCGGCGGTGTCGGTTACCAGATCAACAGCTATCTGCGCACGGACTTGACGTTTGATTACCTGACCAAGGCCGACTTCAACGGTTCGACCCGCGGCTCCTGCGGCGTTTCGACCGCATGCACCTCGCGCGACATCACGTCGATGCGCGCCTACACGCTGATGGCCAACGCCTATGTCGACCTCGGCACTTATGCGTATTTCACGCCCTATATCGGCGGTGGTATCGGCGGTTCCTACGTAAAGTGGGACAAGCTTCGCAACACTTCGTGTGCGGACAACAACTCGTCCAACTGTGACGCAACCGTCGAGCATCACGGCGCAGGCAGCTGGCGCTTCGCCTATCAGCTGATGGCCGGCGCCTCGATCGATGTAACCTGCAACGTCAAGGCCGATGTCGGTTATCGCTTCCGTCACACAGCCGGCGGCGACATGTTCGGCTACGCTCTGAACGGCGGCCCCGGCTACGACAAGGGCTTCAACAGCCACAGCGTCCATGCTGGCGCGCGTTATGTCTTCGGTGGTTGCGAAACGCCTGTGGCCTACCAGCCGCCGGCAGAGCTGCCTGTCTACAAGTAAGATCCATTCCGCGATCATGCACAGGGCTGCCTTAGGGCAGCCCTTTTGCGTTTCAGCCCGTCGCTGTGGCGGCGCAGACGGAACAAAAATTTCTCCTCATGCGACAAAGACCCGCTTGACTGACATGGGCGACAGGAGTAGTTCCGACGGCGGGACACCTCTCCCCAACGAGAGGCTAATTACCTGGAAGGGTATCTATATGGCTGATATCGTCGCCCCCGCCGCGCGTCCGGCAAACTCTCATTTTTCGTCTGGCCCCTGCTCGAAGCGTCCCGGTTGGTCGCTCGATGCGCTTTCCGATGCCCCGCTCGGTCGCTCGCACCGCGCCAAGGTCGGCAAGGAAAAGCTGAAGCTGGCCATCGACCTTACCCGCGAAATTCTCAACGTTCCCGCTGACTACCGCATCGGCATCGTTCCGGCCTCCGACACGGGCGCCGTTGAAATGGCCATGTGGTCGCTGCTCGGGGAACGTGGCGTGGACATGCTTTCCTGGGAAAGCTTCGGCGCCGGCTGGGTCACCGATGTGGTGAAGCAGCTGAAGCTTGCCGATGTCCGCAAGTTCAATGCCGATTACGGCCTGCTGCCGGATCTCGCCGCCGTCGACTTCGACCGCGATGTCGTTTTCACCTGGAACGGCACGACCTCGGGCGTGCGCGTCCCGAATGCCGACTTCATCCCTGATAATCGCAAGGGCCTGACGATCTGCGACGCCACCTCGGCCGCCTTCGCGCAGGACCTGGACTTCTCCAAGCTCGATGTCACCACCTTCTCCTGGCAGAAGGTTCTGGGCGGCGAGGGCGGTCACGGCGTGATCATCCTCAGCCCGCGTGCTGTCGAGCGCCTGACGACCTATGTACCGGCCTGGCCACTGCCGAAGATCTTCCGCATGACCTCGGGCGGCAAACTGATCGAAGGCATCTTCGTCGGTGAAACCATCAACACGCCGTCGATGCTCTGCGTCGAGGACTATGTCGATGCGCTGAAATGGGCAAAGTCGATCGGCGGCCTCAAGGCCCTGACCGCCCGTGCCGATGCCAATGCCAAGGTGATCTTCGACTTCATCGAGGAAAACGACTGGATTGCCAACCTGGCCGTCGACGATGCGACGCGTTCGAACACCTCGGTCTGCATCAAGATCGTGGATCCCGAAGTCACGGCACTCGATGCCGATGCCCAGGCCGCGTTTGCCAAGGGTATTGCCAGCATCCTCGAAAAGCAGGGTGTCGCCTTCGATATCGGTGCCTACCGTGATGCGCCGGCTGGCCTTCGCATCTGGGCCGGTGCGACGATCGAGACCGCTGACATGGCAGCACTGATGCCGTGGCTCACCTTTGCCTACGAGACGCAGAAGGCGTCTCTCGCCAAGGCTGCCGCCTGATCCTGGACGATTTCGGCTCCGCCTGACCGGCAGAGCCCCGCAATTCTCATCATTTTCTTCAAACGAACTCTCTGAAGGAGGCCTCGTCATGGCACCTCGCGTTCTCGTATCCGACGAATTGTCTGAAACCGCCGTCCAGATCTTCCGTGATCGCGGCGTCGAAGTCGATTTCCAGCCGAAGCTCGGCAAGGACAAGGAAAAACTCGCCGAAATCATCGGCAATTATGATGGCCTCGCCATCCGCTCCGCCACCAAGGCGACGGAAAAGCTGATCGCTGCTGCGACCAACCTCAAGGTCATCGGCCGCGCCGGTATCGGCGTCGACAATGTCGATATCCCGGCTGCCTCCAAGCGCGGCATCATCGTGATGAACACGCCTTTCGGCAACTCGATCACGACGGCAGAACACGCCATCGCCCTGATGTTTGCCGTTGCCCGCCAGCTACCGCAGGCCGATGCCTCGACCCAGGCCGGCAAGTGGGAAAAGTCGAAGTTCATGGGTGTCGAAATCACCGGCAAGACGCTTGGCGTCATCGGCGCTGGCAATATCGGCGGCATTGTCTGCAAGAAGGCCATCGGCCTGGGCATGCATGTGCTGGCCTATGACCCCTTCCTATCGACCGAGCGCGCCCAGGAAATGGGTGTGACCAAGGTCGAGCTTGACGAACTGCTGGAAAAGGCCGACTTCATAACCCTGCATGTGCCGATGACCGACAAGACGCGCGGCATCCTGTCCAGGGACGCGCTCGCCAAGACCAAGAAGGGTGTCCGCATCATCAACTGCGCCCGTGGCGGTCTGGTCGATGAGGCAGCCCTTGCCGACGCCATCAAGTCCGGCCATGTCGCCGGTGCTGGCTTCGACGTCTTCGAAGTCGAACCTGCAACCGAAAGCCCGCTGTTCGGCCTGCCGAACGTCGTCTGCACGCCGCATCTCGGCGCCTCGACCACGGAAGCCCAGGAAAACGTCGCTCTGCAGGTTGCCGAGCAGATGTCGGACTATCTGATGAAGGGTGCCGTCTCGAACGCCATCAACATGCCGTCGATCACGGCTGAGGAAGCGCCGATCCTGAAGCCGTTCATCCGTCTCGCCGACGTGCTCGGCTCGTTTGCCGGCCAGATGACCGAGAACCCGATCAAGGAAATCGAGATCCTCTATGACGGCGTGACCTCCGGCATGAACACCAAGGCGCTGACGTCCGCGCTGCTCGCCGGTCTCATCCGTCCGCAGGTGGCCGACGTCAACATGGTTTCGGCTCCGATCATGATCAAGGAAAAGGGCGTCATCGTCTCGGAAGTGAAGCGCGACAAGACCGGCGTCTATGACGGTTACATCAAGCTCACCGTCACCACCGAGAAGCAGACCCGCTCGGTCGCCGGCACGGTCTTCTCCGACGGCAAGCCGCGCTTCATCCAGATCAAGGGCATCAACATGGATGCCGATGTCGGTCCGAACATGATCTACATCTCGAACACCGACGTTCCCGGCATGATCGGCTTCATGGGCACCACGCTCGGCAATGCCAAGGTCAACATCGCGAACTTCCAGCTCGGTCGCGACAAGGAGGGTGGCGACGCGATTGCGCTCCTTTACGTCGATGGACCGGTCGAGCAGGGCGTGCTTGACCAGCTCACCGCCAATCCGGCCGTCAAGCAGGCCAAGCCTCTGGTGTTCAACGTCGACTGATCGACGTTCTCGATATCATCGACAAAGACGGCGCGGGATCAAACCCGCGCCGTCTTTGTTTTTCAGCTGCTTTCGGCCAAACGCAAAGTTACATATGGAAAAACATATGCGTTGAACTGACGCATGGCGGGTTGTCGCATTGTTTCTGCGATGCGAGGGTATAGTTGATGTTTATCACCTCCGGGAGGAGAGAAGGAAGGGACATCCCATGTTCGAGCACTTCGACGCACAACTCCTGGCACGCATACAGTTTGCCTTTACCGTATCGTTCCACATCATATTTCCCGCCTTTTCCATAGGGCTTGCGAGCTATCTCGCGGTGCTCGAAGGCCTCTATCTCTGGAAGAAGGACAAGGTCTATCTGGAGCTCTTCGACTTCTGGAAGACCATCTTCGCGGTTGCTTTCGGCATGGGCGTCGTCTCGGGCATCGTCATGTCCTACCAGTTCGGCACCAACTGGTCGGTGTTCTCCGACAAGGCGGGGCCGGTCATCGGTCCCTTGATGGGCTACGAGGTCCTGACCGCCTTCTTCCTGGAAGCGGGCTTCCTCGGTGTCATGCTGTTCGGCCGCAACCGGGTCGGGCCGGGGCTGCATTTCTTCGCGACCCTGATGGTCGCCTTCGGAACCCTGATCTCGGCCACCTGGATCCTATCGGTCAATTCCTGGATGCAGACGCCTGACGGTTTTGCGATGAACGATGTCGGCCAGTTCGTGCCTGTTGACTGGTGGAAGATCGTCTTCAACCCGTCCTTCCCCTATCGCCTTGTTCATATGGTCATCGCCGCCTATCTGACCACCGCCTTCGTCGTCGGCGCCGTCGGAGCCTGGCACCTTGTCAAGCGCACGGCGCCGCGCCGCGCAGGCAAGATGTTCTCCATGGCCATGTGGATGGCGGCGATCGTTGCGCCGATCCAGATCTTTGCCGGCGACATGCACGGCCTCAACACGCTGGAGTATCAGCCGGTCAAGGTGATGGCCATGGAGGGCCATTTCGAAAGCCATCCGGAGGGCGCGCCGCTGATCCTGTTCGGGATCCCGAACCAGGACGAGCAGCGGATCGACTATGCGGTGCAGATCCCCAAACTCTCCAGCCTGATCCTCAAGCACGACCTCAATGCGCCGCTCGACGGTCTGGATACTGTGCCCCGCGAATTGCAGCCGCCGGTCGCCGTCGTCTTCTGGTCTTTCCGGGTGATGATCGCCATCGGGTTCGCGATGCTGGGGGTCGGCCTCTTCTCGCTCTGGTGTCGCTGGAAGGGCACGCTTTATTCCAATGGATGGCTGCACCGCGCGGCCCTCGTCATGGGGCCCTCGGGTTTCGTCGCCGTGCTTGCCGGCTGGATCACCACGGAGGTCGGGCGTCAGCCCTACACGGTCTATGGCCATCTGCTGACGGCCGATTCGATCTCGCCGATCGCGGCGCCCGCGGTCGCGGCCTCGCTGATCGCCTTCATCGTGGTCTATTTCATCGTCTTCGGTGCCGGTACCTTTTACATCCTGCGCCTGATGGGCCGCCTGCCGCGCGATCCGATGCCGGATCTCGACGATGGCCCGATCCGCACCTCCGGCATCACGCCGGCCGCCCAGCCTGGACACCATGGAGGCAGACATGCCCATTGATCTTCCCTTCATCTGGGCCGGCATCATCGCCTTTGCCGTGCTTGCCTATGTCATCCTCGACGGTTTCGATCTCGGCGTGGGTATCCTCTTTCCCTTCTTCCCGGAGAAGCATGAGAAGGATCTGATGATGAACTCGGTGGCGCCCGTCTGGGACGGCAACGAGACCTGGCTCGTGCTCGGGGGCGGCGGGCTGCTCGCGGTCTTCCCGCTCGCCTATGCGACGATCCTGCCCGCCCTCTATGCGCCGCTGATCATCATGCTGCTGGGCTTGATCTTCCGCGGCGTGGCCTTCGAATATCGTTGGCGCACGAAACGCGCGGAGTATCTGTGGAACTGGGCCTTTGCCGGCGGTTCCTTCGTTGCGGCCTTCTTCCAGGGCGTGGCGCTTGGCGCACTCGTGCAGGGCATTCCGGTCGATAACCGCGCCTATTCCGGCGGCTGGTGGGACTGGCTGACGCCGTTTTCGCTTGCGACCGGTGCCGCTCTCGTCATCGGCTATGCGCTTCTCGGCGCCACCTGGCTCGTGATGAAGACGGAAGGGGAGATCTCGGATCGGGCGCGGTCCTTTGCGCTGCCTCTGTCGTTTGCCACCGTCGCTTCGATGGGCGTCTTCAGCCTCTGGACCCCCTGGCTCGAACCGCTCTATTTCGAGCGCTGGTTCAAGTTCCCGACGCTGATCTTCTCGATCATCGTTCCGGTTCTGGTGCTCGGCTGCCTCTACGTGATCGTCAACGGATTGCGCAAAGGCCATGACGCACGGCCCTTCCTGGCGGCACTCGGCCTCTTCGTACTCGGCTATGCCGGGATCGGGATCAGCTTCTATCCCTATATCGTGCCGACGTCGCTGACGATCTGGGAGGCGGCAGCACCCGACGAGAGCCTTGCCTTCCTGCTCTACGGTGCCGTCATCCTCGTGCCGATGATCCTCGGATACACGGCCTATGCCTATTGGGTCTTCCGTGGAAAGCTCAATCCCGACGAGGGCTATCACTGATGGATAAGCGCCTCATGGCCAGCCGTTTGCTGTGGTTCGTCGGCCTTTGGGCCGGCGGCGTGATGGCGATCACGATCGTCGGACTGATCATCAAGTTCTGGCTTGGGGCCTGACTTCGATCACCTGAAATTCAATGGAAATCCGCTCGCTCTCTCTTCAAAAGAGAGCGAGCTCTCTCCATATGAGAGACAAGCCTGAAAAAGGCATTCAAGACTGCTTCGAGGAGGACAGGAAACACGATGCGGCAATACGCAAAAACATTCGCGACGCTTGCGCTTGGCATGATGGTCACGTTGGTGGCAGTCGATTTCGCCGAGGCGCGTCGCGCCAGCGGCGGCTTCGGCAGCCGCGGCACGCGTACTTTCGACGCCCCTGCTGCAACACGCACGGCGCCGGCACCGGCCGCGCCGATCGAGCGGACGATGACACCGCGCACCAATGCGAACCAGCCCGGTGCTGCCCAGTCGACGGCGGCCAATCAGGCAGCGCGTCCGGGTGGCCTGTTCGGTGGTCTTGCCGGCGGTCTGATGGGTGGCCTGCTGCTCGGCGGCCTGTTCGGCATGCTGATGGGCACGGGCTTCGGCGGCGGCTTCGGCATCCTCGGCCTGCTCCTGCAGGGCCTCTTGATCTTCTTCCTGATCCGCTTTGCGATGCGCATGTTTGCCAATCGTCAGGCGACGGCGTCCGGTCCGGGCAATGCCCCGGGTTTCGGCGGCTTCGGCGGCATGGCGCGTGACAACCAGAGCGGTGATCAGGCTCGTCCGAGCTTCCAGATCCCGAAACTCGGTGGCGGCGGCGTATCGTCGGCGGCTTCCGCTCGCCGGTCCGGTCAGCCCGACGAACTCGGCATCACGCCGAAGGATCTCGAGCGCTTCGAGGAACTGCTGCAGGAGATGCAGCGCGCCTATGCGGCCGAGGACTATGGTTCACTGCGCCGCATCACGACACCGGAAGCCATGTCCTATCTCGCCGAGGAACTGAGCGAGAATGCCACCAAGGGCGTCAAGAACGAGGTGCGCGATGTGCATCTGGTGCAGGGCGACGTGGCTGAGAGCTGGGCCGAAGACAAGATGGAATATGCGACCGTCGCGATGCGCTACGAAGCGATCGACTATGTCGTCGACCGCCAGAGCGGTGACGTGGTCGAAGGCGATCCGAACACGCCCACCGAATCCGTTGAGCTCTGGACCTTCGCGCGGCGTCCCGCCACAAAGTGGCAGATCTCGGCAATCCAGGGTGTCGAACAAGGCTGAGTGCGTCGGCACTCTCCAACCCAAAACATGTTGGGGCCCGGCTTTTCGGCCGGGCCCCTTTTGCGTCAGCGGACGAGCTTGATCAACTCGAAGGGTAAGCCGCTGTCATCGTTCGGACGACGGCCTGTCTCCATGAACCCAAGCCGGTCGTAGAAGCGGCGGGCGCGTTCGTTGAGCGTATAGACCTCCAGCTCCAAACATGAGCGGAGTTGCGAGGCATGTTCCACGAGTTGCCGGCCGATGCCCGTTCCATGGTGGTTCGGATCGACAAACAGGCCACCGATGGTTTGATCCAGCAGGCTGATGAAGCCGACGATCTCGCCGTTCCGCAGCGCCACATGGGTCTCCGCCAGCGGCAAGTAATGGTCGGCCACGAGGGTCGCCTGGATGTCCAGTTGCTCGCGGGCGAGGAAGGGGTGTCCTTTCTCAGATGCCGAACGCCAGATAGCGACGAGGCGAGTGGTATCCTCGGGCAGAAAAGCCCGGATTTGCAGGTCGTATTTCATGATTGTTCCGTCAGTCGTGTTGTTGATGCGCATGCGACAGCGTTCGGCTGTCGAGCCGTTCCCATAGGGTTCAAAGGCTGTCGTTACTGCGCATCAAGCTCCTTCTTGCTGACGATCCTGAAGCTTTAGACCTTGAGGCGTTTCGCCTCAAGTGTTGAATGGCCTGACCGCCCGGTCAGATCACCCTCAGCCCGGGCACTGCTGCAGCTGCTTGGCATAGGTATAGGTGATGTCGGTGAA
Organism: Rhizobium sp. AAP116; assembly: GCF_001295785.1. NCBI lineage: Bacteria > Pseudomonadati > Pseudomonadota > Alphaproteobacteria > Hyphomicrobiales > Rhizobiaceae > Rhizobium > Rhizobium sp. AAP116. The sequence continues at coordinate 200,459 of NZ_LJIB01000004.1, forward strand.
GCGCTTGGCACCTCTCAGCGCCTCCGGGCGCTTGTTGTAGGCGCCGCGCAGATAGCCGGTATGGCCGGAGTGATAGGCCAGATAGAGCTTGTAGGGGTCGTTCAAGGGGATGTTGACCTTCGTCGCGCTCTCGCGGTGATACCAGCCGATGAAGCGGATGGCGTCGGCGAAGTCGGTGCGGCGGGCGCCCCAGCGGCCGGTTTCGCGCTGATAGCGTTCCCAGGTGCCGTCGAGGGCCTGGGAATAGCCATAGGCGGTCGACTGACGCTTGCCGGGGATGAAGCCGAAGATCATCTTGCGCGGCGGCTTGGCGTTATGGCGGAAGCTCGATTCCGTATAGATCGTCGCCATCAGGATAGGGACGGGAACGCCATATTCACGCTCGGCGGCGATCGCTGCGCGGCGCCAGTTGTTGAACAGCCCGTCGCGCTGCTCGAAAATCGCGCAGGCATTGCGGGTCTGGGTTGGCGGCTTGGCACAGGCCGACAGCATCAGCATGACGCCGAGGGCAGAGTAAAGAGCGGTACGCATGACAAAACCTCGCTACAGGCCCGCCATTCTATTCATTAAAATTTAACGAAAGGTTTTCTTAACCGCCCCCGGATCTTGCATCCCCTGATCAGGGGTGGGGAACACTCCGCCTTGCATACTGTTACGCCTTAAGTAGCAATCGCATACAGGAGGCAAGACCCATGTCCATTCGCGCCATGATCGAAACCCATCCGCAGATAGAAGGGGGCGCCAATGACGCGCTGATCGCCTGCATTCAGGCCTGCTTCGACTGCGCGCAGACCTGCATTTCCTGTGCCGATGCCTGCCTTGCCGAAGACATGGTGGACGAGTTGCGCCAGTGTATCCGGCTGAACGAGGACTGCGCTGATATCTGCCTTGCCACCGGGCGCGCGGCGATACGGCGCACGGGGCGGAATGCCCAGGTGCTGCAGGGTCTCGTCGAGGCCTGCACCCGTGCCTGCGCCGCCTGCGGCGAGGAATGCGGCCGCCATGCCGAGATGCATGACCATTGCCGCATCTGTGCGGAGGCCTGCCGGGCTTGCGAACAAGCCTGCCGACAAGCGACCACCCGGATACAATGAGGCGTTGACGGCAGTCGTATTTGCACCCAGTCTGCCGGGCGGTCGTTAGGCAGCGAGGAGGAACGGTCGCGTTCTTGCCCGGCGATCGCAGGTGGACGTTCGTCCGGGAGCGAGGATCTTCAAGGCATGCAGCAGGTCGGCATCGGCATCATCGGATGTGGCAATATTTCAGGCGCTTATCTCAAGGCGCTCCAGCATTTTCCCATTCTCAAGGTCTGCGGTATCGCCGATCTGAACAGTGATCTCGCCGCAAGTCGGGCCGCTGAATTCGGTGTGCCCGCGCGCACGATAGACGAACTGCATGCCGATCCCGAGGTTCAGATCATCGTCAACCTGACGATCCCCAAGGCGCATGTCGAAGTGGGGCTGAAAGCGCTTGCCGCCGGCAAACATGTCTATTCGGAAAAGCCGCTCGGTGTGACCTTCGCCGAGGGCAAGCGGCTCGTCGAGACAGCGAAGTCGCTCAATCTCAGGGTCGGCTCAGCCCCCGATACCTTTCTCGGCGGCGCGCATCAGACGGCGCGCGGGCTGATCGATGAGGGCGTGATCGGCCAGCCGATCGGCGGTACCGCCTACTTCATGTGCCCCGGTCATGAGCGATGGCATCCCAATCCGGATTTCTACTACGAGGCCGGTGGTGGGCCGATGCTCGACATGGGGCCCTATTACATTACCGATCTCGTCAATCTCTTCGGCCCGGTCGAGAAGGTCGCAGGCTTTGCCACCAAGGTGCGGAACGAGAGAAAGATCGGCAGCGAGCCGCGCCGGGGCGAGACGATCCCGGTGCATGTGCCGACGCATGTCGCGGGGCTTATGTCCTTTGCTAACGGGGCCGTGGTGCAGATTTCGATGAGCTTCGATGTCGCCGCCCACTGGCACAAGCCGCTCGAGGTCTATGGTACCGAGGGCACGCTGATTGTGCCCGATCCCAATCATTTCGGCGGCGACGTCTTTGTCCTGCCGCTGACGGGCGAGGCGCAAGGACGGCCGGTGACGCTGCCTTACTCCGATGGCAACTGGCGCTCGCTTGGCGTGGCCGACATGGCGCATGCGATCCTCTCCAACCGCCCGCACCGGGCAAACGGCGATCTCGCGCTGCATGTGCTTGAGGTCATGGAAGCCTTCCAGACGGCCTCCGACCGGGGCGAGACGGTCGCCATCACCACCAGCGTCGAGCGGCCGGCGCCGCTCGAACAATCGCTCGTCGATGGCCTGATCGGCCGCTGAGTTCAGTTTCAGAAGGATATTTTCGTGCGTCAGGTTCTGATTTGCTGGGGCGGCTGGGATGGGCACCAGCCCGACCAATGTGCAGCCATCGTCTCCGACATGCTCAAGGCCGAAGGGTTTACCGTCCGCGTCGAGGCTGGCACGGAGGCCTTTGCCGATCCCGCGATCCGCGACTACAGCCTCATCGTGCCGATGCTGACGATGACCAAGATCGAGAAGCCCGAGATCGAGAACCTGGAGCTCGCCATTCGCGGCGGCGCCGGCCTTGGCGGCTTCCACGGTCAGGCGGGCGACAGTTTTCGCGATTGCGTGCAGTACCAATACATGATCGGCGGCCAATGGGTCGCCCATCCCGGCAATATCTATGATTACACGGTCAATATCGTGAAGCCCGAGGACCCGCTCGTAACAGGCGTCAGTGATTTCCCCTATCGCTCCGAGCAGTATTACATGCATGTCGACCCGAACAACGAGGTGCTGGCGACGACGACCTTTACCGGCGAGCACGATGCCTGGATCGACGGCCATGTGATCCCGGTCGTCTGGAAGCGCCGCCACGGGCAGGGCAGGGTGTTCTACTCCTCGCTCGGCCACCAGGCGGCGGAGTTCGACGTGCCGCAGATGCGGGAGATTGTACGGCGAGGGCTGGTTTGGGCGGCGCGGTGAAGGCGGATTAGCCGACGAGCCAGGAGCGCACGGCCGTCCAGTTGTTGAGAATGACGATGACGGCGGTCGCGATCGACAGCATGGCGGCGGCCTTGCCCATGGTCGGTAGGCTGTTGACGCGGCCCTTGAGTTCGCCGAACTCGATCGCGGACGGTGCTGCCCTCAGCATGCCCTTGATCTCGGCGGTGTCCTGCAGGACCCGCTTCATATCGTCTTCGAGAGCTTTGACGCGCTGTTCCATGGCTTCAAATGTGCCACCGCCATCGCTGTCTTTCAAGGCGGCTGCCATCGGAACGCGGCGTTTCGGCGTATTGCTGGCCATGTCATGTCATCCAATCGCGTATCCACAATGACCGGTGCAATCTTTGCGGGAAATCGGTTGGGCGTCAACAATGGCAAACAATCAGCGGCCAAACGTTGAAGCGCCGATCCAGCTCGTCGTCCTAACAATCTGCTAAATAGGAGATTTTTGGTAGCGGGGGGCGGACTTGAACCGCCGACCTTGGGGTTATGAATCCCACGCTCTAACCACCTGAGCTACCCCGCCACACATCGAACATCTGGGCCTTGAAGCCGTCGCCGTCCGAAGCGATGGGCGGCTTATAAGGCGAGGGTCCGATCAAAGTCAAGCGCGGTTTGGCCAAAAACAGCGTGGCTTTCCACCGGCTTGACGCGAGACCTTGCACGTGGCCCGAAAGCCTTGGCCTCAGGCCGCCACGGGGCTGGCGAGAAGCGCCTTCAGCGCGCTTTCGGCCGTGCCGGAGCGTTCCGAACGCTCGATGAAGCCGCCGCCATAGACGCGGGCGTCAGCGCCGGTTGCCGAATAGAGCACGCAGGCCTGGCCGGGGGCCACACCGGCTTCGCCAATTTCGAGATCGACATAGACGCCCTTGTCGTCGGCATGCAGGACGGCCGGTGTCGGCGGGCGGGTGGAGCGCACCTTGGCGAAGCATGGCATGCCGTCTGCGGCGTCTTCCGCCAGCGTGCGGTCGCCGAGCCAGTTGATGTCGCGCAGATAGACGCGGTGGGTTTCCAGCGCTTCCTTCGGGCCGACGATGACGCGGCGCGAGCGGGCATCGAGATAGATGACATAGAGCGGCTCGCCGGTGGCGACGCCCAAGCCCTTTCGCTGGCCGATGGTGTAATGCAGGATGCCTTCGTGATTGCCCAGCACCCGGCCGTCGAGATGCACGATGTCGCCTGCTAGCGCCGCATTCGGCTTCAGCTTGTTGATCACGTCGGCATATTTGCCCTGGGGCACGAAACAGATGTCCTGGCTGTCGGCCTTCTGGGCGACGACGAGGCCCATCTCTTCGGCAAGCACGCGGACTTCCGCCTTCGACATGGCACCAAGCGGGAAGCGCAGATAGTCGATCTGCTCCTGCGTGGTGGCAAAGAGGAAATAGCTCTGGTCGCGCTCGCTATCGATCGGCCGGAAGAGGGCGCGGTGGCCGGGATCATTGGCGAGCGGCACGGATTTCGAGCGGATGTAATGGCCGGTCGCCAGCGCGTCGGCGCCGAGTTCCCGTGCGGTCGTCAGCAGATCGGCGAACTTGACCGTCTGGTTGCAGGCCACGCAGGGGATCGGCGTTTCGCCGGCGACATAGCTTTCCATGAACGGGTTGATGACCGTGTCGCGGAAGCGCTGTTCGTAATCGAGCACGTAATGGGGGATGCCGAGCGTTTCGCACACGCGGCGGGCATCGTCGATGTCCTGGCCGGCGCAGCAGGAGCCGGCGCGATGAACGGCGGCGCCATGATCGTAAAGCTGCAGTGTGATGCCGAGGACGTCATAACCCTCGCGCTTCAGAATGCCGGCGACGACAGACGAATCCACGCCGCCCGACATGGCGACGACAACGCGCGTATCTTCCGGTCTCTTGTCAAAATCCAGCGTGTTCACGGGCTTCGTCTCTGTGCTTCATGTGACCGTTCAGCCCGCAATATGCGGGGATCTGGCTTCAGGCTTTGCGGGCGTTTTCGCGCGCTGCCGGTGCCGGGCCTTATGTTGACGGATATAGAAAGGATTGCTTCTTCGTGCAAGAGCAGCGATTCGCGGGGATTGCCCGCAGGGAGGTCTTGAGAATGCCCGTCCAGATGACCGTCACACCGGAAAGCTTCCCGATAGCCGGCAGCTTCACGATTTCGCGCGGGTCGAAGACCGAGGCAAAGGTGGTCACGGTGCGGCTGACGGATGGCGTGCATGTTGGACAGGGCGAATGCGTGCCCTATGCGCGCTATGGTGAGACGGTGGAGAGTGTCGTCGAGGTGCTTTCGGCGCTGGTGTCTGAGGTTGCGGACGGTCTCGACCGTGCCGGGCTGCAGAGCCGGCTGAAGCCGGGGGCGGCGCGCAATGCGCTGGACTGCGCGTTTTGGGATCTGGAGGCCAAGCGGGCGGGTCTCTCGGTCTGGCAACTTCTCAAGTTACAAGAGCCAAAGCCGCTATCGGTCACCTACACGCTGTCGCTCGGTAGCCCAGAGAGCATGCAGGCGGCGGCGGAGAAGGAGGCGGCGCGACCGCTGCTGAAGGTCAAGCTCGGCGGCGCTGATGATATCGAGCGCATCCGGGCCGTCAGGGCGGGGGCGCCGACGTCTGCGATCATCGTCGATGCCAATGAGGGCTGGAGCCTGGATCAATACAAGGCGCTGGCGCCTGTGTTTCTCGCTCTCGGGGTGAAGCTCGTCGAGCAGCCCTTTCCGGCTGGAGGCGATGATGCGCTTCTCGGGCTCGACCGCGTGCTGCCGGTCTGTGCTGACGAGAGCTGCCATGACACGGCGTCGCTCGCCTTGCTGAAGGGCAAGTATGATGCCGTCAACATCAAGCTCGACAAGACGGGCGGGCTGACGGAAGCGCTTTTGATGCGGGACGCGGCGGTCGATGCCGGTTTCGAGATCATGGTCGGCTGCATGGTCGGCACGTCGCTTGCCATGGCGCCGGCCTTTCTGATCGGGCAGGGGGCGGCGTTTGTCGATCTCGACGGGCCGCTGCTTCTGGCGCGGGATCGGGAGCCGGGCATTGCCTATGACGGCGCGGTGATGCCGCTGCCGCCGCGTGGGTTGTGGGGCTAGGCCAGAAGAGAGTCCCCTCCCAAACTCTCCCCACAAGGGGGAGGGCTTAACCCGGCCGCGCCGTCTGCGCCTCAAATCGCCCTCTTTGCCATCGGCTGAAGGTTCTTTGCGCTCAAGCTGGCAGAAGGGCATCCGGGGGTCCTCTCCCCCCTTGTGGGGGAGATGGCCGGCAGGCCAGAGGGGGTCTGTTGGCGTGTCGGCTCAGCTCTTCGGAGCCAACGGTCCGTTCTTCGCCATCCAAATCACATGCTTCTTGCCGCGACCGGTTCTCCCCGCGCGGACGGGAATCTCCTCCACGCCATAGCCGCAATCCTTCAAGCGGCGCGTGAAGTGCTGATCTGGCCCCTGCGACCAGACGCCGAGCACGCCGCCTCGGGTGAGGGTCGACTTGGATTTGCGTAACCCGTCATGGGAATAGAGGCCGTCGTTCGCTTCGCGCGTGAGGCCATCGGGTCCGTTGTCGACATCGAGCAGGATGGCGTCGAACTGGCCTTTGGATTTGGCAATCAGTGCGCCGACATCGCCAACGTGAATTGCCACACGCGGGTCGTCGAGGCTGCCGGCATAGATTTCGGCCATCGGTCCGCGCGCCCAGTCGACGACGGCGGGCACGAGTTCGGCGACGGTGACCTTTGCATCCTGAGGAAGCACGCCAAGGGCGGCGCGAAGCGTGAAGCCCATGCCGAGGCCGCCGATCAGGATATGTGGGCGCTCGTGGGTCGCGATCCGCTCGAAGGCGAGGGTGGCCAGCGCTTCCTCGGAGCCGCTGAGGCGGCTGTTCATCAGCTCGTTGGTGCCGAGCATGATGGAGAATTCTGATCCTCGGCTCTTCAAGCGCAATTCGCCGCCGCCGGGTATCTTGGCCGTGTCGAGCTGAATCCAGGGGAGCATGGGGCAATTCCTGCGCGTTGGGGTCTCGGCTGCCCGTATCACGACGGGACGGCCGGCTTCAACTGTGGCCGCCAATCGCCGTCCGTACCAAAGGTGTTTGATTGGCCCTTGCGGTTTGCGTCCGCCAGAGCGCATCTTGCGCCTCGAACACATCGTGTCGACACGTCCTGCAGTTGGAGAATGCCCATGCCCGCCCCCAAGAATGCCTTCAAGGCCGCTCTCTACGAATCCAACGAACTGCTTGTCGGTTTCTGGGTGGCGCTGGCGAGCCCGCATGTTGCGGAAGTCTGTGCCGGGGCTGGCTTCGACTGGATTCTCATCGATGGCGAGCATGGACCGAACGATATTCCGCTGATGGCGGCGCAACTCGCGGCCGTCGCGCGGCATCCGGCCCATCCGGTCGTACGGCTGCCGGTCGGCGAAAGCTGGCTGATCAAGCAGGCACTCGATATCGGCGCGCAGACGGTGATGATCCCGATGGTCGAGACGAGGCAAGAGGCAGACCGCCTGGCCAAGGCCCTGCGTTATCCGCCGGAGGGCATCCGCGGCATGGGCGCGAGCCTGGGCCGCGCCTCCGATTTCGGTCGTATTGCCGATTATGCGGAGACGGCGAATGCCGAGGTCTGCCTGATCGCGCAGATCGAAAGCCGTCTCGGTGTCGAGAACGCCGATGCCATCATTGCGACGCCGGGTGTGGATGCGATCCTCATCGGACCGGCCGACCTTGCGGCCGACATGGGCCATCGCGGGAATCCCACGCATCCAGAGGTCATGCAGGCCGTCGAAACCGTGATCGGCAAGGGTGTTGCTGCCGGCAAGCCGGTCGGCATCATGTCCGGCGATCCGGCCATGCTCGCGATGGCGCGCAAGGCCGGCATCCGGTTCTTTGCCTGCTCCACGGATGTCAGCCTGCTTTCCGCTGCCGCCACCAACCTCGCAGCGTCGATGCGCGGCTGATCCTGTTTCCCGCGACATGCACATGGACATCCGATGAAGCTCAAACTTGTAGAAGCCGAGGCGCTTGTGGTCGACGCCCTTGGCCGTTCTGGCGTGGATGAAGCCAATGCGCGATCCGTGGCCCGCGCGCTTGTGGCCGCCGAAGCCGCCGGACAAGGCGGTCACGGCTTGCGCCGGGTCGAGGCCTATAGTTCCCAGGCGCGGGCCGGCAAGGTGGATGGCTTAGCCAAGCCGCAGGCGTCGCGACCAAGGCCGGGCGTGCTGACCATCGATGCGATGAACGGCTACGCCTATCCGGCGCTCGATCTTGCCGTCGAGATGTTGCCCGGCATCGCGCGCGAGCAGGGTGTTGCGATCGCCACCATTCACCGCTCGCACCATGCCGGGGTCATGGGGCTGACGGTCGCGCGTTTTGCAGAGCGCGGGCTGGCGGCGCTGATGTTTGCCAATGCCCCGGCCTCCATGGCGCCCTGGGGCGGCAACAAGGCGCTTTACGGCACCAACCCCATCGCCTTTGCCGTGCCGATCGAGAATGGAGATCCCATTGTCGTCGATCTGGCGCTGTCCAAGGTGGCGCGCGGCAAGATCATGGCGGCGCGGCAGAAGGGGGAGGCCATCCCCGACGATTGGGCCTTTGATGCCGATGGCCAGCCGACGACGGACGCCAACCGTGCGATGGACGGCTTCATGGCGCCGCTCGGCGGTGCGAAGGGAGCAGCGCTTGCGATGATGGTCGAGATCCTCTCGGCGGGCCTGATTGGCGCGAACTATGCCTTCGAGGCCTCGTCCCTGTTCGACGACAAGGGGCCGCCCGTGGCGCTCGGCCAGACGATCATTGCCATAGATCCAACGGCGACAGGTGGCCCTGGCGTCTTCTCTCGCCTGGCGCTGCTGGCGGATGAAATCGGGGCGCAGGAAGGCGCGCGCATTCCCGGGCGGCGCGGGCAGGGACTGGCTCGTACCGCCGAGGTCGACGGCATCGTGATCGACGACGAGGTCGTCGCGGCCATCCGGGCGATCGCCTGACGGTAGATTACGATCTCCAGCTATTCGTAATCGGCGCGGTTGATGCCGTGGCGCTGGAGCTTGTCGTAAAAGGTCTTGCGGGGAATGCCGAGCGTCTCGAGCGTCGAACGCACGTCGCCCTTGTTTGCGATCAGTGCCTCGCGTATCAGCTCAGCCTCGTGTCGTTCCATTTGCTCGGGCAGGGTGAGGCCCGGTGTGGCTGACCCTGACGCCTGTTTCGGCGGCGGCGTAATCCCGAGCACGACCCGCTCGGCAAAATGCGAGAGTTCGCGGACATTGCCCGGCCAGCAGTGGGTCTCCAGATGACGGCGCACCTCGGTCGTCATGACGGGTATGTCGCGGCGGAAGCGTCCGGCGGCGCGGGTGGCGAAGTGGGCAAAGAGCAGCGGGATATCGGCGCGGCGTTCGCGCAGTGGCGGGATGGAGATCGTCACGACGTTCAGGCGATAATAGAGGTCTTCGCGGAACTCGCCGCGCTCGGCCGGATTGCCGAGATCGAGTTTGGCGGCGGCGACGACGCGCAGGTCGACGGGCCTCACCTCGTTGGTGCCGAGCGGGCTTACTTCGCGCATTTCCAGGACCCGCAGCATCTTCACCTGGGTGGAGAGCGGCATGCTCTCGATCTCGTCGAGAAACAGCGTGCCGCCGCTTGCATGTTCGATGCGGCCGACGCGCTTCTTCTGCGCGCCGGTAAAGGCGCCGGCCTCGTGGCCGAAGAGCTCGCTTTCGATCACCGTCTCGGGCAGGGCGCCGCAATTCAGCGCAACGAAGTTACCTTTTGTGCGGCGGCTCCAGCGATGCAAGAGTGTTGCCACCACTTCCTTGCCGCTGCCGGTTTCGCCGGCGATCAGCACGTCGACATCGGTATCGGCGATCTGGCGGAGCGTCTGGCGCAGATGCTCCATGGCCGGTGTCTGGCCGATGAGGGGCAGATCGTCGAGCATGGTCGTGGCTGCCTCACGCAGGCGGCGGTTTTCGAGCACCAGCCGGCGTTTTTCGGCGGCGCGGGCGACGCTCTGGACAAGGCGGTCGGCGGGGAAGGGTTTGGCAATGAAGTCATAGGCGCCGTCATGCAGCGCCCTGACCGCCATGTCGACATCGCCATGGCCGGTGATCAGCAGGACCGGCAGATCCGGGTCGAGGCTGCGGATACGGGCGAAGAGTTCCAGCCCGTCCATGCCGGCCATGCGGATGTCCGTGATGACAACTGCCTCGCTTTCCCGCGAAAGCTGGGCGAGCGCCTGGGCTGCCGCACCGAAGTCGTGCACGGCATAACCGGCAAGCTCCAGCGTCTGACGGGTGGCGCGGCGCAAAGCCTGGTCGTCGTCGACGAGGATGATCTCGATGCCGCTGCTCATGCCCGTGCCCTCGTGAGAGTGATGGTGAAGGTGGTGCCCGCCGCGCTCGTCTCGACCGAAAGCCGTCCGCCGTATTCAGTGACGATGTCACGGGCGATCACGAGGCCCAGGCCGAGCCCTGCCTCCTTGGAGGTGGTGAAAGGTATGAACAGGTTGTCCCTAACGTGAGGCGGCAGGCCGGGGCCAGTATCGCTGATCGCAAGATCGACCTCGTCGTCGGAGAGGCGCGCAATCCCGACGCGGATATCGCCATCCGCTTTGCCTTCAATGGCTTCAAGCGCATTCTGCAGGAGATTGATCAGCACCTGTTCTAGGCGGATGCGCTGGCCAAGCACTTTGAGATCGGCAGGGATGTCACTGATGGTGAGGCGATCGAAGCTGCCAGCGAAGCGGCTCTTCAACAGGAAGAGGGCCCCGTCGACCGCGGCCTTGACTTCGACAGGTTCGCCGGCCTGGCGGCCCTTGCGGGCAAGACCCTTCAGCTCGCCGGTGATTGCGCCGATGCGGTCAGTGAGCTCGGCGATCAGGCCAAGGTTTTCCTGTGCCTGATCGCCGTTGCCGCGAGCGAGGAAGGTTTTCGCATTGTCTGCATAGGCGCGGATGGTGGCGACCGGCTGGTTGATCTCATGCGCCACGCCGGCTGCGACCTGGCCGAGGATCGCCAGACGGTTGGCCTGGACGAGATCCTGCTGCACGCCCTGGAGGCGGGTGTCGGTTGCCCTGTGTTCGGCGATCTCGGCCTCAAGGCGGTCGCGGGCTTCGGTGAGTTCTACCGTGCGCAGGGTTACCTGGCGTTCAAGTTCCACCTGCGCGGCCTTCGCCTCTGCTGTGCGGCGGGCAGCGCGACCGCTGCGATACAGGAAAAAGCCAGCCGCGGCGAGCAAGGGCAGGCCAAGCGCGACCGCAGTGGTGCGCCCCTGCAAGGTGCCGGCATCCATCGCTGCTGCGGCGGGTGCCAGCAGATGCAAGGTCCAAGGCGTTCCGGGCACCGGCAGGGTCTCGGCGACATGCGGCTGGCGCGGACGCGCGCCGGAGGTGTCGGTCGCCACCATCGTGTGTCCGTCAAGGTCGAAGAGCGACCAGATCGGGACTGGCAAAAGCGGGGCTTCGCCAAATTGCAGGCTGTCGCGGATTGCCAGTCGATCTTGCTGGGGGATGTCGGTGATGGTGAAAAAACGCCAGTCCGGACGGCTGGTGATCAGCACGATGCCTCGGGTGTCGGTGACATAGGTCGGGCGTCCGGACCGCTGCCAGTCCTGCTCCAGCGCGTTGAACTCGACCTTGACGACCACGACGCCCAGCGGCTTACCGGCAGCGTCATCGACGCGGCGGGAGAGGTAGAGCCCCGGCCTGCGGCTGACATTGCCCAGCGCATATTGTTCGGCTGTGCCGTTCGCCATCGCCTCGGTGAAGTATTCGCGGAAGGCATAGTTGCTGCCGACGAAGCTGTCGGGCTGACGGAAGTTGCTGGCGGCGATCGTCAATCCCTCGGTGTTGACGACATAGATCACGGATGCGCCGGTTCCCGAGGTGAGGGCCTCCAGCTTTTCGTTCAGGCGGTTGACGCTGTCGGGGCCGGGTGCCTGCAATGTGTCGGCCAGTTCGGTGTCCGTGCCCAGCACGAAGGGCAGGGTGCGTGAGCGGTCGAGCACGGCAATCAGCAATGCGCGCTTCAGCTCGGCATCGGTCTGCGCTTCCTCTGCGACGGCGTCCAGCGCCAGGATCTTGCCCTTCTCGCCGGCGTAGAACAGTGCGACGCCGGACAGCAGAACTGCCACAACGGCATAGATGAGCCAGAGTGTGCGACTTGAGCTTCGAAGGGGCGGCATCACGTATGTTGGTCCTGATAGGGTGTGCGGTAGATCGCATCCTAACATATCGAAGCTGTGCGGAATACCGCACGTCTTGATGTGATGAATCAAGTCTGTATGCGAATAAAATTCAATCCTATCAGCGTTTTAGATCCGTTTCCTCGGTCTGGCACGCGCCTTGCTAACCTTTCTTCCAAGCGGCCGCGCCGCTCCCAGTCAGTTAAGCCACCGCCCGGGAGGCCGGAACTCGTTCCGTCAGGGCGACCATGGAGGAAAACATGCATATCGATACCGCAGAGCACGCGCCCGTGGGCCGGCAGCCCTTCTATAAACTTCTCTATGTTCAGGTCCTCGCCGCGATCGTCGCTGGCATCCTGCTCGGCCATTTCTATCCCGAGATCGGCGCACAGTTGAAGCCGCTGGGTGACGCCTTCATCAAGCTGGTCAAGATGATCATTGCGCCGGTCATCTTCCTGACTGTCGCCACCGGCATTGCCGGCATGAGCGACATGAAGAAGGTCGGTCGCGTTGCCGGGAAGGCGATGCTCTACTTCTTCACCTTCTCGACGCTGGCGCTTGTCGTCGGCCTCGTCGTTGCCAATGTCGTGCAGCCGGGTGCGGGCATGCATATCGATCCGGCCACGCTCGATGCGGCGGCTGTGGCGACCTATACGGAGAAGGCGCATGACTCGTCGATCACAGGCTTCCTGATGAACATCATCCCGACGACGATCGTTGGGGCCTTTGCCGATGGCGACATCCTGCAGGTGCTGTTCTTCTCGATCCTGTTCGGTATTTCGCTGGCGCTTGTCGGCGAGCGCGGCAAGCCGGTCACCGACTTCCTGCAGGCCGTGATCGCGCCAATCTTCAAGCTGGTCGCCATCCTGATGAAGGCAGCGCCAATCGGTGCCTTCGGCGCCATGGCGTTTACCATCGGCAAATACGGCATCGGTTCGGTCACAAACCTCGCCATGCTGATCGGCACCTTCTACCTCACGTCCTTCCTGTTCGTAGCGGTGATCCTCGGGGCTGTCTGCCGTTACAACGGCTTCTCGATCTTGGCGCTCATCCGCTACATCAAGGAAGAGCTGCTGCTCGTTCTCGGGACGTCGTCTTCGGAAGCAGCTCTTCCGGGCCTGATGAACAAGATGGAAAAGGCTGGCTGCAAGCGCTCGGTCGTAGGCCTCGTCATCCCGACCGGCTACTCCTTCAACCTCGACGGCACGAATATCTATATGACGCTGGCGGCGCTCTTCATCGCTCAGGCGACGGATATCCACTTGCCGCTCGGTGACCAGATCCTGCTGCTGGCCGTTGCCATGCTGAGCTCGAAGGGGGCGGCCGGCATCACCGGTGCTGGCTTCATTACCCTCGCGGCCACTCTGTCCGTCGTTCCCGCCGTTCCGGTCGCCGGCATGGCGTTGATCCTCGGCATCGACCGCTTCATGTCGGAATGCCGGGCGCTCACCAACTTCATCGGCAATGCGGTGGCAACCGTCGTCGTCGCGCGCTGGGAAGGTGAACTCGACCAGACGCTCTTCCATGCAGCCCTCGGTGGCAAGGTTCTCGAAGAGGACGACATCCAGCCGGCACTGCAGCCGGCAGAGTAATACTTCCGCGCCGACCCAAGACGGCGATCGGAACTGAAGCGTGGCCCGGCTATCTGTCGGGCCGCGCTTTTTGTTTGCCTCTACTCGGCGGCGATGATGTGGAATTCGGGCGGCTGTGCCGGGTTCTGCGCCTTGCTCATCAGGTAGATCAGACAGCTCGTACGAAGCAGTGATGCAAAGTTCGACACCGAGCCGTTGATCTGCAGCGCTTCGTCGTAAAGCGTCGACAGGAAGCGGGATGTCGAGAAATTCTGGCTGGCGGCGATCTCGTCGATCAGCACCCAGAAGGCGGCTTCAAGCTGGATGCTGGTGGAATGACCACCAATGCGGACGGAGCGGTTGACCGCGCGATAGCGGCCCGGGTCCTGTCCTGCGAAGACTTCACACATGGCATGCTCCTCCCTGATATCAGTTTTTTCGTTCTTCAGTGTTTTGAGCATTATGTTGCGCGCCGGCGCTTCGGTCAATTTCCGTCTTTTCTAAACTGCCACGCCCGGGTGCGAAGAATGAACACATCTTTCGGCGAAAATAATCGGCTGCGGTAATGGGCTGCTACCAGCCTTCCGGCAAATCGCGACATTCTGCAAACATGACATTTGTCAGCATGCGAGGAGCAGCCCATTGGCCAAAATGATCCATTCGATGATCCGTGTCCTTGAAGAGGTCCGATCCGTTTCCTTCTACGTGCAGGCATTCGGTCTGGAAGTCGCAGAACGTCTCGATTTCGAGACCTTCACCCTGATCTATCTCAGCAATCCTGAGAGCGAGTTCGAGCTTGAACTCACGGTCAACAAGGGTCGCGAGGAGGCCTATGAGCTCGGGACCGGCTACGGCCATCTTGCCGTCAGCGTCTCGGACCTCGACGCCGAACACAAGCGGCTGACGGATCTTGGCCTGAACCCGGGCAAGATCGTCGAGTTCAACCGCGACGGGGCACTGCTTGCCCGCTTCTTCTTCATCACCGATCCCGATGGCTACAAGATCGAGGTCCTCGCTCGGCACGGACGGTTCAAATGATCGAAAGGCCGGGAAGAGGAGTTCCCGGCCTTTCCTGTTTCGCAGACGGCCGGCGCGATCATCGCGCCTGCCTTGGTGACGGCCTAAGCCGTCGCACTTCATCTCATGGGAGGAGAATGACGTGGTTACGATACTCGACAAGACCGGGGGCATGTCCCGTCGCCAGCTTCTGAAGACCGGTGCGGCGAGTGCCGTGCTGATGATTACGGGCACTGCCGTCATCTGTCCCGACCAGGCCTGGGGCCTGGAGGCGACAGCCCTGAAGCCGGACACGCTGGCGACGCTCATCAAGATGGCGCGCGACATCTACCCGCATGACCAGCTCGCCGAACGCTTCTATGCGGCAGCCGTCAAGGGGCAGGACACGATGGCGGGCAAGGATGAGAAGCACAAGGCGCTGATCGAGGACGGCATCGCCGATCTCGACAAACGCGCCGGTGCCGGCGGCTATCGCGGCCTTGGCTGGGAGGATGATCGCGTGGCGATCCTGCGCGACATCGAAACGACGCCCTTCTTCCAGGCGGTGCGCGGCGACCTCGTGGTCAGCCTCTATAACCAGAAGGAGATCTGGCCGATCTTCGGCTACGAGGGCGAGTCCTATTCCAAGGGCGGCTATATCGAGCGCGGGTTCGACGACATCACCTGGCTCTGAGCTTAACCCTAGGACAAGCATTCATCGTCGCCGGAAGGAGGCCCATCGCGGATGGGAACGGCGGCGCTTACCCAAATTGACCGATTTCCCGGGAGGAAAACATGGCAGCGCCCTATGATCTCAACGACGACAGCGTGGTCGTCATCATCGGTTCCGGTGCAGGCGGCGGCACGCTTGCCAACGAACTTGCCCAGAAGGGCATCGACGTGGTCGTGCTCGAAGCCGGTGCCCGTATCGAATACGAGGATTTCATCAATGACGAATGGGAGAGCTTTTCTCAGCTCGCCTGGCTCGACAACCGCACGACCGGTGGCGGCTGGCGGGTGTCGAAGGACTTCCCCAACCTGCCGGCCTGGATCGTCAAGGCGGTCGGCGGCACCACCACCCACTGGGCGGGTGCCTCGCTGCGCATCCAGGAGCACGAGTTCAAGACGCTGACCCATTACGGCAAGGTCGAGGGCGCCAACCTCCTCGATTGGCCGATCACACTCGCCGATCTCGAGCCTTACTATGCCAAGGCCGAAGACAAGATGGGCGTAACCCGCACCAACGGGATCGAGGGCCTGCCCGGCAATAACAACTTCAAGATCCTGAAGGCCGGTGCCGACAAGCTCGGCTACAAGAACTGTCACACCGGCAACATGGCGATCAACTCGGCCGATCGCGATGACCGCATGAGCTGTCAGCAGACAGGCTTCTGCTTCCAGGGCTGTAAATGGGGCGCGAAGTGGTCGACGCTCTACACGGAAATCCCGAAGGGCGAGGCGACCGGCAAGCTCGAAGTCCGGCCGAACTCGCATGTCGTCAAGATCGAGCATGATGACACGGGCAAGGTGACCGCCGTTGTCTATGCCGACAAGGATGGCAATCTGCAAAGCCAGAAGGCGCGCATCATCTGCGTTGCCGGCAATTCGATCGAAAGCCCGCGCCTGCTGCTCAACTCCGCCTCGTCGAAGTTCCCGGATGGTCTCGCCAACTCCTCCGGCCAGGTCGGCAAGAACTACATGCGTCATACGACCGGCTCGGTCTATGCCGTCTTCGACAAGCCGGTGCATTTCTATCGCGGCACGACCATGGCCGGGATCATCCAGGACGAGGCACGTCACGATCCGTCACGCGGCTTCGTCGGTGGCTATGAGCTCGAGACGCTGGCGCTCGGCGTGCCCTTCATGGCGGCCTTCCTCGATCCGGGTGGCTGGGGCCGCTCGTTTGCCTCGGCCATGGACCAGTATGCCAATATGGCGGGTCTCTGGATCGTCGGCGAGGACATGCCGCAGGAGCAGAATGCCGTGAAGCTGCATGGCGAGCTGAAGGACAAATACGGCATGCCGATCCCGGACGTCTGGTTCACCGACCATCCGAACGACGAGGCGATGCGCAATCACGCCTACAAGCAGGGCGTGGCCCTCTATGAGGCAGTTGGGGCAACCCGTGCCTTCCCGACGCCGCCCTATCCGTCGACCCACAATCTCGGCACCAACCGCATGAGCGACAAGGCCCAGGATGGTGTCGTCAACAAGTGGGGCCAGACACACGACATCAGCAACCTTTTCGTCTCCGATGGCAGCCAGTTCACCACCGGAGCGGCCGAAAATCCGACCCTGACGATCGTCTCTCTTGCGATCCGCCAGGCGGATTACATTGCCGAACAGATGGGCCAAGGCACGATCTGAGCGGCGGAACTACCTCCCTCTTGCGGGCAGCGATCGCGACGAGCGGTCCTGCCCGCTTTTTCGTGGGGAGAAGAGCCTTAGTGGCTTCGGGCCGCAACCAGAGCGCGGGCTTTCTCGCGTGCCTTGTTGCGGGTGCGGACAACGGCCTCGCGGATGCGTGCGCTGCGGCTGTTGTCGTTGTCGGCGACAGTCATCGCATTGCCGCGCCATTCGAAACCGCTGCCGAACCAGGCGGCGACAAAGAGAGCCGGCAAAAGCAGATCACGGGCGAGCATCGCGGGCAGGATGCGCCAGCTGCTTGGCCAGCCATTGCCTCGAGCGAGCAGCACTTCTGCGCCATACCAGGCGGCAAGATAGGCGAGCGGGGCGAGAAGCGGCAGTGTATCTGTCGCCGCGAGCGCAATCATGGCTGCCGTCGGCAGGGCTGCGCCGGTCAGGATTTCCGGCAGGAAATAGAGCGGGAACGAGGCGCGGCGCAGGCGCGCCCAGCGCAGCTGTCGCTTCCAGACGGCGGCGATGTCCCGCTTGCCGAGCGGCTGCGGGAAGGGCTCGTGAACGATGCGGACCTTGAGGCCCGCAGTGCGGATCAGCAGTGTTGCGGCGGCATCCTCGGCGACTTCGTCGCCCAGTCGCTGGAAACCGCCGAGCTGCGTCATCACGTGACGGTTGAAGAGCATCGATTTGCCCTGGGCAAAGCCAAAGCCACAGGCGTCGGCGAAGAGCTGCCAGCGGGCCTGGAAACTGTTGAGCCAGGCGCTTTCGAGAAGGGCGCCAGCGTTCTCCGGCTCGGTTCCCGCCGGTGGCGAGCAGACGAGGCCGGTCCCGCTGTCCCAGCGGGCGATCATGCGCTCGATGGTGTCTGCTGGCATCAGCACGTTGCTGTCGGTCATGACGATCCAGTCATGGCGGGCGGAGCGCCAGCCCTTGACCACGTTGTTCAGCTTGGGATTGGCGCTGAAGGGGTCTTCGCCAACGAGAAGTGTCGATGGGACGTCGGGATGCTCCGCCATCAGCCGGCGCGCGAGGGCGGCAGCGGGATCGTCGGCTCTTGCGACACAAAAAAGGATTTCATAGGTCGGCCAATCGAGCCGGAAGGAGGATGCGAGGCAGCGCTCGAGATTGTTTTCCAGTCCGCAGATCGGGCGGATGAGGGTGACCGGCGGGCGCGGCGTCGGCGCAGCCTCTCGGCTTCGGTGGCGCAGCTTGACGGAGAGGACGATGGCGATGCTTGCAAGCTGGGCGAGAAGCGCGATCGCGGCAAACCAGATCAGAAAAGTCATGGCGAGTCTCCGGATTTTGGTATCCGGATAGCACCGCTGTGTGACAGTTCGGCGAAGCCTCACCGGGTTCGCTATGTGGCTTCAGTCCTTGCTGCGCAGAGCGCGAAGCAGTTTGAAACCCAGGAATGCGGCAACGGCACCGGCCGCCAGGAAGCCGCTGATGCTGCCGCTGATTTCGGCGATCTCCGTGACGCTCTCGCTGAAGGCCGCTCCGAGACCGGTATAGAGACCGACCCAGACCATCTCTCCAAGGAGGCCTGCCAGCGTGAAGCGGGCCCAGGAAAAGCCTGAGGCTCCGGCCAAAAGGTTCAGATAGGGGCCGAGCGGGGAAAGCAGCCAGCGGGTGAGAAAGACGGCGACAGTCCCCCGTGCATCCATCTCGTGCTGCGCCCGTTCTATCGCTTTGCGGCGTGCCGGCTCGCGGCTGACGATCGGGACGAGGCGCTGTCCGGCGAGGCGGCCAAGCATGTAGCCGATCTGGTCTCCCGCCACGGCCGAGGCGAGTGCCACGGCAATGACATAGGCCAGCGTGAAGTCTCCGGCGGCCGCCAATGCGCCCATCAGCATCATGACGATCGAGGCGGGCAGGGGCGCGCCGAGGCAACTGATGCCGACGACCAGCGCAAGCAGCAACAGGCCATAGGACGGCAGCGATGCGAGCAGCGTCTCGGTCAGGGTCATCTCGGAGGCACCTGCCGGCGCAGTTCGGTAAGGGAGGCCTCTATCTCGGCCTTGAACTCTTCGAAGTCCTGGCCACGCTCTTCTGCCAATCGCTCCAGCGAGGGGCGCGGGCCATCCTTTGGCGGCGGTGGCAGATCAAGGTCGCGGGCGAGCTTCTCGACCGGCACATGCCAGGAATGGGCGACATAGCCGATCGTCATCCAGGGTTCAGGCGGAAGGTCCTGGCGGGCGGGGTCGTTCCAGTAGGTCACGAAGAAAATCGTTCGCCCGGCGAAGAAGATTGCGAGCGCCATCGCCAGCAGGAATGCCGATGTCAGAATGCGCTGGCGGCGCCAGAGTTTCAGGAATGACTTCACGGTTCTCTTGTGTGCTCAGGTCGGGTTGAGGTTGACAGGTCCGGTTGCCGGCTCTCTATCGTCACGAAGCATGTAAGCGAGAACGAGGAGCGGCGGCAATGGCGGAGGTGGGTGTCCGGCTCGAAGACAGCTGGAAAGCGGTGCTGGGAGACGAGTTCGCGCAGCCCTACATGCGCAATCTCAAGGATTTCCTGAGGGCAGAAAAGGCGGCTGGCAAGCAGATCTTCCCCAAGGGTGCGGAGTATTTCCGGGCGCTTGATCTGACCCCGCTCGACGAAGTCCGGGTGGTGATCCTCGGCCAGGATCCCTATCACGGGGCGGGGCAGGCGCATGGGTTGTGCTTCAGCGTCAAACCCGGCGTGCGCATCCCGCCCTCGCTCGTCAACATCTACAAGGAGCTGCAGAGCGACCTCGGCATTGCGCCGGCGCGGCACGGCTTCCTGGAGCACTGGGCGCAACAGGGTGTGCTGCTTCTCAACAGCGTGCTGACGGTCGAAGAGGCGCGGGCGGCCTCGCATCAGGGGCAAGGCTGGGAGCGGTTTACCGATGCGGTGATCCGCGCTGTTAACGAGGATTGCGAGCATGTCGTCTTCATGCTGTGGGGCTCCTACGCGCAGAAGAAGGCTGCCTTTGTCGATGGGTCCCGCCATCTGATCTTGAAGGCGCCGCATCCCTCGCCGCTTTCAGCACATAACGGTTTCTTCGGCTGCCGGCATTTTTCGCAAGCCAATGATTATCTTCTCTCCAAGGGCAGAAACGCGATTGATTGGCAGTTGCCCAGCGAAGCATGAGGCGGGATCCTGGATGCCCTTATCGAAACCTGCTTAAGTAAGTAAATCGTCATTCTACCGAGTGAACAAAATACAGCCTGACGTTTATTGTGTGCTTTATTGGGGCGGGGCAGATTGCTCGACGATTTTTCCAGTCGTTTTCAGGTCTCACCTTTATGCAGTCCGCAATTCCGGTTTCGTCCGTTTGGCGACGGCCCGTTTCGCCGCTTCTTTGTCGCTGTGAAGAGGGCGATCTCGACCTTGTTGTCATTGGTGCCGGGTATCAGGGTCTTTCGACAGCACTGCATGCGGCCCGCGCCGGGCTTTCGGTTCAGGTCATCGAAGCCGGCGGGATCGGTGACGGTGCATCCGGGGTGAATGGCGGCCAGGTGATCCCGGGACTGAAGCAGGATCCGGAAACGCTGTTTGCGCTTTTCGGTGAAGAGACCGGCCGAAGGCTGATCGAGTTTTCGGCGGGGACGGCAGATCTTGTCTTCGATCTCATCGCCCGCGAGGGGCTCGATGTCGAGCATACGCGCTCCGGCTGGATCCAGGCGGCGCATACCGAGACCGCCATGCAGGCGGCCGCTCAGCGCAATCGGCAATGGCGGGCTCAAGGGGCGGATGTGGCGCTTCTCAATTCTGCAGAGATTGCGCTTCTGACCGGTGCCGAAGGTTATCGCGGCGGTTTTCTCGACCGTCGCGCCGGTGTCGTCAATCCGCTGGCGCTCGTGCATGAACTGGCGCGTGTCGCGACGGAAGCCGGCGCGGCGCTTGTTCTGAATGATGCCGCCATGTCGCTGCAGAGGGACGGAGCGTTCTGGCAAATCACAACGCAATCCGGCCGCTCGTTCCGGGCGCCGAAAGTCCTTGTCGCGACCAACGCCTATTCCGAGGGGCTGGTGCCGAACCTTGCCCAGAGCCTCGTCTGGCTGCATTCCTTCCAGATTGCCACGCAGCCGCTACCGCCGGATTTCGATTTCGTCCTGCCAAGCGGACAGGCGGTGTCAGACAGCCGGCGGATCCTCGTCTACTATCGCCGCAGCGCAGACGGTCGTCTGGTTCTCGGTGGACGGGGGCCGATGCGCGTACCGCAATCGACAGACGATTGGCTGCATCTGGAGCGGGCCACGCTTCGTCTGTTTCCGATGCTTGGCTCCGTGCGGATCGAGCAGCGCTGGTTCGGTCGTGTCGCGATGACGCCCGACCATCTGCCGCATCTCCATGAGCCTCACCCGGGGCTTCTGATGGCGGTCGGCTGCCAGGGGCGCGGCATTGGGCTGATGGTGGCGCTCGGTCGGGCTCTCGCGCGGTATCTGGCCGAGGGCAGCCGGGAGGCTCTGCCACTGCCGATCACGCCCGTGGTACCCATTCCGCTGCATCGCTTCCGACGTCTCGGTGTCGCTGCCCATCTTGCCTGGTATAGATTGCTCGATGGACTGGAACGCTGATCCCCGCATTGAGGTTGGGGAAAGCCTGATCACGCCGTTTTGGATGCTTGCCGTGATCCGGCATGTGACCAATAGTGCAAAATACCTTACTTTCACTCCGCTGGAGCGCGCATGTCCAACCATCTGAAGTTCTTCATAGACGGTGCGTGGGTCGATCCGCTGGAGCCTGCGGTGCTGGACGTGATCGATCCGTCCACCGAGGAGGCCTTTACGACGATCTCCATCGGCGGACGCGGCGATGTCGAACGCGCCGTGGCAGCCGCCCGAAAAGCCTTTGCCACTTTCTCGCTGACCGACCGGTCGGAGCGACTGGCGCTTCTTGAGCGCATCCTTGCTGTTTACAACGAGCGCTTCGACGACATCGCCCAGGCCATCAGTCGTGAAATGGGTGCGCCGCTCACTTTCGCACGAGACTCTCAAGCCGGGGCAGGGCGAGCGCATCTGGAGGCCACGATTGCCGCCTTCAAGAGCTTCGAATTCATGGAGCAGCGTGGCTCGACCCGCATCGTCAAGGAGCCAATCGGCGTCTGTGCGCTTATCACGCCCTGGAACTGGCCGCTCAACCAGATCGTCTGCAAGGTTGCTCCGGCAATTGCCGCCGGCTGCACCGTCGTGCTCAAGCCCTCGGAGATCGCGCCGGTCTCGGGGCTGATCTTTGCCGAGGTGATGCAGGCGGCTGGGACGCCTGATGGGGTGTTCAACCTGGTCAACGGCCGCGGCCCCGAAGTTGGTCAGGTGATGGCGGGCCATCCCGATGTCGACATGGTGTCGTTCACCGGTTCGACGCGGGCCGGCATCATCGTCGCCAAGACGGCGGCCGACACGGTCAAGCGTGTGGCGCAGGAGCTGGGCGGCAAGTCGGCGAACATCATCCTTCCGGATGCCGATTTAGAGACTGCCGTGCGCAAGGGCGTGGAGGGCTGCTTCGGCAATTCGGGCCAGTCCTGCGATGCGCCGACCCGGATGCTGGTCCCGGCCGATCGCCATGACGAGGCGCTTCATATTGCGCGCGAGGCTGCGGACGCTCACAAGGTCGGTGATCCCAGAGCCGAAGATACCGTCCTCGGTCCTGTGGTGAGCGACATTCAATACAACAAGATCCAGCGGCTGATCGAAATGGGGATCGAAGAAGGCGCGCTGCTGGTCACCGGCGGTCCCGGGCGGCCCGAGGGCCTGAACCGCGGCTACTATATCCGCCCTACGGTTTTCGGCCATGTGACGCCGGATATGACGATCGCCCGTGAAGAGATCTTCGGCCCCGTGCTGTCGATCATGCCCTACGAGACCGAAGAGGAGGCGATCGCAATCGCCAACGACACCGTCTATGGCCTCGCTGCCTATGTTCAGTCGCAGGATATCGACCATGCGCGGCGGGTTGCAGGGCAGATGCGCGCGGGCTCCGTCTATCTGAACTATCCGGACTGGGACACGTCCGCACCGTTCGGCGGCTACAAACAATCCGGCAACGGGCGCGAATATGCGGATTGGGGCATTCACGACTTTCTCGAGATCAAGGGCATCGTCGGCTGGGGCGCCTGAGCGGCTTTCAGAACACTCACCACGCCGTCCGTCCCGCCGCAAACGCGCCGTGGGCTTTTCAGCTTTGGTATCGACTCGCCCTTGAGCGACTGCAGTTCTACTGCGACCTCAAGTAATATCTGCTGCAAATATTACGCCTCTGCCTAAATTTTGCCAATTTTTCCAAAGGCTTGCAGTAGCGCCTTAGGACAGGTGCGCGGAACAATTTCGCGTGAAGTCCGTTCTTTCCGTCAATGGCAGTCAACGGAAAGGATCAAGCCATGAATACGAAGATTATCGCTCTTGGCGCAGTCGTACTTGGTGCCGTCGCTTCTCCTGTCCTGGCGCAGGAAGGTACGGTCACCGGTGCTGCCGGTGGTGCCGTGACCGGTGCTATTGTCGGCGGTCCCGTTGGTGCCGCCGTAGGTGGCGTCGTCGGCGCCATTGCCGGCACCGCAGTCGCCCCGCCGCCGGACCGGGTTGTCACCTATGTCCAGCAGCAGCCGGTCCCGGCTCAGCCGGTCGTGATCGAGCGGCAGGTGGTCGTCGGTGAACCTCTTCCGCAGGAAGTTGTCCTGACCACGATCCCCGAGGATCCGACCTATGCCTATGCCGTGGTCAACAACCAGCGCGTCATCGTCGACCCGCAGACCTATGTCGTCGTCGGCGTCGTTCAGTAAGCGCCGATTGCCAGCCTTGTACATAAGCAAGCTAACGGCCGGCCGCGCAGCGGTCGGTCACCCAAACCAGGAGGAAATACCATGGACCAACGTCCTGACCCCCGCCTCGATCAGCGTCCGCACGTCACCCAGCAGACCACTGCGGGCAGCGGCGCGACCTGGGGCATCGCAGTCCTGCTGATCGTGGTGATCGCAGCCGGCGCATACTTCGTCTTCGGTGGCAATGACACCGCCGAAACCCCGGTTACTCCGGCCACGGAAAGCAGCACGCCTGCAGCACCGCCGGCCGATGCTCCGGCTCCGCCGCCGGCTGACACGACGACGCCGCCGGCAGGTTCGGCAACGCCTCCGGCTGCCGATCCGGTCAACCCGCCGCCGGCAACCGATCCGGCACCGGCGACACCTGCGACACCGGCTCCCACCGGTGGTGCCACCGATACGCCGCCACCTACCACGACGCCTTAATCGGTGTCTTGAAGCATTGCGAGGCCGGCCCCTTTGGGGCTGGCCTTTTTAGTGCCGATACGCTTTTCTCTCACTGCGTGCAGCGCAGCGACAGGACAGGAGAACGTCCAATGGGTGATGAGGGGCTCATGAGCACTGACACAGGTCGCCCACCACGTCTCGTCATCGATCCCTCCGACTATGCCGCTGTCTACGCAATCGGTGACGTGCATGGCTGTCTCGATGCGCTTCTGGAGCTGGAAGACATGATCCGCGAGGACGCGCAGTCGATAGAGGGGCGCAAGCTGATCGTGATGCTCGGCGACTATGTCGACCGAGGCCCGAAATCCGCTGCCGTCCTCTATCATCTCACGGCATCGCCGCCTTCAGGATTCGAGCGGGTTAGCCTGCGGGGCAATCACGACGACGCCTTCCTCGCATTTCTCGACGGTGATCCGGCCGGTGACTGGGTCCTCGACCACGGTGCGGAGACGACCTTGGCGTCCTACGGGGTCGAGATCGACGGTTTCACTCTGCCTGCTGGCCGATTTGCTTTGCGCGAGGCCATTAGGAATGCAGTTCCGAGCAGCCATCTGGCGTTTCTCAGATCGCTGCCGGTGCTGCTCACCATGGGTACGGATGTCTTCGCCCATGCCGGTCTGAAGCCGGGGCGACCGCTTTCCGAGCAGACCGATGACGACCTCATGTGGATCAGGCGATCCTTCCTCGATCTCGGTCCGGGTCTGCCTGTCCGTGTCTTTCATGGGCATACGCCGATGCGGGAAGCCCATGTCGGTCCGGATCGGGTCAGTCTCGACACGCATTGCTATCGCAGCGGGCGGCTGACAGCGGCGCGTGTTTTGGCTGGAGACGTGACAATCCTCTCTGTCGGCTAACCTTTCTTGAGGTTGTCAGCGCGGAGCCTTGTCAGGTGCGGGCTTGCCCCATTCGGCGATGGCGATGCCACCGAGAACCAGCACCAATGCCACCACATGGAAGACTTCCAGCTTTTCGCCGAGAATGGTGACCGATAGCAGCGTGCCGAAGACCGGAACGAGATTGATGAAGAGGCCGGCCCGGTTGGCGCCGATGCCTTCGACGCCCTTGATGTAGAGGATCTGCGAGATCAGCGAGGGGAACAGCCCGGCATAGAGAATGATCAGCCAGCCGCGCGTATCGGGGAGGATCAGCTCGCCTCGGCCCGCTTCCCACCAGAGAAGCGGCAGACAGGTGACGGCGGCGGCGAGTGCCGGCACCGCCATCAGGCTCTTCCAGTGGACAGGTGGCTTCCAGCGCAATGACACGGTGTAAATCGCGTAAGCGATGCCGGCAAACAGCATCAGCAGATCGCCATAATTCAGCGTCAGGGTGAGCAAGGTCTGCAGATCGCCATGGGAGGCGGTGACGGCAGCCCCGATGAAGCTGATCATGAAGCCCAGGATCTGGACCGCGGAGACGGCAATGCGAAACAGCAGGAAGTTGATGACGAAGATCAGGACCGGGATCGCACCCTGTTCGATCGCGCCGTTGACCGCGCTGGTATACTTGAGCGCCGTATAGAGAAAGCCGTTGAAGGCGGCATAGCCCACCGCGCCGTAGAAGATCAGCAGCTTCCAGTTGGCTTTCAGGACATCCCAGTCCTTGCGGATCTGCGGGATTGCAATTGACGCGATCACGAGTGTCGCCAGCGCCCAGCGGCCGAAGCTCAGGACCATCGGGCTCACATGGCCAAGCGCCAGCTTGCCAGCAATCGTATTGCCGCCCCAGAGCAAGGTCGTGATGACGAGAAAGGTATAGGCGCGGATGGGCAAAGACGTCATTCCCTGCATGCGGACGCCGCTTGCCGAAACCGTGTGCCCCCCGGTCCGTCACGGCGCAATTGCCTCCGAAATAGGCCAGGGGGGACGCTTTGTCACGTAAAAAGCCAAATCGCCCGTCAAGACGGGTCGATTTCCCAAAAACAACACAGTATAGATGCGCGGGTTTGGGTAGGCGCAGGCACTGCGCAATATACAGGATTATGTGATGACGAATGTCGTGGTGATTGGTTCGCAATGGGGTGACGAGGGCAAGGGCAAGATTGTCGACTGGCTCTCTGAACGTGCGGACATCGTGGTCCGCTTCCAGGGCGGACACAATGCCGGCCACACGCTCGTCATCGACGGCGTTTCCTACAAGCTCTCGCTGCTTCCCTCGGGCGTCGTGCGCCCGGGCAAGAAGGCTGTCATCGGCAATGGCGTGGTCGTTGATCCGCATGCGCTGATCGCCGAAATCGGCCGTCTGAAGGATCAGGGCGTCGAAGTGACCCCGGACAATCTGCGGATCGCCGAAAACGCCACGCTGATTCTCTCGCTGCATCGCGAGCTCGACGGCATGCGCGAAGACGCAGCCTCCAACAGCGGCACCAAGATCGGCACCACGCGTCGCGGCATCGGCCCGGCCTATGAAGACAAGGTCGGTCGTCGCGCGATCCGCGTGATGGATCTTGCCGATCTCGATGCGCTGGAAGGCAAGGTCGAACGTATTCTGACCCACCACAACGCGCTGCGTCGCGGCTTCGGCGTTGCCGAAATCGAGCACAAGACGATCATGGAAGAGCTGACTTCTATCGCCGATCGCGTGCTGCCGTTCATGGATTCGGTCTGGGTGCTGCTCGACAAGGAGCGCCGCAAGGGCTCGCGCATCCTGTTTGAAGGCGCGCAGGGCTCCCTGCTCGACATCGACCACGGCACCTATCCCTTCGTCACCTCGTCGAACACCGTCGCCGGTCAGGCCGCGGCCGGTTCCGGCATGGGCCCGGGCTCGCTCGGCTATATCCTCGGGATCACCAAGGCCTACACGACGCGTGTCGGTGAAGGTCCGTTCCCGACCGAGCTGCACGACGAGATCGGTCAGTTCCTCGGTGAGAAGGGCCATGAGTTCGGCACCGTCACGGGCCGCAAGCGCCGTTGTGGCTGGTTCGATGCGGCGCTGGTGCGCCAGTCGGTTGCCACCAATGGAATCACCGGCATTGCATTGACCAAACTCGACGTTCTCGACGGCCTTGAAGAGCTAAAGATCTGCGTCGGCTATAAGCTCGACGGTCAGGAAATCGATTATCTTCCGGCAGCGCAGGCTGCCCAGGCACGCGTCGAGCCTGTTTACATCACGCTCGAAGGCTGGAAGGAATCGACCGTCGGAGCCCGGAAATGGGCGGATTTGCCGGCTCAGGCGATCAAGTATGTGCGCCAGGTGGAAGAGCTGATCGGTGCTCCGGTCGCCCTCCTGTCGACAAGTCCCGAACGCGACGACACAATACTTGTGACGGACCCCTTCGAGGATTAATCTAGGATTTTATTGAAATTTTGCCGGCGCGGCGGGCCGGCTCTCAAGAGAAAGTGCTGATGGCTGACTTTATCGCTGTGATTCGACGGGCCGTGGACGGCCTGTCGAACAATACTCCGGAGATGCGCGCGCGAGTCTACGAAAAGGCTCGCGCCGCTGTCGTTCGGCAGCTCGAGAACATGTCACCGCGCCCGCCCGAGCATATGCTGCAGCGTCAGCTCGACAAGCTCGATGCGGCTATCCGTGAAGTCGAAGCGGAACATGCGGATGCCTTGCCGCCGCTTGAAGAGACGCCTGATTCTTCCATGCCTGCAGCCGCGGCTGCCGGTGTGGCAGCGACAGCGGCTGTTTCTGCGCCTGCCTGGGGCGAGCCGCAGCCGGAATACGCGCCTTCTTCGAACGAGGATGCGGCGGCGCCGGAACCGGCAGAAGACGCTGCTCCGGCCGAACAGCCGGTCGAGCCTCAGCCGGCGGTAAGCGGTGATGACTGGGCGGACGCCCACATGGCCGAGCCTGCGACACCTGCAGGGGTGGAGGAGCCAGCCTATGTCGCCGAAGAACCAGCCTACGTCGCCGAAGAAACCATCACGCCCGTAGAAGAGTCTGTTCCGGAACAGGCCGTCGAACCGATGCCGTCGGCGGAAACCGCCTGGCAGGACCAACCCTTTGCGGTTCAGGAGCCGGAGAACGACTATTCGCGGCTCTACGAGAGCCGTGAAGACGATGCTCCTGCCGTCGAGCCGGAGCCGCCATACGAACCGGCGCCGGAGGCGAGGGACGATGTCGAAACGGTCGCAGCCGCTGCACCCTACGGCGAAGGCCTGACCGCCGAAGAGACCTGGCCTCGGGGTGACGAGCCGGAAACGGCTGCACCCGCCTGGGATGCCGTGCCTGTTGTCGAGGTCGAACCTGTTGCCGAAGAGCCCCTTGGCTCTGACGCGGCAGTCGAGGTCGAGCCTTATCTCCCGCCGCAGGCGCCGGAGGTTGGTATTCGGGTGGATTCGGTTGAGGATTGGCTTCAGAGCCGCGCACTCGATCCGGCCCCGGTCATCCCCTCGGCAAGCTGGGAGCTGCCGGCTGCGACCGAAACGGCCGCCAATCGCGTGCCCGAACTGCCGGAAATCGACACCGCGCCGCCGGCCGTTTCCTATACGCCAACCGACGAGTTCCCCGCCTATGAGGAACCTGTACACGTCGAGGCCAGCAACGACTATGTCGCGCCGGAGGGCTTGAGCCTTCCCGATGCCGATCCGGTCGTGCTCGGCAAGATCGCGTCCACCTCCACGGCACCGGCAATCGACGCCGATGACTTCAGCCAGTGGTTCCAGGAGCATGTCGATCAGGGCGAGACTCAGAAAGGCAATGGTGCTCCGGCTTCTGCTTCTGCCGCCCCTGCGGCCAGCGAATGGGACGAGCATTTCGACAGCTTTGCACCCAGCGCCAAGGGTGCGCAGGTCGACGTCGCGGGCCAGGCCGATGGCATGGAAGCGCTGGTCGGCGGTTATGGCCAGCAGCCTGCCTATCGCCTCGAGCCGAAGAAGCGTCGCAATCCGGCCCCGATCATCGTTGCCGCGCTGGTGCTGGTTGTGCTCGGCGCTGGCGGTTATCTCGCATGGAGCATGCGGGATCAGATCGGCAGCATGGTCGCCAACCTGACGGGCGAGGTTGTGCCGACGCAAGAGGCCGCCGAAGCGCCCGCGGCGACACCTGCCGAGCAGCCGGAGGCACCGGCCGACACGGCGGCTGCACCGGAAGTGGCGGCACCTGCAGTCGACGACGGCAGCCAGAAATTCACGCAGCGACTGCAGGCCGACGGAACGGAAATCGATGCAGGGGCCGGATCGGCGCCCATCGAGGGCGCGCCCGCCGAAGGTCGCTCCGTCTCGGCCCAGACCGTGGCGTCCACGGTCGAGCCGACCGATGCGCCGGCTGCTGCCAATGGCGCGGCTGCCACGCAGACGCCGGGAACCGCCGCCAATACGGCAGTCGCGGCCGGCGGGGAAAAGCTCTTCCTCTACGAAGAGCGTATCGGCCAGGCGACGCCGGTCGCAGTGCCTGGTTCGATCACATGGACGGCTGTGCGTGAAAACGGGGCGGACGGCCGACCTGA
This sequence comes from Rhizobium sp. AAP116, assembly GCF_001295785.1. NCBI lineage: Bacteria > Pseudomonadati > Pseudomonadota > Alphaproteobacteria > Hyphomicrobiales > Rhizobiaceae > Rhizobium > Rhizobium sp. AAP116. Next base: position 230,124 of record NZ_LJIB01000004.1, read on the forward strand.
TCCGCAGATCCAGGGCCGTATCAACGTGCCGGAGCGCGGCATCTCGGCGCTCCTGACCTTCAAGCGCAACACCGACAATTCGCTGCCGGCGAGCCACATCATCGAAGTGGTGTTCTCCGTGCCTGCGGATTTCGAGGGTGGTGCGGTGGAGAATCTGCAGCGGATTGCCATGAAGCGTACCGAGCAGGACCGCGGCGACCCGCTGGTTGCCGTGACGGCCAAGGTGACCGACGACACCTATCTCGTGGCGCTCAACGACTTCGAGGACGTGGTAAAGCGCAACATGGACCTTCTGTCCACGCGCGGCTGGATCGATATTCCCGTCACCTACCGCAATGGCAGACGCGCGCTGATCACGCTCGACAAGGGAACGACCGGTGGCAATGTCTTCGATCAGGTCATCCGCGAGTGGGCGGCATTGACGCCCGCCGCGCCAGCGAACTGAGGCTCGTCCCTATCGCTTTTCTACGGATCCGTCGGGCATGTCCCGGCGGATTTTTGTTTTCGATTTCAGGGTTAGGGCAGCGGAAGTTCTCGCCGCCAGCGACCAATGCAGGGACGACGTGATGTCAGTACAGGCGCAGCGAGTGTCGACGATTCCCTTTGCCGATCCGGGCGGTGATCCGGCCATTGCCTTCCTGGCCGTCAGCAAGGGTTTCGGGCGTGGAAGCGGGGTCATCAAGGCGCTCGATGATTTGAGCCTTTCCATCCCCCGAGGTGTCGTCTATGGCCTGCTCGGTCCGAACGGCGCGGGCAAGAGTACGCTCCTGCGCATTCTCGCCGGATTGGTCAGGCCCGATCGCGGCGAGATCCGGATCTTCGGCGAGCCGGCTTGCCCCGCCCAGCGCAGCCGTCTCGGCATGTTGATCGAATCGCCGAGCTTCTACCCCTTCCTGACGGCCCGAGAGCATTTGCGGATGTTGGCGGGCGCCACGGGTACCGCAACGCTTGTGGAGCCGATCTTGCGGCGCATTGGACTTGAAAAGGCGGCTGATAAAGCCGTCTCCGGCTTTTCGCTTGGCATGAAGCAGCGGCTCGGCATCGGCTGTGCGTTGATCGGGCAGCCCGAGGCGCTCGTCCTTGACGAGCCGATCAACGGGCTCGATCCCGATGGCATTCTGGAGATGCGGGCCCTTGTCCACGAACTGGCGCATCGCGATGGCCTGACTGTGCTTCTTTCCAGTCATCTGCTGGACGAGGTGGAGCGGGTTTGCGACCGGGTGGCGATCCTCCGGCGGGGGGCGCTGGTCGCCGAAGGTGCGGTTGCCGACCTCCTTGATCGTGACGGTCGCTTCTGGTTGAAAGTGGACGCGCCGGATGCGGTGCTTGCCCGTCTCGGCGAAGAGGCCGAGGAAGCGGACGGCGGCGTTTACGTGCGGATCGAACGGACGGAGGTACCCAAACTCATCCTGTCGCTCGCCAATGCCGGTGTTCGCATTCACGAGGCCAAGTGGATCAAGCCGGATCTGGAAACCGTCTTCCTGTCAGAGACGCGGGAGGTGCGCTCTTGAACCCGCTTCTCTCTGCCGAAATGCTCAAGCTTGTCCGTCAGCCGGGCATACTCTTCTGGGGCTTCCTGGCCGTGCCGGTCGCGGCACTTCTGGTCAAGCTGGTCATCGCGGGCTTCATCTATCTGCGCATGGGGCGGCAGTCCGGCGATGTCGATGTGTTCCTGTCGGCGGCGAAGAGCCTCAGTCTCTCTGGAAACTCGCTCGGCCACCTGCTCTTCGCGCTCGGGATCGCCACGGTCTTCTTTCTCGAATATCGCTATTCCACCTGGCGGCTGCTGGTGCCCAGGCATTCGCGCGTGCAGCTCTTCGCAGCGAAGCTGCTCGTTTGCCTTGCGTGGCTCGCATTCGCTCTGTTGCTGGCTGCTGTCGGCGATATTGTGCTGACCATGCTGTTTGGTGTCTTGCAAGGGCAAGGTCTCGACATCTCGGCGTCCTCGCTCATTGCGCTGGTGGCGGCATTCGGGATCGCATTTCTTGAACTTGCGGTTCTGGCGTCGCTCGCTGCCCTGCTCGTGGTTGCCTTTCGGTCGATGATTGCGGCCGTTATCCCGGGCTTTCTGCTGGCGATCGGTTCGACACTGCTCCAACTCTATCTGGGAGCGGATGCCGATCGGTTGCCATTGCCGGGCTACGCGGCTCAGGACTTGCGGGACTGGTTGCTCGCGGGAGGGACGCCCGTTGCGGCAATGATCGGCGCCGCGGTGCTTTTCGGCTGGTTCTGCGTCCTGACGGGGCTTGGACTTGCAGTCTTCTCGCGGCAGCAACTGGCATCGGAGTAACAATCGGCCACCCACAAAGGAAAAGCCGCCCGGTTGCCCGGACGGCTTGAACAGCTATTGCAGGGGCTGCAGGCTCTTTAAGCCTCGACCACCCGCAAGGCCTTGGCGCGCTCCAGAGCGTCCTTCTGGACGGCTTCCTGGACCTTTTCGAAGGCGCGGACCTCGATCTGGCGGACGCGTTCGCGGCTGATGTCGAACTCGGTGGAGAGTTCTTCCAGCGTGACCGGATCATCGGCGAGGCGGCGAGCTTCGAAGATGCGGCGTTCGCGGTCGTTCAACACGCTCATGGCCCGCTTCAGCATGCTGCGGCGGGTTTCGAGCTCGTCCTGTTCGATTAGGACTGCCTCCTGGCTTTCGTGGTCGTCGACGAGCCAATCCTGCCACTGGCCGCTTTCGCCTTCGGCGGCGCGCAAGGGTGCATTCAGCGATGCGTCGCCGGAGAGGCGGCGGTTCATCGAAATGACCTCCTCCTCGGACACCTTCAGCTTGGTCGCGATCTCGGTGACCTGGTCGGGCTTCAGGTCGCCTTCCTCGATCGCCTGGATCTTGCCCTTGAGGCGGCGCAGGTTGAAGAACAGGCGTTTCTGGTTGGCGGTGGTGCCCATCTTCACCAGCGACCAGGAGCGCAGGATGTATTCCTGGATCGAGGCCTTGATCCACCACATGGCATAGGTCGCCAGGCGGAAGCCACGCTCGGGGTCGAACTTCTTGACGGCCTGCATCAGGCCGACATTGCCTTCCGATACGACTTCGCCGATCGGCAGGCCGTAGCCGCGATAGCCCATGGCGATCTTCGCGACCAGGCGCAGGTGGCTTGTGACCATCCGGTGCGCCGCGTCACGGTCGCCGTGTTCGGCATAACGCTTGGCAAGCATGTATTCTTCCTGGGGTTCCAGCATCGGGAACTTGCGGATCTCGTCCAGGTAACGGTTAAGGCCGGCTTCTCCGGCTGTGATCGATGGCAAACTACTGCGGGCCATATAGCACCCCTCTTTCTTCGCGGGCTCCCAATTCCGGCGAGCCCCACCTCCGTGGATCTCTCTATCCCACAGAAATCCGTATGACAGATAAGTATGGCAAAACGGCGATACAAGATTTGTGTTCCGTCACGAGGCCGTGACGGAGTGTCAATCGATAGAGAACGGGCAGGATCAGAGCGTCAGGGTGTCACATCGCCTTCAGCGCATCGATCACCTTCTGCAGGTCCGCCGGGATCGGGGCTTCGAAGCGCATGGTTTTGCCTGTGGTCGGATGCGCGAAGGCAAGCAGGTAAGCATGCAGAGCCTGGCGGTGGAACTTGTTGACGGCGCGCTTGGCGTCCTCGGGCAGGAGGTTCGCCTTGGTCTTGAAGGCGGCGCCATATTCCTGGTCGCCAACCAGCGGATTGCCGATATGGGCCATGTGCACGCGGATCTGATGGGTGCGGCCCGTTTCCAGGCGGCACTCGACCAGTGAGGCAAGGCAGGTGGCGTCCGGCTTTTCACCATAGCGTTCGAGCACGGTATAGTGGGTGATCGCCTCGCGGGCGTCGTCGGTGTCCTCGCGCTTGACCGTCCGCTTGGTGCGGTCGGCGCCAGAGCGGCCCAGCGCCGCATCGATCGTGCCGGCAAGCGTACGAGGGCGACCCCAGACCACGGCGCGGTAGGCGCGCTCCAGCGGACCGGTGCGGCCATGGTCGGCGAACTGGTCGGCAAGGTGGCGGTGGGCGATATCGTTCTTGGCAACGACCATCACGCCCGACGTGTCCTTGTCGAGGCGGTGGACGATGCCCGGGCGCTTGACGCCGCCGATGCCCGAGAGCGTGTCGCCGCAATGATAGATCAGCGCATTGACCAGCGTGCCATGCCAGTTGCCGGCGCCCGGATGGACCACGAGACCCGGCGGCTTGGCGATCACGATCAGGTCCTTATCCTCGTAGAGGACCTCGAGCGGGATGTTCTCGCCCTTCGGCTGCGGATCCTCCGGCTCGGGCAGGTCGATGACGACGCTGTCGCCCGGCTTGATCTTGCGGTTCGGACTGTCGAGCAGATTGCCATTGAGCTGCACCGCCCCCTGTTCGATCAGCGCCTTCACCCGGTTGCGGGAAAACTCCTGACCGAGCGCCGCCGTCAGCCAGGCGTCGATGCGGCCTGAGGCATCATCCTCAGCAATCAGCTCTTTCCTTGATGCGGCGGCTTCGTTAAAGGGGTCGGTCATCATGTCATCCCGTCTTACGGCGGCCAGGGTCTCGGCCTTTGTCGCTGCCATTTGGCACAGACCGGGGTCTTCGACAATCGACAGCCGGTAGACCCGGCAATTTTCTCCGGCTCGTTCGCATCGGGGAAGGCATCCAAATCAGCGCGAACTTGGATTGGAAACGACTGCTGCCATGGCTCATATCGACGACGAGAACCCGGAAGATAAGCCGCTTGATCCCGTCATGGAAGGTGTGCGCCGCAAGATGGTCAAGCTGCAGCTGATCTCGGGCGGCATCATGGCCGTGCTCTTCCTCGCGGTGCTCGTATCGATCGTCTACAAGCTGACGCGTGACGAAGGCGGGGCGGAGCCCGTAGCCACGACGTCGCAGCCTTTCGCGGTCCCATCCGATCAGCCGCTCAGCCTGACCGCCAACCTGCCGGCCGGCTTCCGCGTCGTGCAGACCTCGCTGTCCGGCAGCCAGATGCTGATCTACGGCGAAACGGCTGATGGCGCGCGCAAGGCCTTCGTCTTCGATCTGCCGCTCGGCCGCATCATTGCCGACGTCACACTTGGCAGCAACTGAGGCAGGCGTGGAGCCGGGGCGCCTCATCGAGATCACCGATCCCGGCGATTTGAGGATCGCCGAGTTCACCTCGATCCGCGAACGCGACCTGACTGGACGTCACGGTCAATTCGTCGCCGAGGGCACGGTGGTGCTCTCGATGCTGGCCAAGGCGCATGCCGGTTTCGGATCGGTGCGGGCGGAAAAGCTACTGCTCCTGAAGAACAGGGTCGCTGGCCTTTCCGATCTGATCGAGCGTTTCCCCAAGGATATCCCGGTATACGTGGCCGAGGCTGCGGTTCTCGATGCGATCGCCGGTTTCCACCTGCATCGCGGGGTTCTCGCGCTTGGCAGCCGTTCTGCACCACCCGAACTGAACGATCTGGTCGCCGGTCTGCCGGAAAGCTCTCTGGCGCTGGTCGGGTGCGGCATCTCGAACCACGACAATATCGGTGCCCTGTTCCGCAATGCGGCGGGTTTCACTGCGGATGCCGTCCTCCTCGACGAGACCTGCTGCGATCCACTCTATCGCAAGGCATTGCGTGTTTCTGTCGGCTCGGTTCTGACGGTTCCCTATGCCCGGCAGGGGAGCGCCGAAGAGGTGCTCGGGGCACTTGCCACGGCTGGATTCGAAATCTGGGCTCTGTCGCCTGCCGGTGAGGTCGAAATCGGCGCGGTTGCGCCGGGCCGGCGCGTGGCGCTGGTGATGGGAACGGAGGGGGAGGGGCTTCCGGCTGCAATCCTCAATCGTTTCCGGTCGGCCCGCATCGCCCAGGCCCCGGGTCTCGACAGCCTGAATGTCGGCACGGCCAGCGGCATTGCCCTCTACGCCATCGCGCGCGCCATGGGACGCCTCGGCTAATCCCGGGTTCTGGACTGCGGGTTCGGATCGCCGAGCCAGTCGGCCTATTCGGCTGGCGTCGCCATGCCTGCGCCACGACCGATCGACGGGTCCATGGCGAGTACCCGGTCGACCAGGCTCTTCGGCTTGTCCCCGCTCTTTGATTGCGGCGAGACGAAGTCTGTGATGACGCTCTGCTCGCCTTCACGGGCGGCCGTCAGAACGATCATCTTGGCGGCGATATCACCGAGTTCTTCACGCATTGCATCGTCTTCGGTCGAGGCCTTCACCTTCAACAGGCGCTCGGTCAGGGCCGTCTGGCTCCGCCGAATATCGTACTCCAGCGCGGTCGTATCGGTCGCGAGGTTGGAATTGGCGATCTCGTCTTCGGGCATCGGCGTATCCTTGGCGTCGGGTATCGCGATGCCGGCTTCCCGAAGGGCGCGCTGGGCTTCGCGGAGCTGGGCATTGGCCGTCTTCAGCTTGGCGCGGAGATCGCGAAGTTCGCGTGTGCGGCGCTCTACGAGAGAACTTGCGTCGGCTCTTTCCGCTGCATCCCGGGCCAGCACGTCTTCGAGGCGCAGAACCTTGTGCTCTTCCTGAGCCAGGCGCAGTTCCGCATCCTTGGCGCGCTTGCCGAGCAGCTTGTTTTCCCGCCGCAAGTCTTCCCGTTCGTCGCGCATCCCTTGAATGCGTGTCTTCAGCGTGTCGATCTCGGTGTCGCGGCTCATGGCTTCGATGCGCATGGTGTCGATGTCACTGATCAGGCGGGCAATGCGATGGGCACGGTCCTCGAGCTCAATATCCTTGGCGGCTGCGGCGATTTCCACCCGCTTCAAGGTTTCGCGCATCGTCGACATTTCCACGTCGCCCCGACGCAGACGCGAGCGCAGGTCGGCAGCTTCCGTGCTCATGTCTTCTATCTGGACCTTGAGCTCCTTCGTCTCTGCGACGAGGTGTGCTGCGTCGCCGCTGAGTGTCTCGTTCTTCAGCGTCAGGCCAATGGTCTTTTCGCGCTCGCGGGTCAGATCATGCTGGGTTTTGGCGTTTTCTGCGGCATAGAGTGCGCGCACCATGTCCTTCTGGGCGCGGATCTCCTGCGGGCTGAGCGGCATGGTGGCCTTCAGACGGTTTTCCGTATAGCGCACCACGCGCTGATGCACGGCCGGGGCAACCAGCATCACCAGCAGCGCTGCCGCCATAAATCCCATTGCGAATATCAGGGTATATTCAATCACGACGGCGCCACAGCACTAGGGAAGCATTAGCAGATAGTTAAGCATGCAGAGTGTCGCCCGGCAAGCAGAACAGCCTGACGAGCCATGTCCTTACACCAATATGGCTAACGACAGAACAGATCGAGCTTGCTTCAGCCTTAAGGATTAAGGCGAGACGGTTCAGAAAGGGTTCCAGGTGGGTGTGCGGGTCAGCTTCAGATAGCCGACATTGATGCCGAGGCGTGCGCCGATGCCGGTGCGAATCGGCACCAGGACCACGTCACGGCTCTTCAATACCGTCATGCCGACGCCGGCGACGATATAGGCCGAGCCGCTCACGCCGCCATAGCGGGCATAGAGCGTGTCGACATCCGGCAGGTCATAGACCAGCATCATGGTGCGGGTGCCGTTGCCGCCGTAGTCGAGGCCGAGGGAGGGGCCTTGCCAGAAGACGTCGTGCTGACCGACATTCTTGGTGTAGAGCGTGCCTTCGCCATAGGTCAGGCCGGCAATGAGGGCGCCTGAGCCTTCCTGGCCCAGAATATAGCCGTTCGGAAGGCCATTCTGCTCGAAGGCCTGCTCGATCACCTTGGCGAGCGCTCCACTGGTCTCGCCGAAGAAGCCGTGGCCTGCGTCGACCACTTCCTGGATCGAGTATTCGCCGGCAGCATGGGCGGGGCGCAGAGCCGAAACGAGGCTGATCGTTGCCAGAATGGCGACGGCCAGCGACCGCAGCAGTGGCAGGGAGCAGTGGGGCAGGTGACGCATAGTGCCTCCTAAATGCGAAGCCGACGGATTCGGCGTCTTCCTTGGGGGTAATTAAACCTAGCGAGCATCGTCTTAATAATCGGTTTACCAAATATGGTGTCATTATGGCCGAACGGTATCCGACCAAGTCGTAGCCAGCGGACGTGTGTCCGACTGTTGCTTCGAGGGTCCACATCTTCTGGAGAAGACCATGGCGAAGAATCCTAATCTCACGCTTGCAGGCCCCGATCTTGCTGCGCTGCTCTGCAGCCGTGTCTGCCATGACGTGATCTCGCCGGTTGGAGCGATCAACAACGGCCTGGAACTGCTTGACGAAGGCGGCGCCGATGCCGATGCGATGGATCTGATCCGGACCAGCGCGCTCAACGCCTCGGTACGGCTGAAATTCGCCCGACTTGCCTTCGGTGCTTCGGGCTCGGTCGGTGCTTCGATCGATACCGGCGAGGCGGAAAAGGCAGCAAAGGATTTTGCCCAGGCCGAGAAGAAGACCGAGGTGAGCTGGAGCGGACCGCGCGCGATCATCCCTAAGAACCGGGTGAAGCTGCTGCTCAACCTCTTCCTGGTCGCCTATGGTGCCATTCCGCGTGGCGGCTCGCTCGACATCACGCTGGAAAACCCTGAGACGGACGCCAAGTTCAAGATCGTTGCCAAGGGGCGCATGCTGCGGGTGCCGCCGAAGTATCAGGAAATCCTGTCGGGTCATCTCGAAGAGGCAGTCGATGCCCATACCATCCAGCCCTATTACACGGTGCTGCTCGCGGATGAATGCAGCATGGAGCTGAAATGCGTGCCGAGTGAAGGCGAGATCGCATTCACCGCCGAGGTCGTGAGCTGAACCGTCCCGCTTCGGGACGCGCAAGTGCTGCAACCGGTAACCTTTCCTTAGGCGCGGCCCGTTAAGGTATCCATTACATTTCAGATCCCCCGTATCTGGGGAGGGGAGTTCACCATGAAGCGCCTGATGATCGCAGATGGGTCCGACATCGTTCGCAAGGTCGGCAAGAAGATCCTGTCGGAACTCGGCTACCAGGTGACGGAAGCGGCGTCCGGTCGCGAGGCGCTTTCGCGCTGCGAACGCGAGCTTCCCGATGTGATGATCGTCGATGCCGGGATGAGTGATGCCCTCGATTTGATCTCCAATGTCCGTGCGCTGCCGGAAGGCAAGGCGGTCAAGATCTACTACTGCGTGGTGGAAGCCGAGCTGAAGGTGATGATGGCCGGGAAGCGGGCGGGTGCCAGCGACTTCCTCCTGAAGCCCTTCGATCGCGAGATCCTCACGAAGACCTTCGGCGACAAGGCAATCGCTGCCTGATTTCCCCTGCCGGGGCTAAACGACGACATGTGTGACAAAGGCGGTGCCCAGAGCGCCGCCTTTTTTGTGTTTGCTTGACCAGTGCCGGGGAAGCCCTCGTTTCGCGGCTCCAAAATGCAAGAAGCCCGCGTCATCGACGCGGGCCTCTTTGAAGAAGTGGAAATGGGCTTACGCCGTTTCCATGTATTCCGCACCATCCGGCTCGCGCAGTACATAGCCACGACCCCAGACGGTTTCGATGTAGTTGGCGCCACCGGCAGCGTTTGCGAGCTTCTTGCGCAGCTTGCAGATGAAGACGTCGATGATCTTCAGTTCCGGCTCGTCCATGCCACCATAGAGGTGGTTGAGGAACATTTCCTTGGTGAGCGTGGTACCCTTGCGGAGCGAAAGAAGCTCCAGCATCTGGTATTCCTTGCCCGTCAGGTGAACGCGCTGACCGCCGACTTCGACAGTCTTGGCGTCCAGGTTCACGATAAGCTCGCCGGTGATGATGATCGACTGGGCATGGCCCTTCGAGCGGCGGACGATCGCATGAATGCGGGCAACCAACTCGTCCTTGTGGAACGGCTTGGTCATGTAGTCGTCGGCGCCGAAGCCCAGACCACGTACCTTGTCTTCAATGCCCGCCATACCGGAAAGGATCAGGATCGGCGTCTTCACCTTGGACAGGCGAAGGGTACGCAGCACCTCATAACCGGACATGTCAGGCAGGTTCAGGTCGAGCAGAATGATGTCGTAATCGTAGAGCTTGCCGAGGTCGACACCTTCTTCGCCGAGATCGGTAGTGTAGACGTTGAAGCTCTCCGACTTGAGCATCAGTTCGATGCTCTGCGCCGTTGCGCTATCGTCTTCAATGAGTAGAACCCGCATATTTATCCCCTTTACCGCCGCCGAAAGGTCAAGATGGCCCCCTACGCGATACGGATCCAGTCGTTGCCTGATTTGAAGGCTGCCACCAATTGGTTAACAAATTCTGATTCCCTCTGGCAAGGTGTATCGAATTTATTAAGCAAAGATATCAGCCTCCTGATTCTTCATGTGTTTCCGGTCATCGCCACACCTGAATCAGCGCCTCAGGAAACCCCTGTAACCGATTCATTTGACTCATCATTGTCACGAGCTCTTTTCGGGCTCTGGCATTTACTGACCCTTAAGTGATCGGGCTTATCATTAACGATGCCCGTAAACGAAAGGTTACCAAAGGTAGCTTTTTGTTAACGCCGCGGACTTTTTTTGGACGAATCGGTGGCGGGCGTGTTGAGTAGCAAGTGTGGCGGGGGGTCTCGCATCACGGGAGTATTGCGTATGAAGTCGCGTGAGAGCCTGGTACGCCTGAAGGGATTTCAGGTTACCGAAAAGCGTCGGCAATTGCAGCAGCTGCAGTCAATGATGTCGGAATTCGAACGGATGGCGAAGGAGCTAGAAGCTCAGATCGGCATCGAGGAAAAGAAATCGGGCATCACCGATCCCAATCATTTCGCCTATCCCACCTTCGCCAAGGCGGCACGCCAGCGCGCGGACAATCTCCAGGTCTCGATCCGGGAACTGAAGGTCCAGCAGGAAGCGGCAGAACTGGCGTTGGAAGAGGCTGAAGCGGAATACCAGAAGGCGGCGGCTCTCGAAGAGCGCGATGGCCAGATGCGTGTCCGGGCCTGAATAACGCTATTCAGTCTGGTTGAGATTTCAAACAGGAAGGCGGGCGCGGGTTATCCGGCGTCCGCCTTCGTTCGTCTTGGGCACCGGCTGACCGGTGCTCACTTGCGCACGTCGTTCCAATCCGGGTGCCGGTCCATCTGCGCCTTCATGAACGGGCAGAGCGGGATGATCTTCCAGCCGCCTTCACGCGCGGCAGCGACGGCATGTTCGGCGAGCGCCTGACCGGCGCCCTGTCCGCGCATGGTGTCCGGGACTTCCGTATGGTCGATGATGATCAGGCTGGCGGAGGCACGGGAATACGTCATCACGGCCGGCTTGCTGATGCCCTCGATGCGGCCGACATAGCGTCCACCCGATCCTGCCTCTTCACTGGTGATCTGCATTGACGCCTCCTGTTGCCCCGTTTCGATGGTTCTGTTTAACATCGGGTAGAGCCGACCGGGAAGCCAACTGCCGGATACGCTGTGTTCGATGTCAGGAAGGGAGCCATTGTGGTCGTCTGGTTGAAGGCGCTTCTTCTCGTCGGAGCCTCAATCTCGTTTGCGCTCGGCGTGAGCCTGCCGCTGATGCGGTTCGAGAGTTTTTACGTCTTCTCCACCGATGCCTCGCTGATCGAGGTGATCGTTTCGCTCTATGCCGACGGAGACGGCTTGCTCGCGCTTCTGGTCGGGCTCGTTTCCATCGGTTTTCCGCTGATCAAGCTGCTGCTTCTCGCGGCCGAGAATATCGCTGGCGAGGTGCAGCCGGGGCAGGGGTTGCTCACGCGGTTGGTCCCGGTGCTGTCGAAGTGGTCGATGATGGACGTGTTGCTGGTCGCCATCGTCATCTTCGCGACGAAAACCAGCGGGCTCGCTCAGGCCTTCACGCAGCCGGGCCTGTGGTTTTATGCGGGATCCAGCCTAGCGGTCGCGGCGCTCAGCGGCTTGAACGCGGGGCGGGTCGCCCAAAAAACATGAAACCGGCAGGCTGGGCCTTGCCGGTTTCAGGTATGGGTCTGATGCAATTGGAAGTGTACCGGGCGAGCCGGCACGAAAATGGACTAATGGCGATACTGCTGAATTCGGGTGGTGCGCAGGCCCGGCAGGCCGTGATCGTTGATCGATGACTGCCAGGATAGGAATTCCTCGACCGTCAGGGTGTAGCGTTCGCAGGCTTCTTCCAGGCTCAACAGGCCACCACGCACAGCCGCGACAACCTCAGCCTTGCGGCGGATCACCCAGCGGCGCGTATTGGCCGGCGGAAGATCGGCAATCGTAAGGGGGCTGCCATCGGGGCCGATGACATATTTCACTCGTGGGCGGATCATTTCGGTCATTGGACTCTCTATACAAACTCAAGACCACACACCCTCATACTAGGACCGATGCTTTAAAATTTGCCTAAGCCCATTGTAAGCATTTGATAATAATTTTCGCGACCGGGCTGGGGTGAGAGTCGTGGCGTTTCGGACAAGTTGATTAAACTTGCGGCAAATGCATAGGAGTTATGCGAGGACTGCGACTGGTGCCCATTAGCGATCTGTGGCATTGGGCTCCCCAGCAATACTGATGTCTCGATCGATGCGTCGATCGGAAGGGCAGATGTCGAGCATCGCGGTTTCCGTAGGGGGCCGCAAGACCGGCGACAGGCCCAGCTGATACTCGTTCCCCATGGAGCGATTCAATGTCCACAAACATTCGAAATCCCGATCGGACGAACGTCCGGTCGAAAGGAGTTTTATGTTCAGGCCAACTGATGTGACGGGCAGTCACGGTCTTGGTGACGGTGATGCCGTTTTTCAGAGCGAAGCGCTCTCCACCGGCCCATGGGGGCGCGAGTTCTCTGCGCTCGGTCGCAGCCATGGCTTTCGAAACACGCTGCTTGCGCGCGTTCCAAAGGCGGATAGTCCGGAGTTTTCGGCCAATCTGATCCTCTGTACCTGGCCTGACGAATTGCGCCTCGGCTATGAAGCGGCAGAAGTCTATGCCGGCAGCCTGCTGATCGCGCGGATCAAGCAGTCTATCCTTCCGCTCTTCACGCATGACAATCTGTTTCTCGGCACGCCGGGATCGGAGGCGCGCCAGCCGCTTGCCCCGCTTTTCCAGCAGTTTGAGATGGGCGGTTCTCTGGTCTTCAACTTGAACGACCGCAACCAGACCCAGTATGTGCTCGTCTTTTCGGGGCGTGACCATGCGCCCGAGCGTCCGGAAATCGCTGCCCTGCAGTTGAGTGCGATGGAGCTGCTGGATTCGGGCGTCGAGGCCCTGGTGCCGCGGCTTGGGCCGAAGGAAAAGCTGTCGGCACGCGAGATCGAATGTCTTCGCTGGTCGGCTGCCGGCAAGAGCAGCGATGAAATCGCCATCATCCTCGACATTTCCAGCCATACGGTCGTCAGCTATCTCAAGAGTGCAATGCGCAAGCTTGAGGCGGTGAACCGCATGCAGGCCGTGGCGCGCGCCTGTCGCTATCGGCTGCTCTGACACTCGCATACTTTACAGACGAAAAGGGGCGCCGGCTTTTCAAGCGGCGCCCTTCGTCGTTTTGATCTTTAGAGAAAGGCGAGGCTGAGCTCGGTCTTGCCGTAGCCGAACTGGTACTGGATCGTGCCCAGATGGCGAAGCGCCAAGGTGTCGCCGGCATCGAGCCAAACCAGAGCGACCGCGCTCGATGTCCCGGCGCCCCCGACATGGGTTGCGATATCGGCGTCGCCGTTGCGGCTGAGATGGACCGTGTGGGTGCCGGTGCTGACGGCCGAAATGCTGAGCGACAGCAGATAGTAACCGGATACAGCGACCACGAGCGGCCGGCCATGGCCGGAGGCGAGCGGTGAGCCGAGGGACATGTCGCCGCCCGAGAGGTGCAGGTCGTCAAAGCCGGTGAAGCTGCCGGCCGTCGGTGTGAGCGTTGTCGTGGCCAGGGCGGCGCGGGCCAGCGGTCGCTGATCGTGGCGCACATAGCCCTCCGGGGTGACGCTCATGGCCTGACGCCAGCCTGTCATGTCGCCGTTCACCTTCAGCGAGAAGCGATCCTCTCCGGCAAGGCCCATCTCTGCCCGACCCTGCCAATTGGACTGGAAAATCAGGCTTGCCGTATCCGGGGTAGCAGCCTTGTTGATCGTCAGGCGATGGCTATCGCCGGCGTGGTTGAAGAGGGTCGCCGGTGAAGCCAGAGAGAGCCTGTTGTGGTCATCGGCATCGGCGGCAATTCCCAGGCGTTCGAAGCGTGCTTCGGCAACGAGCGGCGGAACGATCCAGTCCGTGCCGTCGAAAATCTTCAGTCGTTCCTCGTCACGGAAGATGGCGTGCCAGCCGATCCTGGGTGTGATGAAGACCCAGACGCCGTCCTGAAACAGGGCGAGTCGTCCGGCATGCCCTGTCCAAAGACCGGTTTCCGGTGCTGTGATCCAGTAGATCTCCCCTTCGGCTGGATCGGCAGGTGGGCTCGTTGCATCGTCGACGACGACCAGTTGTACCAGCGCGTCGAGCCGCTGGAGCGCTTCATTGTGCGTCACATGCTTCTGGGCCTGCGCCGGCAGGATGAAGGGCAGGGCGAGATTGGGGGTCGTGTCTGGCATGGTCTCTCCTTCGCATTCGGCTGCCGGAGGCAGCGGGGGTTGAAGCGGAGAGTGTGTGGCAGGCTGAGAGGAGGGGGATGAAAAGCACATGCCCCCATTGAAAAATCTCGAAAATTTCCGAAACTCATCCCCGCTCGGAGGGGCGTCCGGTGGCGAGAAAGGATGGGTTTTCGAAGGTGCGCAGCCCGGGCAGGCGTTTGCCATAGGTGAGCGGCGCGCCGTCTTCGGTCGCAACCATGCCGCCGGCTGCCCGAAGCACGGCATCACCCGCAGCCGTGTCCCATTCCATGGTCGGGCTGAAGCGCGGGTAAAGGTCGGCGACGCCCTCGGCCACCAGGCAGAACTTGAGCGAGGAGCCGACGGTCTTGCGCTCCAAAACCTCTGCCTTGCGGATATAGGCGTCGGTCGCATCGCAATTGTGAGAGCGGGAAACCAGGGCTGACGGGGAAGCCCCCTTCAAACGCGCCGCAATCGGCATGCGGGCCACGACCGTGTCATTTTCATCAAGCTTCAGCTTCTCGGCCTTGCCGGCGCCGCCGAGATAAAGCGTGTTGAGTGCTGGCGCGTGGACGACGCCGAGGACCGGTATGCCGGCTTCGATCAGCGCGATGTTGACGGTAAAGTCGTCATGGCCGCCGATGAACTCGCGGGTGCCATCGAGCGGATCAACCAGGATGAAACGCCCGCCACTGACATCGGGAATCCGCCCGGCGGCGACCTCTTCCTCGGCAACCACAGGGACTTCTGGCAAGGCGTGGGCAAGTGCATCGAGAATCAGGCGTTCGGCGGCTTCGTCTGCCTCGGTCACCGGAGACTTGTCGCCCTTCAGGCGCACCCCTGCACCCGCCTTGTAGATGTCGAGAATAACGCGGCCAGCGGCAATCGCGCTCGTCTCGAACAGCTTCAGAATGTCCTGCCTGTCACGCACCTGAACCGGGCTCCCGATCACATCCTCTCCGGTTTATCCCCGTCTCCCACGCTTTGGAAGTGCTCGATGTCGCAAGGTCTTGCTGGGGTGTGATGTTTCTGTGCTGCACTGCGATCAAACCTGTGTTCCATGTCTCAAACAGCATAGATTTTGTCCTGATCGCGCTTGCTCTTTATGACGCCTATGCGAATGTGACGCGACATTTGCAGAGGTTGTTCGATGCGTTATTCCGCCCTTTCGATCTTCCGCCAGGCGCTTTCCGGCAACCGGAACTGGGCGCCGATGTGGCGCGAGCCGCAGCCGAAACCGCATTACGATGTCATCATCGTCGGCGGCGGCGGGCATGGTCTGTCCACCGCCTATTATCTCGCCAAGGAATTCGGCATCACCAATGTGGCGGTCATCGAGAAGGGCTATCTCGGTGGCGGCAATGTCGGGCGAAACACGACAATCATCCGCTCGAACTACATGCTGGAGGGCAATGAGCCCTTCTACGAGCTGTCGATGAAGCTGTGGGAAGGCCTCGAGCAGGACTTCAACTACAATGCCATGGTTTCGCAGCGTGGCATCGTCAATCTCTTCCACACCGACGGCCAGCGCGATGCCTATGCACGGCGCGGCAATGCGATGATGATGCATGGGGTGGCCGCCGAACTGCTCGACCGCGAGCAGGTGCGCCAGATGATGCCCTATCTCAACTTCGACCATGCGCGCTTCCCGATCCTGGGCGGTCTGTTGCAGAAGCGCGGCGGTACGGCCCGCCATGACGCCGTTGCCTGGGGATACGGGCGTGGTGCTGACGAGCGCGGCGTCGATCTCATCCAGCATTGCGAAGTCACCGGCATCCGCCGCGACGAACTCGGCCAGGTGACCGGCGTCGAGACGACCAAGGGTTTCATCGGCTGCAACAAGCTGGCGCTGGCGACCGCCGGCCATACCTCCGTCACTGGCAAGATGGCGGGGCTCGATCTGCCGATCGAAACGCATGTGCTGCAGGCCTTCGTGTCGGAGGGCATCAAGCCAGTCATCGACAACGTCATCACCTATGGCGCCGGACACTTCTATATCTCGCAGTCCGACAAGGGCGGCTTGGTCTTCGGTGCCGATATCGACTATTATTCCTCCTATGCGCAGCGCGGTAATCTCGCGACTGTCGAGCATACGATCGAGGAGGGCGTGTCGCTGATCCCCGGTCTCTCTCGCGTTCGGGTGCTGCGGTCCTGGGGTGGCGCCATGGACATGTCGATGGATGGCTCGCCGATCATCGACCGCACGCCGATCGACAATCTCTACCTGAATTGCGGCTGGTGTTACGGCGGCTTCAAGGCGACGCCGGCATCGGGCTTCTGCTTTGCCCATCTGATCGCCAAGAACGAGGCCCATCCCGTGGCTCGCCTCTTGCGCCTTGATCGCTTTGAACGCGGCTTTGCCGTCGACGAAGGCGGCAAGGGTCCCCAACCGAACCTGCATTGAGACATCGCCATGGCAAGCCTGATCACCTGTCCGCATTGCGGCGTCCGTCCCAAGGAAGAGTTCAGCATTCGCGGTGACGCGAGCCCGGTCCGTCCGGCGCCGGGTGCGCCTGACGATGCCTGGAACGCTTACGTTTTCATCCGCGACAATCCGAAGGGCCGGATCATCGAGCACTGGCATCACACCGCCGGCTGCCGCCGCTGGCTGGTGGTCGAGCGCGACAATGCTTCGAGCCACGAGGTCTATAGCGTGACGGATGCTAGCGAATACGCGAAGGAGGCCGCGCGATGACCGGTTACCGGCTTTCCTCCGGCGGGCTGGTCAATCGTGCCCGCACGCTGTCATTCACCTTCGATGGTCAGACCTATACGGGCTATGAGGGCGACACGCTGGCCTCGGCCCTGATCGCCAATGATCAGTTGTTGGTCGGGCGCTCGTTTAAATATCACCGCCCGCGTGGCATCGTGACGGCGGGCGCGGCCGAGCCGAATGCGCTTGTCACGATCGGCAAGGACGGTCGGACCGAGCCGAACACGCGCGCCACGGTAGCGGAGCTCTATCAGGGGCTGGAAGCCAAGAGCCAGAACCGCTGGCCGTCGTTGAAATACGATATCGGCGCGGTCAACAGCCTGTTGTCGCCGTTCTTATCCGCCGGATTCTACTACAAGACCTTCATGTGGCCGAAAGCCTTCTGGGAAAAGCTCTACGAGCCGATCATCCGGAAAGCCGCTGGCCTGGGCAAGACGCCGTTCATCGCCGATCCCGATCGCTACGAAAAGGCCTGGGCGCATTGCGACCTGCTGGTGATCGGGGCCGGTCCGGCCGGCCTGATGGCGGCGCGGGCTGCGGCGCGTGCGGGGCTTCGCGTCATTCTGGCGGATGAAGGGTTCCGGCTTGGTGGTTCGCTGCTTTCCGAACGCGTCACCGTCGGCGGTGTGCCGGCGGCTGACTATGCTGCCTCCGTCGTCGAGGAACTGAAGAGCCTGTCCAATGTCACGCTGATGCCGCGCACCACCGTGTTCGGCTGGTATGACGACAATGTCTTCGGTGCCGTCGAAAAGGTGCAGAAGCATGTCGCCCAGCCTTCGGGTGAGCTTCCGGTCGAGCGTGTCTGGCGCATCGTCGCCAAGCGGGCGATCCTCGCTTCGGGTGCTGAGGAACGGCCGCTGGTCTTCGGCGGAAACGACAAGCCGGGCGTGATGACATCTGGCGCCGTGCGCACCTATCTCAATCGCTATGGCGTGGCCGCCGGCCAGAACGTCGCCATCTTCACCAATGGCGGTGCGGGTTATCGCACGGCGGCTGATCTGGTCGCTGCCGGTGTGGGTGTCGCCGCCGTTATCGACGGGCGTGCGCAGTCTTCGGATGTCGCGCCATCAGGCGTGCGGGTCATCCGTGGTGGCTCCGTCATCGACACTAAGGGCACTTACCGGATCAAGGGTCTGATCGCCGAACGCGTCGGCCACCAGGAGGAGATCGCCTGCGATGCGCTGGCGATGAGCGGCGGCTATAGCCCGATCGTGCATCTTGCCTGCCAGCGTGGCGCCAAGCCTTACTGGTCGGACGAACACCAGGCGTTCCTGGCGCCTGATGTGGGCCACGGGTTCCGAATCGCCGGTTCCGCAGCCGGTCATGCTTCACTTGCTGCTGTCTTGCGCGATGGTGCAGACAAGGCGCATGAGGCGATCGGCGATCTCGGTCGTCTCGTCGGCACGGTCGACGTGCCGCAAGTCGAGGGTGAATTCGATGCCTGCTTCGCGCCGCTCTGGTATGTGCCGGGCGCCAAATCCAAGGCCTTCGTCGATTTCCAGAACGACGTGCATGTGAAGGACCTGAGCCTTGCCCAGCGCGAGGCCATGGGGCATGTCGAGCACACCAAGCGCTACACGACCGGCGGCATGGCGACCGATCAGGGCAAGCTCGGCAATATAGCTACGATCGGCATCATGGCCGGCATGCGTGGCGTGTCGCCTGCCGAAATCGGCACCACCACCTTCCGGCCCTTCTACACACCCGTTTCCTTCGGGGCGATGGCGGGCACCTCGCGGGGTGAACATTCGCGGCCCGTGCGCACCTCGCCGCTGCATGGCTGGGCGAAGAAAAACGGTGCCGTCTTTGTCGAATCCGGCCTCTGGTATCGCTCCTCCTGGTTCCCGCGCGACGGTGAGAAGACCTGGCGCGAGGCCGTCGACCGTGAAGTCTTGAACATCCGCGCCAATGCCGGCATCTGCGATGTCTCGACGCTCGGCAAGATCGAGATCTTCGGCAAGGATGCCGCGGAATTCTTGAACCGCGTCTATTCCAATGCCTTCCTGAAGCTGCCGGTCGGCAAGGCGCGCTACGGGCTGATGCTGCGCGAAGACGGGATGATCTACGACGACGGCACGACGAGCCGGTTCTCGGACGAGCATTTCTTCATGACAACGACAACGGCCTATGCCGGCGAGGTGATGACGCATCTGGAATTCTGCTCCCAGGTTCTCTGGCCGGATCTCGACGTGCGCTTCGTCTCCTCCAGCGATCAGTGGGCGCAGATGTCGGTCGCGGGTCCCAAGGCGCGGATCATCCTCGAACAGATCATCGAGGACGATATCTCCGACGAAGCCTTCCCTTTCCTCTCGGCCCGCGAGGTGCTGCTCAAGGGCGGCTTGAAGGCGCGTCTCTTCCGCATTTCCTTCTCCGGCGAACTCGCCTTTGAAGTGGCGGTACCCGCCAATTACGGCGAGGCGGTCGCCGATGCGATCATGGCGGCCGGCAAGCCGCATGGCATTTGCGCTTACGGCGTCGAGGCGCTCAACGTGCTGCGTATCGAAAAGGGCTTCATTACCCATAGCGAAATCGACGGCCGCACGACGCCCGATGATGTCGGCCTGGGCCGAATGTTCTCGACGCAGAAGGCCGATTTCATTGGTAAGCGTTTGTCGAGCCGCTTCGGGCTGACCGCTGCCGATCGGCCGCAGCTTGTGGGCCTGAAGCCTGTTGATCGCGACAAGAGCTTCGCTGCTGGTGCGCATCTCTTGAAGGAAAACGTCAAGCCGTCGACGCTGAACGACCAGGGCTGGGTGTCCTCCGTCTGCCATTCGCCGACGCTCGGCCACATGATCGGGCTTGCCTTCCTCAAATCCGGCCGCGAGCGGCTGGGCGAGAAGATCGTCGTCTGGGACGGTTTGCGCGGCTCGGAAGTCGTGGCCGAGGTCGTCAGCCCCGTCTTCTACGACCCCGACAACAAGAAACTGAACCTGTGAGGATCCTGCCATGCCGGTGACCTATGCCATCAGTCACGTGCTCGAGGACCACATTTCCGGTTTCGAAGCGACGCCGAACCCGCATCATCTCGCCATCCTGCGGGCAGTGTCCGTCTTCTCTGTGCTTGCCCATCCGGGCCATGAGGCTGACATCGACGAGGCGCTGACCAATCTCGAAGACGTGGCAGTCCGCGTCTGCGGACCGGGCGAATGGCTTGTCGTCAGCGAAACTGTTGCCGCTGACACGATCGCGCGGCAGCTTGCCGAGTTCGGGGCAAGCCGCGCCTCTTTCGTCGACCAGAGCGACGGGCGCGTGGTGCTGCGCATTCACGGGCCGAAGGTGCGGTCGATCCTGGCCAAATGCACGGCGCTTGACCTGCATGCCGATCTCTTCGAAATCGGCCAGTCGAGCAATTGCCAGATTTGCCATGTCGCCGCCAACCTCGCCCGCACGGGCCAGGATGCGTTCGAGATCATCGTGATGCGCAGCTTTGCGGGATTTGTATTCGACGAGATGCGCGAGATGGGCCGGGAGTTTGCGTTGACGGCGGGGTTTGCGTGAAGGCCTGACCATGGCATTCCTTCGGTGAACTGCCGGGGCTGTTTCGGCGTTTCAGATACAAAGGATCCCGCCCCGCATGTTCCACCTGATGTTCTCCCTGCCGTGGCTGATCGTGGCCTTGCGCTTCATCGCCCCCCTGCCGTGGCCGTGGTGGGTGCAGCTTTCGCTCGCCGTCTTTCTGCTGCTGGCCTCGCAATACCACCTGTTCAGCCGCTTCACGTCCGGATCGGTCTTCGCGCCGGAGTTTCCACGACCGCTGGTGATTGCCTTCAACCTGTTCTTCGGGGCGATCGTGCTCCTGGCCGCCATGCAGGTGCTCCTCGATATCGTCAGCATCCTGATCTTTGCCGTCACCTGGTCGTTTCCTGTGGTGCCGCCGGAGGTCCGTTACACCATGGGCATTGCGGCTTTAATGCTCGCAGCCTTCGGAATCAGCCAGGCGATTCGCGTCCCCCCGATCAAGCGTGTCGAGGTGGCAATTCCCGGACTGGCCCCAGAGTTCGACGGTTATCGGATGGTGCAGCTGACCGACCTGCATATCAGCCGGCTGTTTACCGGAAAATGGGCCAGCGCCGTCGTGGAGAAAACCAATGCGCTCGGTGCCGACCTCATCGTCATCACCGGGGATCTGATCGATGGCAGCCTGGACATCCGCCGCGAAGACGTCGCGCCGCTTGCGGGTCTCAGCGCTCGCAATGGTGTGCTCACCGTGCCCGGCAATCACGAATATTTCTTCGAAGTCGACCGCTGGCTCAAGCATTTCCCCGAACTCAACATGCGCATCCTGGCAAACGAGCATGCCGTGATCGAGCGCGGGGAGGGCAGGCTTGTCATCGCCGGGGTGACGGATCTTTCGGCGCGGTTCACAGGTGCCATCGAGCCGGATCTTGGAAGAGCGCTGCATGGCGCGCCTGCCGATGCCCCGGTCATCCTTCTCGACCACCAGCCGCGCATGGCAGAGCGGGCCGCAAAGCATGGCGTTGCGCTGCAACTTTCCGGCCATACCCATGGCGGCATGGTGCGCGGCCTCGACCGGATCGTCGCCCGGGCCAACAATGGCTATGTCTCCGGCTTCTACCGGGTCGGGGAGTTGCAGCTCTATGTCAACAACGGCACGGGCCTGTGGCCGGGCTTTGCGCTCCGGATCGGCGTGCCGGCGGAGCTGACGGAGTTCACGTTGCGGGCGGTGCCTGGGAATGCGGGCGGGCGGTGAGGCTGGTCGGGGATCGCCAGCCCCGTTCAGGAGGCCAAAGCCGGCTGGTCCGAGCCGTCTCGAGCTGAAAACGTCAGCCCTACCTTTACCCCGGGTGCCAGCCGGTGGTGGATGCGCAGCAGCCTATCAAGGGTGAACTTTGCCAGATCGGCATTGCGCACACGGGATATGTCGGCTGCGGCGACCCCCGTCATGCGCTCTGCTTCCCGGACGGTGATCTTGCGCTCGTCGAGCACGCCAATGATTTCGGCTGCAAGCCTTGCTTTCAGAAGTTTGGTTTCGGCTTCCGGATCACCGAAGTCTGCAAAGATATTGCCGCTGCCGCGCACGACTTCGAAATCGTCTTCACTCATGACATCATTTCCTTCAAGCGTTTCAGCCGAGCTTTTATCACCTCGACCTCTTTCTGAGGTGTGGCTATTCCCTTGGTGGATTTCTTTTGAAAGGCATGAACCACCCAGATCGCGTCGCCAATCTGGACCGCATAAACGACGCGATAGGCATCGGAGCGGTAAGGCAGTGCAATTTCCATAACGCCTGAGCCCAGGCCCTTCATTGGCTTTGCGATGTCGGCCTTTCGGCCCTCCGCTGCGATCACAAGCGCCGTTGCGATGATCTCGCGGGCGCCTGCCGGAAACGCCTCGAAGTCTTTGCGGGCAGGCTTCAACCACAAGATCTCTTTCATGTCTTATGTTGTCATATTTGACAACGCCTCGCAAGCTTCCCGACGGAGTTGTCAGGCGTACCGATGGCCGGTTCGCACGCCGCCCACAGAACACCCGCTATCACCCATGCGACATCTTTCGTCGCAGCATGGTCTTCTGGCTTTCATGCGCGCGATCTAGCTTTGTCGGATCAATCATTGCCGCCAAGGGGAGCGTTTTTCCATGAAGAGCCATGCGCGTGTCGTCGTCATCGGCGGGGGTGTCGTCGGGTGTTCGGTGCTTTATCACCTGACCAAGTTCGGCTGGACCGATGTCGTCCTGCTGGAGCGCTCGGAGCTGACCTCCGGCTCCACCTGGCATGCGGCGGGCGGCATGCACACGATCAATGGCGATCCGAACGTTGCCAAGCTGCAGAAATACACGGTCGAGCTCTACAAGGAGATCGAGGAATATTCCGGCCAGGACATCGGCTTGCACATGACCTCGGGCCTGATGCTGGCGGCCACGAAGGAGCGCTTTGACTGGATGAAGTCGCTGCTTGCCAAGGGCAAGTATGCGAACGGCGAGGCGACGTTGATTTCGGCACAGGAAGCCTATGAGATGATGCCGCTTCTCGACCCGAAGCAGTTCGTCGGCGCGGTCTTTGATCCGCATGAGGGCCATCTCGACCCTTACGGCACCACGCATGCCTATGCGAAGTCGGCCAAGAAGAATGGTGCGGAAATCTATCTGCACACCAAGGTCGAGGATCTGGTGCAGCTGGAAGACGGCACCTGGCGGGTGATCACCGACAAGGGTGAAATCCGCGCCGAGCATGTGGTCAACGCCGCCGGTCTCTGGGCACGTGAAGTCGGCCGCATGGTCGGGCTGGAGCTTCCGGTGCTCGCCATGGAGCATATGTATCTGATCACCGAGGACATGCCCGAGGTCATCGACTTCAACAACACGACCGGCAAGGAGCTGATGCACTGCGTCGATTTCGACGGCGAGATCTATATCCGCCAGGAGCGCAATGGCATGCTGATGGGCACCTATGAAAAGGATTGCCGCCCCTGGTCGCCGATCGAGACGCCCTGGACCTTCGGCCATGAACTCTTGGCGGAAGACCTGGAGCGCATTACCAATGAGCTTGAAATCGGCTTCCGGCATTTCCCGGCCTTTAACAATGCCGGTATCAAAAAGATCATCAACGGCCCCTTCACCTTCTCGCCGGATGGTAATCCGCTGGTCGGCCCGGTGCGCGGCATGACCAATTACTGGTCGGCCTGCGCCGTTATGGCCGGCTTTTCCCAGGGCGGCGGCGTGGGGCTGGCGCTTGCCAACTGGATCATCGAGGGCGATCCGGGCTTTGATGTCTTTGCCATGGATGTCTGCCGCTACGGCGATTATGCGACGCTTGCCTATACCAATGCCAAGGTGCGCGAGAACTATTCCCGCCGCTTCTCGATCCGCTATCCGAACGAGGAGCTGCCCGGCGCGCGGCCGCTTCTCACCACGCCAATCTACGACAAGCTGAAAAGCGCCGGTGCCGTGTTTGGCGCTTCCTACGGGCTCGAAACGCCGCTGTGGTTTGCGCCTGAAGGTGTCGAGGACGCCTTCTCCTGGCGCCGCTCGACCGATTTCGAGGCCGTCGGCCGGGAAGCCAGGGCCGTGCGAGACAGCGTCGGCCTGATGGAGACCTCGGGCTTTGCCAAATATATGGTGAGCGGGGAGGGGTCCCGCGACTGGCTCGACCATATGCTCGCCTGCAAGCTGCCGGAGGTGGGCCGCATGGCGCTCGCCCCGATGCTGAACGACGCCGGCAAGCTGATCGGCGACTTCACCGTTGCCAATCTCGATGACGAGGACTTCCTGGTCATCGGGTCCGGCATCGCCGAGGACTATCACATGCGTTGGTTCGAGAGCCATCTGCCGGACGATGGGTCCGTCGATGTCGAACCGCTGAACCTCAGTCTCGTGGGCCTGTCGATCGCCGGGCCGAAGTCGCGCGATGTGCTCGCCAAACTCACCCATCTCGACGTCTCTGACGAGGCTCTGCCGTTCATGGCGATCCGCGAAATGGATCTCGGCATGGCGCCGGTCATTCTGGGGCGCGTCAGCTATACCGGCGATCTCGGCTACGAGATCTGGATGCGCCCGGAATACCAGCGCTACGTCTTCGACAAGCTGATGGAGGCGGGGGCCGAGTTCAACATCTCGCTCTTCGGTCTCAGGGCACTCAATGCGCTCAGACTGGAAAAGAGCTTCGGCAGCTGGTCGCGCGAGTATCGCCCGCTCTATGGGCCGCTGGAAGCCGGGCTGTCGCGTTTCGTCGCGCTCAAGAAGGAAGCAAGCTTCATCGGCAAGCAGGCGGCGATGGAGGAGAAGCTGTCTGGCGGTACGCTTCGGCTGCGGACCTTCATCATCGATGCGAAGGATGCCGACGTCATCGGTGACGAGCCGATCTCCTACAAGGGGGAGGTGCGCGGCTGGGTGACGTCGGGCGGCTTTGCCCATCCGAGCGGGGTATCGGTGGCAATCGGGTACGTTCCGAAGGAGATCGCAGACGAAATCGACGGCTGGGAAGTGGAGATTCTTGGGGAAATCTTGCCGGCCAGACTGCAGCCTCAGTCGCTTTTTGACGCCAACGGGTCGCGAATGAGAAACTGAACCGTTTTCGACATAAATGGGCTTGCTTTAGTTCCATCCGATAGACGGCAGGTCGCTCTCGTGACCTGCTGATTTCGTAAGCTTTTTCTGCTGCTTTTTTGTGTGACCTGTCATTTCCCGTGTCAAAGCACCTGTTAACAGTAACATTTTGCCTGACGCCTGCCTTTTTGGCTTCACATTTTCGGACAAAGCGATATGGAATCCCCCGACGCCTATGCCCGCAAGGGATAACAAAATGAGACGCAACAGCAAGGCGCGTCCGGGGGATAATATATGGAGTACTTTGCCCAGCAGCTCATCAACGGGCTGACTCTTGGTTCCATCTATGGCCTTATCGCTATCGGCTATACGATGGTCTACGGCATCATCGGCATGATCAACTTTGCCCATGGTGATATCTTCATGCTTGGCGGCTTTGCCGCTCTCATCGCATTCTTGGTCCTGACATCCTTCTTTGCTGGCGTTCCCGTGGCGGTCGCCCTGTTTGTGATGTTGGTTGTTGCGATGCTGATGACCAGCCTGTGGAACTGGGTCATCGAGCGGGTCGCCTATCGGCCGCTGCGCGGTTCATTTCGCCTCGCGCCGTTGATCACGGCGATCGGCATGTCGATCGTTCTGTCGAATTTCATCCAGATCTCGCAGGGTCCGCGCAACAAGCCGATCCCGCCGCTGGTCAGCGATGTTCTGCATTTCGGCAATATCACCATCGCGCTTAAGCAGGTGATCATCGTCGTGGTGACGGTCGTCCTGCTCGCCGCATTCTGGTACATCGTCAACAAGACACCGCTGGGCCGCGCTCAGCGCGCCACGGAGCAGGACCGCAAGATGGCGGCGCTGCTCGGCGTCGACGTCGACAAGACGATCTCCATCACCTTCGTGATGGGTGCGGCACTCGCCGCTGTCGCTGGTACGATGTACCTTATGTATTACGGTGTCGCATCGTTCCACGACGGCTTCATTCCGGGGGTCAAGGCCTTCACCGCGGCCGTTCTTGGCGGCATCGGCTCCCTGCCGGGCGCCGTGCTTGGTGGTCTGCTCATCGGTCTGATCGAGTCGCTCTGGTCCGCCTATTTCAGCATCGCGTACAAGGATGTCGCAACTTTCGGCATTCTGGCATTCGTGCTGATCTTCAAGCCCACCGGCATCCTCGGACGTCCGGAAGTCGAGAAGGTTTGATCCCATGACTACTTCTGAAAACGTAAATGGTGCCGCGTCGTCCGGCACACTGGCGCGCGCCATCAAGGAAGGCCTGTTCGCCGGTATCATCGCACTTGGTCTGTTCAGCCTCTACATCGGCATCAAGACCGATCAGAATATGGCGAACGAGCTGATCTGGTACACGCGTCCCGGCCTTCTCGCAGTGTTCGTGCTGATCGCCGCAGTCGGCCGCTTCGCCATGGTGGCGTTCATCGCGCCATGGTTCGCGGCCCGCCGGGAAAAGAAGTCCGCTTCCGTTCCCGTGCATGAGATCGACGCCCAGCCGTCATTCTTCAAGACGCATTTCCTGAAGATCGCGCTGCTTGCGCTGATCCTCTACCCGCCGGTCATCGTTGCGCTGACCGGGGTTCAGGGTTCTCTCAAGTATGTCGATAACTTCGGCATCCAGATCCTGATCTACGTCATGCTCGCCTGGGGGCTCAACATCGTCGTCGGTCTCGCCGGCCTGCTCGACCTGGGTTACGTCGCCTTCTATGCAGTCGGTGCCTATTCCTACGCACTGCTTGCCCAGAATTTCGGCTTGTCCTTCTGGCTGCTTCTGCCGCTCGCCGGTATCCTGGCCGCCTTCTGGGGTATCATCCTGGGCTTCCCGGTGCTGCGTCTCCGAGGCGACTATCTAGCCATCGTGACGCTCGCCTTCGGGGAAATCATCCGACTGGTGCTGATCAACTGGCAGGACGTTACCAAGGGTACATTCGGTATCTCCAGCATTCCGAAGGCGACGCTGTTCGGCATGCCTTTCGATGCCTCGGCCGGCGGTTTCGCCAAGACTTTCGACCTGCCGATGTCATCAGCCTATTACAAGATCTACTTGTTCTACGTGATCCTGGCGCTCTGCTGCCTGACGGCTTACGTCACGATCAAGCTTCGCCGCATGCCGATCGGCCGTGCGTGGGAAGCACTGCGTGAAGACGAGATCGCCTGCCGCTCGCTCGGCATCAACACCGTCACGACCAAGCTTACGGCTTTCGCGATCGGTGCGATGTTCGGCGGCTTTGCTGGCTCCTTCTTCGCTGCACGTCAGGGCTTCGTTTCGCCGGAAAGCTTCGTCTTCCTCGAATCCGCCGTCATCCTAGCCATCGTCGTGCTCGGCGGCATGGGGTCGCTGACGGGGATCGCGGTTGCGGCGATCGTCATGATCGGCGGCACTGAAGCGTTGCGTGAGATGGAGTTCCTCAAGGTCATCTTCGGCCCCGAATTCACTCCGGAACTGTACCGCATGATCCTCTTCGGCCTCGCCATGGTCATCGTCATGCTGTTCAAGCCGCGCGGTTTCGTCGGCAGCAGAGAGCCGACGGCCTTCCTCAAGGAACGCAAGGCCGTCTCGGGCAGCTTTACCAAGGAGGGTCACGGCTGATGGCCTCCGGGAACACGACAATGAGCAATGATACGATCCTTAAAGTCGAGCATCTCTCGATGCGCTTTGGTGGCCTCATGGCCATCAACGACCTGTCCTTCGAAGCCAAGCGCGGCGAAATCACCGCGCTGATCGGGCCGAACGGTGCCGGCAAGACCACGGTCTTCAACTGCATCACCGGCTTCTATCGGCCGACCATGGGCATGATCACCCTGATCCAGAAATCCGGTGACCGCCATCTCCTCGAGCGGCTGCCAGACTTCGAAATCCCCAAGAAGGCAAAGGTGGCGCGGACGTTCCAGAACATCCGTTTGTTCTCCGGTCTGACGGTTCTCGAAAACCTTCTGGTGGCGCAGCACAATGCGCTGATGAAGGCATCCGGTTACACCGTGCTCGGCCTGCTCGGCCTGCCGGCCTACAAGAAGGCCGAGTCCGAATCGATCGAGAAGGCGCGCTACTGGCTCGAGAAAGCGGACCTGATCGCGCGTGCCGATGATCCGGCCGGAGATCTTCCCTACGGCGCCCAGCGTCGTCTGGAGATCTGCCGCGCCATGTGCACGGGTCCGGAGCTTCTGTGCCTGGACGAGCCGGCTGCCGGTCTCAACCCGAAGGAATCTCTGGCGCTCAACACGCTGTTGCGCGCTATCCGCGATGAAGGCACCTCGCTGCTCCTGATCGAGCACGACATGTCAGTCGTCATGGAGATTTCCGATCACGTCGTCGTCCTGGAATACGGCCAGAAGATCTCCGACGGCACACCTGATCACGTCAAGAACGACCCGAAGGTCATCGCGGCCTACCTGGGTGTCGAGGATGAAGAATTGGAAGAAGCGATCCACGAAGTCGAAGCCGTGGCGGGAGGAGAGCACTGATGTCCTCTGAACCGCTACTCAAAGTTTCCGGCGTCGAAACCTATTACGGCAACATCCGCGCGCTCGCGGGCGTCGATGTCGAAGTGCACAAGGGTGAGATCGTGTCGCTGATCGGTGCCAATGGTGCCGGCAAGTCGACGCTGATGATGACCATCTGCGGCAGCCCCCAGGCACGTACCGGTCGGGTGGTCTTCGATGGCGAAGACATCACCGAAATGCCGACGCACCTGATTGCCCGTCGTCGCATTGCCCAGTCGCCGGAAGGCCGTCGTATCTTTCCGCGCATGACCGTGCTCGAGAACCTGCAGATGGGCGCAGGCCTCGACAACCTGAAATACTTCAAGGAGGACGTGGAGAAGGTGTTCACCATGTTCCCTCGTCTGAAGGAACGTCAGAGCCAGCGCGGCGGCACGCTCTCGGGTGGCGAGCAGCAGATGCTGTCGATCGGTCGCGCGCTGATGTCGCGTCCGAAGCTGCTTCTCCTCGACGAGCCGTCGCTCGGTCTCGCACCGCTGATCGTCAAGGGCATCTTCGAGCAGATCAAGCGGCTCAACAAGGAAGAAGGCCTGACGGTCTTCCTCGTTGAGCAGAACGCTTTCGCCGCACTGAAGCTTTCCGACCGTGCCTATGTCATGGTCAATGGCAAGGTGACGATGAGTGGTACGGGTAAGGAACTGCTGGCCGATCCGTCGGTACGCGCGGCCTATCTCGAAGGCGGCCATCACTGAGCGCGGGGAGTATTTGACATGCAAGGTTTGTTTTTCGAAAGCGACACGACAGTCCGTCTCGTGCTGCGTTTCCTCGTTCTGCTCCTCGGCTTCTGGACCGCCTGGCGCACGGGCAAGGCCGCAGCGGAAGGCTGGGACGGCTACGGCACGGTTCTCGTCTATGTGCTGGGGCTGGGTTTTGCCATGCGTTTCCTGCACTACTCGCTGTTTGCCGGACCGTTCCTGAGCCCCTTCTATTACATCGTCGACGTCGTAATCCTGATGGCGTTTGCTGCAGCTGGTTTCCAGGCACGCCGCACCACGCAGATGGTCGACAACTACTACTGGCTCTACGAGAGAACTTCGTATTTCTCGTGGAAGAACAAAGATTGACAAGCCGTTGTTTTCTGTCGCAGATTGGCGACAGAAGGCTACGGCCTGGCATATAACAAGGCCTCGGCCAGATACAAAAGAGTGGAACAGTTTTCCGGCGCAGTCACAGCGGGTATTGCGCAGGGTTTTTATCCTAAACCCGCACAAAAAACTTGGGAGTAACAATATGAAGAAGTCTCTTCTTTCGGCAGTTGCGCTGACGGCCATGGTTGCCTTCAGCGGCAACGCCTATGCCGAAATCCTGGTCGGCGTTGCCGGCCCGCTGACCGGCCCGAACGCTGCATTCGGTGCACAGCTGCAGAAGGGTGCCGAGCAGGCTGCTGCCGACATCAATGCCGCCGGTGGCATCAACGGCGAAATGATCAAGGTGGTTCTCGGCGACGACGTCTCGGACGCCAAGCAGGGCGTTTCGGTTGCCAACAAGTTCGTTGCTGACGGCGTGAAGTTCGTCGTCGGTCACTTCAACTCGGGCGTTTCGATCCCGGCTTCTGAAGTCTATGCCGAAAACGGCATCCTGCAGATCACGCCGGCTTCCACCAACCCGAACTTCACCGAGCGCGGCCTGTGGAACACCTTCCGTACCTGCGGCCGTGACGACCAGCAGGGCGCTGTTGCCGGCAAGTACATCGCCGACAACTTCAAGGACGGCAAGGTTGCCGTCGTTCACGACAAGACGCCTTACGGCCAGGGTCTCGCCGACGAAACCAAGAAGGCGATGAACGAGCTCGGCGTTACCGAAGTGATCTACGAAGGCATCACTGCCGGCGAAAAGGATTACTCGGCGCTCATCGCCAAGATGAAGGAAGCCGGCGTCACCGTCGTCTACTTCGGCGGTCTGCACACGGAAGCTGGCCTGATCATGCGTCAGATGGACAGCCAGGGCCTGAACGCGACCCTGATGTCTGGCGACGGCATCACCTCGAACGAACTTGCTTCGATCGCCGGTGACGCAGTCGACGGCACGCTCATGACCTTCCCGCCGGATCCGCGCATGAACCCGAATGCAGCTGACGCCGTGAAGAAGTTCCGCGACGCTGGCTTCGAGCCGGAAGCTTACACGCTGTACTCCTACGCTGCCCTGCAGGTCATCGCAGAAGCTGCCAAGGCTGCCGCTTCCAACGATCCGGAAACCGTTGCGACGGCTCTGAAGGAAAAGGGCCCGTACACGACCGTCATCGGCGAACTCGGCTTCGACGCCAAGGGTGACATTACCCGCCCGGACTACGTCATGTACACCTGGAAGAAGGGCGAGGACGGCAAGTACTCGTACTTCCAGAACTAATTCGATCCTTCATCGGACCGACGGAAAGCCCGGCCTCGCGCCGGGCTTTCTGCGTTTGCAGTTCGTGATGTTAGTTGCCTGAGAGTTTGGCCAGAAGGAAGTCAGCGCGGTCTTCGACCGGGGCCTTCGGGAGAAGAACCAATGAATAGCCGAGCGCAGGATAGATCGTTGCCAATCGCTCGAACTCGGTGACAGCCGCTTCGAAATCATGCTGTCGTTCGGCGTCCTCGCGGTATATCTCGGGCCAGGGCGGTGTCAGGAATACGGTGGGATGGT
The DNA here is from genome assembly GCF_001295785.1 of Rhizobium sp. AAP116. Classification (NCBI taxonomy): domain Bacteria; kingdom Pseudomonadati; phylum Pseudomonadota; class Alphaproteobacteria; order Hyphomicrobiales; family Rhizobiaceae; genus Rhizobium; species Rhizobium sp. AAP116. Next base: position 261,341 of record NZ_LJIB01000004.1, read on the forward strand.
ATCTGTCCCGGCGGAGCAGGCTGTCCGTTACGCTGATGTCTCCGGTCGCATCTGCGAGGGCGGCATAGGCGTCTACCAGGCTTCTGTCGAAGAAGACCCAGCGGGATTTCAACGTGTGGGCCTCTTCGCGATCGCGGCGGCCCACGTCGATTGCTCTGCGCGCGAAATTCTCAAGGCTGACCCAAGGCAGGGACTTGCCATCGCCTGCCAGTTCCTCGGCGACGATGCGGCGGCCCGGTTCGGGCACGACTGCAAAGCCACGCCTGGAGAGTTCGGCAATCAGCGTCGACTTGCCGCCACCCGAACAGCCTGAGATCACGACGGCGTTTTCCATCCGGTTCCTCTCAAGGGAAAAGAGGGGGGGACGCGATTGCCTGGTCATCCCTCGCGCAAAACGTTGGCCGCCTTCACGGCGGCAGATGCACGGTTCTCCACCCCGAGCTTCGAATAGATCTGCTCAAGGTGCTTGTTCACCGTGCGCGAGGACAGGCCGAGGATTTCGCCGATGTCGCGGTTGGCCTTGCCCTTGGCGATCCAGAGCAGGACCTCGCTTTCGCGATGGGTCAGGCCGAAGCTTTCGCGCAGCATTTCGTCTTCGCTCTGACGGTTCGCCGAGGTCAGGCGGAAGAGATATTCGTCGGCGCCGATCGTGCCGAGCAATGACAGCGTCAGCGGCAGGCCGGTCGCGCCGGGAAAGGCAAAACTCGTTTCGGCCCGCTGTGGCGTTCCGGTGCGCCGATGGCTTAGCCATTCGGCAGCGGCCTTAGCCACATCGCCGATGCCCTCGGCATGACCGATCGCCGTCTCGATCAGACGGTTGGCCTGCGGCGTGGTCCAGTGGACCTGACCGTCACCCCTGATGGCGAGCAGATGGCGCCCGGCAGCGTCGAGCGCGACGCGGGCGCTCTGGGCCGAGCGGGCGTTCGAGAGGTGTACCCGGATGCGGGCGCGCAGCTCGTCGATGTTGATCGGCTTGGTGAGGTAGTCCACGCCACCCGATTCGAGTGCTTTCACCACATGTTCGGTCTCTGTGAGCCCGGTCATGAAGATGACCGGGACCTGGGCGACCACCGGATCGGCCTTCAAGGTGCGGCAGGTCTCGAAGCCGTCCATTCCGGGCATGACCGCGTCCAGCAAAATGAGGTCGGGGCTGATGCGGGCAACGATCGAGAGCGCGCCATGGCCCGAAGTGGCGATCAGGACGGAATAGCCCGATGCTTCCAGCGCTTCGGTGAGGAAGCCGAGCGCATCGGGACTGTCGTCCACCAGAAGCACGATATCGCGGCGGTTCGCCTCAGCCATGGATCGGCTCCCTGCCGGTTTCGAATGAGGTCAGGAAACTGCGCAGGCCGGCGAGGTCGAAGGCCTGCAGATAGGCGCGGGCCGCGTCGACGAAGGCCGTGGTGTTCCCCAGCCCGCCGAGTTCGGCAAGCTTTGCCTCGATGCCGCGGACATAGCCGATATCGCAGAGGCTGATCAACTCCTCGATATGCATCGCCCCCGGTGAGACCGGCCGCTCCGACGGCACTCCCGGCTGAAGCAGACGCGGGTCGTCTGCATAGATCCAGTCGAGGCCGAGAAAGCGAGCGAGCTTGTCACGCAGACGGGTGATGTCGACGGGCTTCGTGATCGCGTCGTCATGGCCATCACCGCCGGGGGCCGGCGCATCGCCGACATTGGCCGAGAGCATCAGGATCGGTGCCTTCTGGCCTACGTCACGCAGCTTTTCAACGAGTTGCCAGCCATTCATGCCCGGCATCGAGATGTCGACAAGGAAAAGGTCGGCCTTCACGCCTTCGATGAGGGTCAGGCATTCGGGCCCGCCACCTGCCGTCAGGACGACGAAGTCGAGCGGGGCGAGCACCTCACGCATCAGTTCGCGGTGGTCCTCGTTGTCGTCGACGACGACGATCGTGCGGCGCGGGCCGGTATAGGAGACGATCTTGCGCTCCGGTGCAGGTGCCGTATTCGGACGGTCGATGGCCGACAGCATCAGGCGCACCTTGAAGGTCGAGCCCTTGTCGCGCTCGCTGGTGACCGAGATCTCGCCGCCAAGCGTGTTGGTCAGGAGCTTGGTGATGGTAAGGCCAAGGCCGAGGCCCGGTTGCGGACGGATGTTGTCGGCCTCGCCGCGCTGGAAGGGTTCGTAGATGCGGTTGAGGTCCTTTTCCGAGATGCCACGACCGGTGTCACTGACGGTAAACGTCGCCACCTGGCTGCGATAATCGACGCTAAAGCGGATCGTGCCTTCCTCGGTGAACTTGATGGCGTTCGACAGCAGATTGACAAGGATCTGGCGCAGGCGCCGCTCGTCGGTGCGCACATAGAGCGGCAGGGCGCGCGAGCGCTGGTGCTCGAAGAGAATGCCTTTGGCGGCAGCCTGCGGCGCAAACATGTCGATGAGCTGGTCGAGGAAATCCTGAATATTGACCTCGTTGGAGAAGACCTGCAGGCGGCCAGCCTCGATCTTCGAGATATCGAGGAGGCCGTCGATCAGGCCGGACAGATGGTCGGCGGAGCGACGGATGACCTTGATCGCCGACTGGCGCGGCACGGGGATCGTCTCGTCGCGCTCGAGGATCTGGGCATAGCCGAGCACCGCATTGAGGGGCGTCCGAAGCTCGTGGGAAAGGCCGACGACATAACGGCTCTTCGCGCGGTTCGCCGCTTCCGCGGTCTCTTTGGCATTCTGCAGCGCGGCGTCCGTCTTCCGATGCGCGGCGATTTCCTTGAGCAGCAGCGTGTTTTGGCGGGAGGATTCCTCTTCCGCCACGACACGGCTGTCATGGGCAAGCACATAGAACCAGGAGACGATACCGGCGATGATGGCGAAGATGAAGAAGACGACGGTGACCGCGCGGTTGACCACGTCGGTCATGGCGGGGGTCGCGGCATTCACCTGATGGGCGATGACCGCAAGGATGATGCCGATGACGGAAATCGAGATCATGGCGGTCAGCGCGTATCGGCCGAGACGTGTGGAGAAGGTCTCGATCACCGCTTCCGGTAGAAGTGCGCGGGCAACTGTCGCGGCCTGTGCATTGATCTTCGCATGCGGCTTGCACATGTCGTGACAGCGGCTGTCGAGCGTGCAGCAGAGCGAGCAGATCGGGGCTGCATAGGCGGGGCACCAGGCCATGTCCTCCGGCTCGAACGGATGCTCACAGATCGAACAGGTGATGCCGGTCTGGTTCTTCCAGCTGTAGCGCGGCTTGCGGGCCAGGTAGAACTTGCCGTCGGTTGCCCAGGCGATCCGCGGGGAGATCACAAAGGCGACCAGCGTCACATAGGTCGACAGCGAAGCCATGGTCGAGCCGAAGGCGCCGAAATGGGCGGCGAGCGCCAATCCGGCAGAGAGCGCCATGGTGCCGCAGCCGACGGGATTGATGTCGTAGAGGTGGGCGCGCTTGAACTCGATGCCGGGCGGGGACAAGCCGAGCTTCTTGTTGACGAAGAGATCGGCTGAAATGGCGCAGAGCCAGCTCATGGCAATGATCGAGAAGATGCCGAGCGTTTCTTCGAGCAGGCCGTAGATGCCGAGCTCCATCAACAGCAGGGCGATCGCGACGTTGAAGACCAGCCAGACGACGCGCCCCGGATGGCTGTGGGTCAGGCGCGAGAAGAAGTTCGACCAGGCGAGCGAGCCTGCATAGGCGTTCATCACGTTTATCTTGAGCTGAGAGATGACGACGAAACCCGCCATCAGCAGCATGGCTGCCGTCTCGTTCGGGATCATGTAGCCGAAGGCCGCGACATACATATGGGCGGGATCGGCGGCCTCGCTGATCGGCACGCCGGTCGAGAGGGTCAGGACGGCGAGGAAGGAGCCTGCCAGCAGCTTGGGCACACCGAGCACGACCCAGCCGGAGCCGGCGAGAAAGATGCCGACGCGATGGTGCAGCTTGCGGGCGCCTTCCGGCGGCAGGAAGCGCAGGAAGTCGACCTGTTCGCCGATCTGCGGCATCAGCGCCAGAATGACGGCGGAAGCGGCACCGAATTCAAGGAGATTGAAGGGGGCGGTCTCGCCCAGATGGGCGTTGGAGTGGCCGACACCGGCGAAAGCCAGCCACAGGTCGATCTTTTCCCAGTCGAGAAAAGCTATGAAGATGAAGGGCAGGATGTTCAGCACGATCCAGAAGGGCTGGGTGATCAGCTGGAACTTCGAGATCATCCGGATGCCGTAGGTCACCAGCGGCAGTACGGCCACGGCGGAGATGATGTAGCCGAGCCAGAGCGGAATGCCGAAGGCGAGTTCTAGCGCCTTGGTCATGATCGAAGCCTCGATGGCAAAGAGCATGAAGGTGAAGGCTGCATAGATCAGCGAGGTGATGGTCGATCCGATATAGCCGAAGCCGGCGCCGCGGGTCAGAAGGTCGATGTCGACCCCGTGGCGGATTGCGTAGCGACTGATCGGTATGCCGACGAGCAGCATCAGGATCGCGGCGACGATGATGGCGAAGAAGGCGTTGGTGGTTCCATAGGCGATCGTGATCGTGCCGCCGATGGCCTCCAGTGCCAGAAAACTGATCGCGCCGATTGCCGTTTGCGAGATGCGACTGGAGGAGAATTTGCGGGCGCTCTTTGCCGTAAAGCGCAGCGCATAGTCTTCCAGCGTCTGGTTCGCAACCCAGCGATTGTATTCGCGGCGAACGGGGATGATGCGTTGGCGTGCGGCCATGCCTAAATTCTAGCGCCTTGTTGTGAGTGGCTTTCCTTTAGGCATTTTCACGCGATTGTCCAGAATAGCAAGGCCCGTCAGGGCTTGATGAGGCCGCCCTGATAGTCGAGTTGATAGACCACGCACTCACCCATGCGGATACGCTCGACACCGAGGAAGCTGCGGTAGTCTCCGACCGACTGGTCGACATATTCTCCGAGCGGGTGCAGGTAGGTGAAGCCGCCGAGAAAACGCTTTTCCTGATAAAGCGCCGTCAGAGCCTGCTTGATGACAGTGCCCGCCCGCCCGCCGTCGAAACGCTCGGCATCGAGGATGCGACCATAATAGTTCATTGCCCAGACCGGGATCTCGTCCTGCCAGACCACCTCCTGGCCGAGAAAGTCCGTTCCGCCAAAATGGCTGTCGAGATAACGAAAGCGTCCGCGCTCATAGGAAATGTCCTTGGCGCCAGTCCGGCTTGCCGAGGGGGCAGGGACCTTACCGCTGACATAGGTCACGGCCTTGGCTTCAATGATGAAACTTTCCAGAGCCTCCACGGTCGCCTCCCTTATGTCGGAACATAATGAGAACGTATTGGCTTCGGGCCGGCCTGGCAACCGTAGCAACGCAGGGGTTGCGACAGTTTCAGCGGATCACTCTGCCGGAACCTGGGCGGCCAGCCTGTCGGAGAGTGCTTTCACGAGGGCGTCGGCATCATAGGGCTTACGCACGACGGGTACGGACAGCAATTCCTCGGGAACCGAAGAGCGATCGTCGTAACCGGTGGCGAAGACAAAGGGGATGCCCCGACGTATCAGCTCCAGGGCGACGGGCACCGAGGTGTCGCTGCCGAGGTTGATGTCGAGGATCGCGATCGCGGGGGCGAAACTCTTGAGGCGGTTCAAGGCATCGCTGCTCGAGCTCGCGGTCACGACATCGTCGATGCCGGCATCGGCGAGCATCATTTCCGCATCCATGGCGATCAAGACCTGATCCTCAACCAGTAGGACCGGTATTCCGGCGATGCTGGTCGGATGATCGGCCACTTCGGCCTCGACATGCGGATTTGGTTCTTCGCTCACGGTTTCAGCCTCCCAGCTCAGAAATCGGCCTGGCAGCCGGAACTCTGCATCCAGTCCCTCGGGGCGATAATCGACCCGGCTCGTCCCGCCGAGGTCGTAGGGAATGCTACGCTCGATGAGGGCTGAGCCAAAGCCCTTGCGACCGATGGGGCCAATGGTCGGTCCGCCGCTTTCGCGCCAATGCAGTCGGCAGTCGCCGTCCCCGGTTTCCTCCCAGTAAATGGCGAGTGCGCCACCGTCACGCGAAAGGGCGCCGTACTTTGCAGCATTCGTGCACATCTCGTGGATCACCAGTGCTGCCACGGCATGGGCCCGGGCGTCGAGCGTGACGGAGGGGCCGTTCACCTCGATCACGCTACGACCAGCGCGATAGGGCAGAAGCTCTGCCTGCAGCAGGTCTTTCAGCGTGCCGCCACCACCACCCCGCGTCAGCTGGTCATGGGCATGAGATAGCGCATGGATCCGCCCGCGCAGCGAGCCGATATAGTCCTGGATCGGCAGCTCATCCTGCGAGGGCGCCGCCACCAGCGACTTGATCACGGCCAGGATGTTCTTGACCCGGTGGTTCAGCTCCTCGTTCAGCATGCGCTGGCGCACGTCTGACTTGCTGCGTTCCTCTTGCATCAGCTCGTTGTGACGCAGGACGATCTCGACGGTCGCCGAACGGATCGCTTCCGCAATCTCGAAATCGCTGTCGCGCCAAGGCGCCGCCTGGCGCTGAACCGTTTCCTTCCAAAGGGCAAAGCTCTTGCGTGGGGTCAGGCGATCGCCGAGCGGGCCAGTCTCATAGGACTTGTCCGGATTGCCCGCCCAGTTCAGCGTCTGCAGGCGTTCCTTGCGGAAGAAGAAGATGTAGTCGCGCGGCAAATGCGAGAGGGGAACGGCCATGACGCCGGAAACGTCTTCGAAGAAGGCTTCGGCCGGCGGATAGTCCTCAGAAAGCGCCTTTGTCGACCAGATCCGGCCATCTGCCGCCTCGGTGATGAAGCGGGTAAAGTCCTCCTCGGCGCCCAGCGGCAGCGTGCTACCGATGGCCGTCCAGCGGCCATTCATCAGAAGTCCGACGCCGTCACAGGCGAACAGCGTCTGGAACTCGGGCAGGGCGGCGGTCAGGATGTCGTCGAGATCGGAGCGATGCGATGCCGCCTGGAGAAAACGGTCCAGCGAGCGCCGCGCCTCGTTGGAGATATCCAGCTTGCGTTTCTGCTTCAGCGCCAGGAGATGCAGCGAGAAGAACTCGCCGAACATTTCTGCCGCGATGCGCTCGGACATGGTCAGGGTCTTGGGCGCATAGTGATGGCAGGCGATCAGGCCCCAGAGCTTGCCGTCGACGATAATCGAGATCGACATGGAGGCCGAAACGCCCATGTTGCGCAGATATTCACAATGGATCGGCGAGACGCTGCGCAGGTGGGCGAAGGAAAGATCGAGCGGCGCGGCCCGTTCTTCAGCTTGCGGCAGCAGATCGACGCGCAGACCTCGCGCATCCGAAATGACGCGGATCGGGTTTTGCATGTAGAGGATGCGCGCCTGGCGCGGGATATCGGTCGCCGGAAAATACTGGCCGAGAAAACTCTCCAGATCGTGGCGCCTGGCCTCGCTCGCGACCTTGCCCGATCCATCTTCCTCGAAGCGGTAGACCATGACGCGATCGTAGCCGAGCACAGTGCGAACCAGCTTTGCGGACGAGGTGATCAGCAGATCGATATCGTTGATATCCTTTACTCGGCCGATCATTTCACGGGCGAGCTGCAGCGGCTGGGTGCGCCGAAACGAGGGCTCGAATTCGAGGATGGCGCCCTGCTTCTGGCGATGGACTGCGACATCGAAGTGCTGCCCCGTCGGAAGCTGGAGATGGGCGATCACGGCCGGGCGGCTCGCTTCGGGAGCCGCGGCCACGGCGTTGCGGATATCGTGGATCACGTCCTCGCCGAGCAGGTCGGCGATCCAGAGCCCGTCCATCGGGCCCTCGGCGCCCAGCATTTCCGGAGCATTCGCCGAATAAAGCCGGATCGAACTTATGCCGGGGTCGCAGGCGAGGAGACATCCGTGCGGCTGGATCGAGCCGGGGATGTGGATGGGTTCGCGATCACAATTGGTGAGGTCTACGGATGGAACGTTCTGCATTCAGGGCGCTTTCGAAGGCACTACGGGCATAGTCGAAAGCGGTGTTTGCCCAACTCGCAGCGGCTCGGTTGTCGTATACACGCACGTTCTCCATATGCTCGGTCAACGCACGCCAGCTGGAAAAGTTCCGTGCTTGTGAAAAAAGATGTCGTGCGCCGAAATCGGCCGACAAGCCGAGTGCTTCCGCGCGCTTGGCGAGGAGGCGGGCACCGAGCGCCGATCCTTCCAGGACATAAAGCAATCCGACGATGCCGTCGCCTTCTGGCGGCGTGAACGCCGGCTGGTCAGTCGGCGGGCGAGTGTTCAGGTCGGAAAGATCGGCCTCCAGTTCCGCATGGACACGGTGGGGCTCGTAGCCCTTGAGGTCCAAAGGCAGTTCTGCCTCGGAGAGCCAGGCTTCGACCGGCATGCGGAAGGCTGCGATGCCGGCCAGGTAACACTTGTAGTCATCAAGAGTCCGGAAACTGCCGACGAGACTATCGAGCGCCGCATGAGCGTCGGCAGTCGCCTCTTTGAGAGCCGTTCGACGGAGCGGGAAATCCATTGCAGTCCTTTCTAGATACGTCCTTCTATATCGATGGCTTTCTGATCTGTACAACCCTGAACTTGTAAGGCTGCGATCGGTCCGCCATACGTGTTCCCTCTTTTACCCCCCGACCTACGTCAAACGACGTATACGGTTTTGCACTGCGGCATCGGATAGTCCCCTTCAGCAACGGTTAACACTCATTAACCGACCGGTTGCGACCAAGAAGAGGGGATCACAACAATGTCCATGAAGATGAAACTGACAGGCGCGCTTCTCGGCGCCATGCTGTCGACGACGGCCTTCCACGGCGCATTCGCCCAGGAAGACACGATCAAGATCGGCGTTCTGCACTCGCTGTCCGGCACGATGGCGATTTCGGAAACGACGCTGAAAGACGCCATGCTGATGCTCGTCGAAGAGCAGAACAAGAAGGGTGGCATTCTCGGCAAGAAGATCGAAGCCGTCGTTGTCGACCCGGCGTCTGACTGGCCGCTGTTTGCCGAAAAGGCGCGCGAGCTGATTGAAAAGGACAAGGTTGCGGCCGTCTTCGGTTGCTGGACCTCGTCGTCGCGCAAGTCCGTTCTCCCTGTTTTCGAAGAGCTGAACTCGATCCTCTTCTACCCGGTCCAGTACGAGGGTGAAGAATCCTCGCGCAACATCTTCTACACAGGTGCTGCTCCGAACCAGCAGGCGATCCCGGCCGTTGACTACCTGGCCGAGAACGAAGGCGTCGAGCGTTGGGTTCTCGCCGGCACCGACTACGTCTATCCGCAGACGACCAACAAGATCCTCAAAGCCTATCTGATGTCCAAGGGCGTTGCCGAAGAAGACATCATGATCAACTACACGCCGTTCGGTCATTCCGACTGGCAGACCATCGTCTCCGACATCAAGAAGTTCGGTTCGGCCGGCAAGAAGACCGCCGTCGTTTCGACCATCAACGGTGACGCCAACGTGCCGTTCTACAAGGAACTGGGCAACCAGGGCATCAAGGCCGAAGACATCCCGGTCGTCGCCTTCTCGGTCGGTGAAGAAGAACTCGCCGGTCTCGATACCGCACCGCTCGTCGGTCACCTTGCCGCCTGGAACTACTTCCAGTCCGTCGACACCCCGGCCAATGCCGAGTTCATCAAGACCTGGCATGCCTTTACCGGCAACGAAAAGCGCGTGACCAACGACCCGATGGAAGCTGCCTATATCGGCTTCAACGCCTGGGTTAAGGCCGTCGAAGCTGCCGGCACGACCGAAACCGATGCCGTTCTCGACTCGATCATCGGCGTTGCCGTTCCGAACCTGACCGGCGGCTACTCGACCGTCATGCCGAACCACCACATCACCAAGCCGGTGCTGATCGGCGAAATCCAGGCCGACGGCCAGTTTGAAGTCGTCCAGGAAACGCCTGCCGTCGTCGGTGACGAGTGGTCCGATTATCTGCCTGATTCCAAGGACCTGATCGCCGATTGGCGCAAGCCGATGGAATGCGGCAACTTCAACGTTGCCACCGGCAAGTGCGGCGGCAAAGGCAGCTGATTGGCCGATCCCGACCTCCCCTGACGGGGAGGTCATCGCCTAGCGATGGGTGGGGGTGATCTCGTGCACAGCGTCACCCCACCCCGAACCTTCGGTTCGACCCTCCCCCTCAAGGGGAGGGTGTTTTCGAACCGGCTTTATGCGGGCTACCCCTTCTCCCCGTTCACGGGGAGAAGGTGCCGGCAGGCGGATGAGGGGCTTTTCAGGCTCCGCCGCCCCGCCAACCGGGGGACAACAGAATGCTTATCCGTTTCATCACACTCTCCTTTCTATTCCTTTCCTTCGCCGCGCCCTCCTTTGCGCAGAGCGATCCCAAGGATCTCATCAACGCTCTTGGAAAAGCCAGCTTTAAAGAGGCCGAAGCGCTTCTGGGGCAGATCGCCGCGACAGGCGATCCGCGCGTCGTTCCTGCGCTCGAAGCCTTTGCAGAGGGCGAACTCTTCGTTCGCAAGTCGGACAATCAGGTCTTCATCACCAAGGCTGCCGGCAGCAATCTGGCGGCCATCGATCCGTTGACGGGCGAGACTGTCGGCGAGGAGCCCAAGGGCGCCTTCACCAAGGTGAGGGTCAACAACAATCTCCGCCGCGCCATCCGTTCCGCCCTGGGCGGACTGACGCTGCTCAGCCCGGACAGGAATGTCCGTCTTTCTGCCGCCCAGGCGGTGCTGCAGTCTCCGAGTGCCGAAAACCTGGAGCTCGTCGAGACAGCGCTTGCCAAGGAAACCGATGCCGAGGTCAAGGCGCGCATGGAGCAGGCCCGTGCCGTGTCCATTCTGGCGTCTGACCGCTCGATCGAGGAGAAGCGAGGCGCGATCGAGGCTGTCGCATCGATCGGCGGCAGACCGGCCAAGAGCATCCTGCTCTCCGTATCCGGCACCATTGATGAGAGCTTGCGGCCGGATCTCGACGCCGCCGTCTCGAAGATCGAAGGCGAGTTGATCCTGTGGGATACCGCCGAGAGTGTCTGGTACGGCATCTCGCTCGGATCGGTGCTGCTGCTCGCGGCGATTGGCCTTGCGATCACCTTTGGCGTCATGGGCATCATCAACATGGCGCATGGCGAGATGGTGATGATCGGCGCCTATTCCACCTTCGTGGTGCAGCAGGTGATCCGAACCAGTTATCCCGGTCTCTTCGACTGGTCTCTCGCCATTGCGCTGCCCGTCGCCTTCCTGATGACGGCGGTCATTGGTCTCATCATCGAGCGTGGCGTCATCCGTTTCCTCTACGGTCGGCCGCTGGAGACCTTGCTTGCCACCTGGGGCATTTCGCTGATCCTCCAGCAGACCGTGCGCACGATCTTTGGCCCGACCAACCAGGAAGTGGGCAACCCGTCCTGGATGTCCGGCTCGTTTGCGCTGGGGGGCATGACGATCACCTGGAACCGTCTCTGGATCGTGCTGTTTTCGCTCACCATCTTTTTCGCGCTGCTCGCGCTGATGAAGAAGTCCGCCTTCGGCCTGCAGATGCGCGCCGTCACCCAGAACCGCCGCATGGCGTCTTCCATGGGCATTCGGACACCCTGGGTCGATGCCTTCACCTTCGCGCTCGGATCGGGCATTGCTGGGATTGCCGGTGTGGCGCTCAGCCAGATCGACAACGTCTCACCGAACCTCGGCCAGGCCTATATCATCGACAGCTTCATGGTCGTGGTCTTCGGCGGTGTGGGCAATCTCTGGGGCACGCTGGTTGGCGCCTTGTCGCTCGGCATTCTCAACAAGTTCCTCGAACCTTCGGTTGGTGCGGTGCTCGGCAAGATCCTCGTGCTCGTGCTGATCATCCTCTTCATTCAGAAACGACCGCGCGGCCTCTTTGCGCTCAAGGGAAGGGCGGTGGAAGCATGATTACCGGCTTCATCTTACGCGCACTCGAAGGCAAGATCCTCATTGCCGCCGGCATCCTCGTCGCCTTCGCACTGCTTATTCCAGCGCTCAACCTGCTCACACCACCCGACAGCCCGTTGCATGTGCCGACCTATGTCATGTCGTTGCTCGGCAAGTATCTCTGCTACGCGCTGCTGGCGCTGGCGCTCGATCTCGTCTGGGGCTATTGCGGCATTCTCTCGCTTGGCCACGGCGCCTTCTTCGCGCTCGGCGGCTATGCCATGGGCATGTATCTGATGCGCCAGATCGGCTCCCGTGGCGTCTATGGCGACCCTATCCTACCCGACTTCATGGTCTTCCTGAACTGGAAGGAGCTGCCGTGGTTCTGGCACGGCATGGACATGTTCCCGGTCGCCATGGCCATGGTGCTGATCGTGCCCGGTCTGCTCGCCTTCTTCTTCGGCTGGTTTGCCTTCCGCTCCCGCGTCAACGGCGTCTATCTCTCGATCATCACCCAGGCGATGACCTATGCGTTGATGCTTGCTTTCTTCCGCAACGACATGGGCTTTGGCGGCAATAACGGCCTCACCGACTACAAGGAAATCCTCGGTTTCTCCGTCCAGGCGGACGGAACGCGTGCGGTGCTCTTTGCGCTCTCGGCGATCTTCCTGGCGCTCTGCCTGGTGATTGCGTCCGGCATCACCCGTTCTAAGTTCGGCAAGGTGCTGGTCGGCGTGCGCGATGCGGAAAGCCGCGTGCGCTTCCTTGGTTACCGGGTCGAGAACATCAAGCTCTTCACCTTCGTCGTCTCGGCGATGATGGCGGGCATTGCCGGTGCGCTCTTCGTGCCGCAGGTCGGCATCATCAATCCCGGTGAATTCGATCCGGCCAACTCGATCGAAGTCGTGGTCTGGGCGGCTGTCGGCGGGCGCGGCACGCTGATCGGGCCGATCATCGGGGCGATCCTCGTCAATGTCGGCAAGAGCTATTTCACAGGCGCGTTCCCCGACCTCTGGCTGTTTGCACTCGGCGGTCTCTTCATCTTCGTCACGCTCTTCCTGCCTAAGGGCATCGTTGGCACGGTGCAGCAGTATCTCGCACGCCGGAAGGAATATCGGGATGCAGCCGACAAGGATGCGGCTGATACCGGCGTGAAACCTCAACCGGCCCCCGTGGCTGCGGAGTGATGTGATGAGCGACAAGACCACGTCCAGCCTGCTCTATCTCAACGGTGTCTCCGTCTCCTTCGACGGCTTCAAGGCGCTGAATTCGCTCTCCTTCATCGTCGAACCCGGTGAACTTCGCGCCATCATCGGCCCGAACGGCGCCGGCAAGACTACGATGATGGACATCATCACCGGCAAGACCCGGCCTGACAGTGGCGAAGTCTTTTTCGACGGTGGCAAGATCGACCTCACCAAGAAGGATGAGGCCGAGATTGCCCAGCTCGGGATCGGCCGCAAGTTCCAGAAGCCGACGGTGTTCGAAAGCCATACCGTCTGGGACAATCTGGAACTGGCGCTGAACCGCAAGCGGGGTGTCTTTGCCACGTTGTTCTATAGCCTGTCGTCCAAAGACAAGGCGCGCATCGAGGAGATCCTCGAGACGGTTCGTCTGACCCATCGCAAGGACGAGCTCGCTGCCAATCTCTCCCACGGCCAGAAGCAGTGGCTGGAGATCGGCATGTTGCTGGCGCAGGAGCCGAAGCTGCTGCTCGTCGACGAGCCGGTCGCCGGCATGACGGATGCCGAGACGGCTGAGACGGCCATCCTGCTCAAGGAAATCGCCAAGACCCGCTCCGTCGTCGTCGTCGAACACGACATGGGCTTCATCCGCGACCTCGGCGTCAAGGTGACCTGTCTGGCGGAAGGCTCGGTCCTGGCCGAGGGCTCGATCGATTTCGTCTCGAACGACCAGAAGGTCATCGAAAACTATCTGGGGCGGTGATGATGAGCGCTCTGGCGTTTGCCCCTCACCCTAACCCTCTCCCCGCAGGCGGGGAGAGGGGACTTGCCCGCCGGAACCTCGGCGGTGGTCGCAAGGGCGGCAGCACGGGGTCTTCTCCCCGCTTGCGGGGAGAAGGTGGCGGCAGCCGGATGAGGGGCGACCTAAATTTGAAAAGAGAATTGCGATGCTGACAGTCGAAAACGTCAATCTCCACTACGGTGCCGCACAGGCTCTCCGAGGCGTCTCCATCAATGCCGAGATGGGCAAGATCACCTGCGTGCTCGGTCGCAACGGGGTCGGCAAGTCGTCGCTTCTGCGCGCCATCACCGGCCAGCATGCGGTGTCGGCGGGAACGATCACCTTCAACGGCCAAAAGCTCAACGGCATGGCGCCGTTCAACCGGGCGCGAACAGGGGTGGGTTATGTGCCGCAGGGTCGCGAGATCTTTCCGCTTTTGACCGTGAAAGAAAACCTCGAGACCGGTTATGCGCCGCTGGAGCGCAAGGACCGCTTCATTCCGGATGATATCTTCGCGCTGTTTCCAGTCCTCGACACCATGCTGTCGCGGCGCGGGGGTGACCTCTCCGGTGGGCAGCAGCAGCAGCTGGCGATCGGGCGAGCTATGGTGACGCGGCCGAAGATCCTGGTGCTGGACGAGCCGACCGAGGGCATCCAGCCGTCGATCATCAAGGATATCGGCCGGGCGATCCGCTACCTGCGCGATACGACCGGCATGGCGATCCTGCTGGTCGAGCAGTATCTGGATTTCTGCCGGGAGCTCGCCGATCACGTTTACATCATGGATCGCGGCGAGATCGTGCATGAGGGTGCAGCGGAGACGCTCGATACGCCGGAAGCGCGGCGTCATCTGACCGTCTGATTTTGCAAGACAGGGTTGATGATTTATTAGCGAAGTCGGGTTGATGCTGGGGACACGCGTGATATTGAACGCGCATCTTCGAACAGAAGGCACATCCATGACAACCAGCACGGTTTTCCCACTCGTGCGGGCACGCGGTATTTCGCGCGTGGTCGCGGGGCTCTTTCTCTTTGGTCTTTCCAGCGCCGCCGCCCAGGCGGCGGGGTGTGGCGAACCCGTCCAGCCCGGCCACTACAGCCTCAGCTTTCAGTCCGGTGGTGTGGAGCGCGAGGCGATCTATGTTATTCCGTCGAGCTATACGGGCAAGAAGAAGGTCCCGTTGGTTCTCGATTTCCACGGCTCCAACAGCAATCCGAAGGTCCAGCTCGGCCGCAGCCACTGGAACGAGGTTGCCGAGCGCGAGGGCTTCGTGGTCATGGCGCTGGCCGGCAGCCTGAAGGGTGGATTGCCGAACACCTATGCCTGGAACGTGCCCGGTGTCACGGCAGGTGAGGGCGCGGATGAGTCCGCCGCCATTCGTGAGGCGCTGAAGATCGCAAAAGAAAAGCTCTGCATCGACGCAACCAAGGTTTACGCCTCGGGTTATTCCGGCGGCGGGCGCATGCTGTCGCAGTATATCTGCAACGGCTTCGGCGACTTTGCCGCTGCCGGCTTCGTCATGGGCCTGCGTGCCGGTACACCCGTCGAAGAAAACGGTGTCTGGCGGCCGCGGCGGGAAAGCTGCCAGCCGAGCCGGCCGGTATCGATTATCTCCTTTTCCGGCAAGAAGGATCACGTCAATCCGTTCGAAGGCGGTGGCCGGGCCTATTGGCGGTATGGCGGCGAAGTTGCGCTCAACCGCTGGGCCGAACTCAACGGCTGCGATACGCGGGCCTCTCTCGAGACCGGTGAGAATGCCGACGTGGCGACCTATGCCGGCTGCCGCGCAGGCACCAGCGTTGTCTCCTATGTGATTGCCAGTGCCGACCACGCCTGGCCGGCCCGCACGGTGCGCTTCCGTCTCGCTTCTAACGGCGACAAGGCGATCCGCGAGGTTGATGCGACCGACAGAATGTGGGAGTTCTTCAAAGCCTCGGGCGGCGAGATGATTGCGACAGTCGCAGTCGACGCTGCCTGCAGCGACAAACAGAAAACCGCCGCGATCAGCGATGGCGGGCAGGGGACACGGTGCACGCGAACAAGCAAACCAGACAGCAACGCGCCGTCGGTGTCGGACGACTTGTGACAAAGTCGCTCGGCGGGCGTACGCGCATCGCCGAGCTTTATCAGGAAGGGGCGGCCAAGATCCGCCTTCCTGAGAGTTTCACCGACGAGCTCGAAGCGGTGACGATCAACACTGCGGGCGGTATTACTGGTGGCGACCAGTTCGACTGGAGCTTTCGCGCCGGTCCTGAATGTTTCCTCACCGCGACCACGCAGGCCTGTGAGAAGATCTACAAGGCCTCTGCCGGTACCGGCCAGATCACCACGCGGATCGAGGTGGGCGAGGGCGCCAAAATGCATTGGCTGCCACAGGAAAGCATTCTCTTCGACAACGCCTCGCTGACGCGCCGGCTGGAGGTCGACCTCGCCGAGGATGCCGAATTCTTGGCCGTCGAGGCGATCCTGCTCGGGCGCAAGGCCATGGGGGAGGCGATGAATGCGGGTCTGGTTCGCGACCGCTGGCGGATCCGTCGCGGAGGTCAGCTTTTGCATGCCGAAGAGCTGAAGCTCGAGGGGGATGTCGCTAACCTTGTGGCGTCCCCGGCGGTACTTGCCGGGCGCGTGGCCTTTGCGACTCTCATCTTCGTCAGCCCGCGTGCCGAAGCGCTGATCCGCCCAATTCGTGAGCAGATCGGTGAAGAAATGGGCGGCGTAAGTCATTGGCAAGGCAAGCTTGTTGCCCGTGTGGCTGCCTCCGACGGTTTTGCCTTGAGAAAAATCCTGTTGCCCGTCATTTCGGCCTTGCGCGGGGGCGCGTCTGTGCCAAAAGTCTGGAATCTCTGACGATCACGCCATTGGAGCACGCATGAATCTGACGCCGCGGGAAAAGGACAAACTGCTGATCGCGATGGCCGCCATGGTAGCCCGGCGCCGGCTGGAACGGGGCGTGAAGCTCAACTATCCGGAAGCGATCGCGCTGATCACTGACTTCGTCGTCGAAGGTGCGCGTGACGGCCGCATGGTGGCGGATCTGATGGAGGCGGGCGCCCATGTCATCACCCGCGATCAGGTGATGGAAGGCATTGCCGAGATGATCCACGACGTGCAGATCGAAGCGACCTTCCCCGATGGGACGAAGCTCGTGACCGTGCACGAACCAATAAGGTGATAAAATGGGTGCGACGTCAGTCGAGGCGGCTCAGTATCTCATCGAGGAGTTGAAGTACATCAGGTCTCGACTGGAAGGTCTCTCTTCCGAAGTCACCCGGATTGAGATATTTTCCTTAAGCGGGTTTGTCTCGTTCTATGGTTTTATGTTGTTCGGTGATTTGGAGTCTCAGCATTCGGCATCCGCTGATGGTCTTTTTGTTTTGAGTCGTGATTATGTGTTTTTTTTAATCGGTTTGTTTGTTTTTCTTTTTTTTGTTTATGGGTGGGTGAGATATAAATTGATCATGGATGCGATTGTGAAGCATGATGATTATATTCGTGATTTTATAGAGCCTTACTTTCACAGTGGTACATCGAGGCCTGGATTTGTGAGATACTACGGAGAGTACATTGCGGGGAAGCCTCTCAATCATCGGCTTTGGAGGCACGTCTACTGGGGAGGCGGCGCGTCAATCACGCTACTCAACTTCTTGTTTCAGTTGTGCTCGATATATGGAGAAGCCTGATGATCCCCGGTGAAATCATTGCAGCACCTGGCGAAATCGAACTGAATGCCGGCCATCCGACGGTCACGATCGAGGTGTCGAATAGCGGCGATCGCCCGGTGCAGGTCGGCAGCCACTATCATTTCTACGAGACCAATGCCGGGCTGATCTTCGAGCGCGAACAGGCGCGTGGCATGCGGCTCGACATCCCGGCTGGAACGGCCGTGCGCTTTGAGCCAGGACAGACGCGTCAGGTGACGCTGATCCCGCTCTCCGGCAAGCGGGAGGTCTATGGTTTCCGCCAGCAGGTCATGGGCAGCCTCTGATATGGGCGAGGCGGGGGCATGGGGCGAGCGATGAACTGGAGCGTGATCCTGATGCTGTGCGGTTGCGTATTGCTGCAAGACGCGCCGGCCTCGGGTGAGGACGTGCGGGACGTCGATTGCAACAATGCCCAGACCCAGGCCGACATGAACCAGTGTGCGGCCGAGGACTATCGAAAAGCCGATGCCGCGATGAATGCCCAATGGGCCGAGACGCGCGCCGCCATGCTCGCATGGGACAAGGCGACGCCACCCCCGGACGAGAATGGAGCAGCCAAGCGGCTTCTGGCTTCGCAGCGTGCCTGGCTCGCCTATCGCGACACGGCCTGCGATGTCGAAGGTTACTCGGTCGAAGGTGGTTCGATGCAGCCATTGGTGATTTCATCCTGCCTTGCGGAGCTGACCAGGCGCCGCACGGAGGCGCTGAAATCGCTGGTCGGGCTCTATTGAGGGTGTGACGCGATGGCTCAGGCGAGACAGATCATGATCGTCGGCAATGGACCTGTTGATGCGGGGGCAGCGCCTCTGATCGACGGGGCCGATCTGGTGATCCGCTTCAACGGCAGCCGGAATTTTGGTTCAGCCGGACAAAAGACCGACATCATCGCCGTCTGCAACACCGGGCGACCGGGAGCTGTCATGCTCGCCGACCCAGAGTGGCGCGATAGCGAGGCCGTCCGCCGTACCGCCGCGATCTGGTCCGTGCGTGATCCCGATAAATTCGCCGAACTCAAGCCGCAGCTGGCGATCAGCCATCCCGAGCTCGACGATTTCTGCGACGACTACACCGATGGTTTTGCGACCTTTGCCACGGCCAATGGCAAACAGCACAGGATTATCCATGGCGACGTGCATACGGCCCTGGATGCGGCGCTTTTGGCGCTCGATGCCGAACCTTATGTCGTGCCGTCGAGCGGCATGGTGGTGATCCAGGCGCTGCTCACGGATCCCCGGCATGCCGAGGACACGATCATTCTTGCCGGCTTCGGCCACAGCGGCTGGGACGGTCATCCCTTCGAGGCCGAACGCCGTCTGGTGGACCGTTACATTGCCAGTGGCCGCGTGATGCGGCTGCAGCCTCTCTTCGCTTCCTCCCTCTCCCAAGGAACCTGACGCCCATGTCCTACAAGATGTCCCGCGCCGCCTATGCTTCGATGTTCGGTCCGACCACGGGCGACAAGGTGCGTCTTGCAGATACGGAACTGTTCATCGAGGTGGAGAAGGATTTCACCACCTATGGCGAAGAGGTGAAATTCGGTGGCGGTAAGGTCATCCGTGATGGCATGGGGCAGAGCCAGGTAACGCGGGCGGATGGCGCCGTCGATACTGTCATCACCAATGCGCTGATCCTCGACCATTGGGGCATCGTGAAGGCCGATATCGGCCTCAAGGACGGCCGGATCGTCGCGATCGGCAAGGCCGGCAATCCGGATACCCAGCCCGGCGTCAACATCATCGTTGGTCCCGGCACGGAAGCCATCGCGGGCGAAGGCAAGATCGTCACTGCCGGCGGCATGGACGCGCATATCCACTTCATCTGCCCGCAGCAGATCGAGGAGGCGCTGATGTCCGGCCTCACCTGCATGCTGGGCGGTGGTACGGGGCCGGCACATGGCACGCTTGCCACCACCTGCACGCCCGGCCCCTGGCATATCGCCCGGATGATCGAGGCAGCCGATGCCTTCCCGATGAACCTTGCCTTTGCCGGCAAGGGGAATGCGTCGCTGCCCGGCGCGCTTGAGGAGATGGTACTCGGAGGTGCTACCTCGCTGAAGCTGCACGAAGACTGGGGCACGACGCCTGGCGCCATCGATTGCTGCCTCTCGGTTGCCGACCAGTACGATGTCCAGGTGATGATCCATACGGACACGCTGAACGAGAGCGGCTTTGTCGAGGATACTGTCAACGCCATCCGTGGCCGCACGATCCACGCCTTCCACACGGAAGGGGCGGGCGGCGGTCATGCGCCTGATATCATCAAGATCTGCGGCCAGATGAACGTCATCCCGTCGTCGACCAATCCGACGCGCCCCTACACGGTAAATACGATCGCCGAGCATCTGGACATGCTGATGGTCTGCCATCACCTGTCGTCGTCGATCCCCGAAGACATCGCCTTTGCCGAAAGCCGCATCCGCAAGGAAACGATCGCGGCCGAAGACATCTTGCATGACATCGGTGCCTTCTCGATCATCTCGTCCGACAGCCAGGCCATGGGCCGCGTCGGCGAAGTGATCATCCGCACCTGGCAGACGGCCGACAAGATGAAACGCCAGCGCGGTGCGCTGCCGTCCGAAACCGGCGACAACGACAATATGCGTGCCAAGCGTTATGTCGCGAAATACACCATCAACCCGGCGATCGCCCATGGCGTCTCCCACGAGATCGGATCGGTCGAAGTCGGCAAGCGCGCCGATCTCGTCATCTGGAACCCGGCCTTCTTCGGCGTCAAGCCTGATATGATCCTGATGGGGGGCATGATTGCCGCCGCCCCGATGGGCGATCCGAACGCCTCGATCCCGACGCCGCAGCCGGTGCATTACCGTCCGATGTTCGGTGCCTATGGCAAGGCGCGCACCAACACCTCCGTCACCTTCGTCAGCCAGGCCGCCATCGATGCCGGTCTCGGCAACCGTCTCGGCGTCGCCAAACAGCTCGTGGCAGTCAAGAACACCCGTGGCGGAATTTCAAAGAAGTCGATGATCCACAACGACTTGACGCCGCATGTGGAAGTGGATCCGGAAACCTATGAAGTGCGCGCTGATGGTGAGTTGCTGACTTGCGAGCCGGCAACGAAGCTGCCGATGGCGCAGCGGTATTTCCTGTTCTGATGCGCTTTGCCATTAAGGTGACGAAATGGATGGGCGGCCTGATGGTCGCCCTTCTTGTTGCGCTTTCAATGGGCGTGTTCGTGCCCCGTCCGCTGGCCTCGCCTGCGGAGGCATCCGTGGGCGACGGAACGCAGATCCTGCTGCTCGCCAATCCTATCCATACCGATATCGCGCTGCCGGTCGATGACGAGGTGCGGGCCGCCTTTGCCGATCTCGTTCCCTCCGGCCTGCCGGTCGACATGCCCGGTGTCGAGTATCTGATCATCGGCTGGGGTGGGCGGTCCTTCTACATCGAAACGCCGACCTGGGGCGATATCCGGCCGCTGCCGGTCCTGAAGGCGCTGACCATCGATCGCTCCGTACTGCATGTCTCGGTTGCCGGTCCGATCGATCCTGCCCATCCCACGGCGCGCCCGCTCGTGGTGACGCAAGAGGGGCGCAAACGGATGATCGCGGCGATCCGTGCGAGCTTCGTGCGTGACGGCGGTTCGCCGGTTGCCATTCCCGGTACGGCCTATGGTTTCGACGACGCCTTCTTCGAGGCAAAGGGCGCGTTTAACGCCTTTCTCGGATGCAACACCTGGACGGCTGCGGTGTTGCGGGCAGGTGGGGTGCGTACGGGCTGGTGGACGCCCTTGCCGCAATTGCTCGATCTTTCCATCGATCTTCACCACGGTGCCTGAGACCTCGACATCGATCTTGCCATCGCCGCCTGACCGCGCGTCATCGGATGACATTGTCGTCCATTTTAGGTGCTTCCGAGGTCAATGCGGCGATCGATCGCATTTTAGCGATTCGATTAGGGATTGAGGAAGCGACACTGCCTAATCCAGTACGCATCTTCATGAAGGAGCGGGCGGTTGAGTCGCGGCAGCAAATGGCTTTGGCGGCAGGTCGATGTGGGGGCGCTGGACAGCGCCGGCGCGGTCCGTCGCTTTGCCCTGTCGGTTGGTTTCCGAGCGGTGATCGTGACCAGTCTGGCAGGCCTCGTCTTGCTGCCGCTCCTTTATGTCCTCAACGTCGTCGCCACTCCGATCGACCAGACGATGCGGTTGATGGTGGCCTTTTCCTGGCTGTTCGGCGGCGTGCTTTCGGCTGCCTGTGCTTTCGTCGCCGGCCATGTGCTGCGTGAACTTCTGCTGTCGCGGCGAAAGTTCGAGCGCCTCAGCCGCACCGACACACTGTCCGGTCTCGCCAACCGCCGTGCCTTCAACGAGGCGTCACTCGCCATTGATCGGGATGCTTCCCTCGCGATCATCGATATCGACCGGTTCAAGACGATCAATGATCGCTACGGCCATCAGACGGGGGATCGCGTCATCCAGTCCATCTCCTCGCTGTTGAAGGAGGTCTTTGGCGAAGCGCATCTCGTCGCCCGCCTCGGCGGGGAGGAATTCGGCGTCATCATCAGGGGCGGCAGCGTTGCCGAAAGGCTCGCTCTTGTCGAGCAGGCGAGACGTCGTGTGGCGGCCGAAACAATCCTGTTCCAGGATGCGGAGCTTCACGTCACAGTCTCCGCCGGCGTTGCCGAATTTACGCCCGGCAAGCGGCCCGAAAGCGTCTATGCCTGGGCAGACAAGGCGTTATACCTTGCCAAGGAAAGTGGACGGGATTGCGTTTTCCACGAAAATTCGCTCGCCCTTGTGGAGGCTTTTTCCGCCGATCATGCCCCTGATGATGCTCAGCTTTTTGCGGCCATCGGACGCCGGGGCTGAAGAACGATCTTGCTGTCTGCCTTATTCCTGTGCATGGTTCAAAAAACAGCCATGCCGGAGTTTTCATGCAGCGTGCAACGTCTTTCAAATCCGCCGGTTTTATCACCGATGCGCCTGATGGGGTCGTTGTGCTTCCCCATGACGGGCGCCATCTGCGGCGCAAGCTCTTGCATCTCGACAATGGCGAGATGGTCATGCTCGACCTCAAGGAGCCTGTGCTGTTCCATCATGGAGATCGGCTCGTGCTCGACGATGGCACGACCATCGAGATCCAGGCGGCGGAGGAACGGCTGTTCGAGATCCGCGCGCGCGATACTCTGCATCTGATCGAACTTGCCTGGCATCTCGGCAACCGGCATCTGGCGGCCCAGATCGAGGCCGACCGTATTCTGATCCAACGCGATCACGTCATCCGCGACATGCTGGCCGGGCTCGGGGCCGAGGTCAGTGAGGTGGTCGAGCCGTTCCAGCCGGTGCGCGGGGCTTATCATGCGCATGGTAGCCACGGTTCCCACGGGGGGCACCACGATGCCGGCCACGGCTGAGTTGGGCGCCGGTGGCCTTGGTGGTCGCCAGGCGCTTCTGCGTCTGATGGCCTGGCTGTCACCGGCCTTTCCGGTTGGCGGGTTCTCCTATTCTGCGGGCTTTGAGAGCGCTGTGGTGGAGAGGCATGTCGTTGATGGTGACGCGGTCGAGGCCTGGCTTCAGATGCTGATGAGCGACGGCGGGCTGCGCAATGATGCAATCCTGCTCTCCGAGGCGCATCGCTGCCAGAACGAGGGCCGGGCGCTTGCCGACCTCATTGCACTCGCGGCAGCGTTGGCGGGGTCCGCGGAGCGGCATGCTGAACTCACCCGGCTTGGCGAGGCCTTCGTCAAGGCGGCTGCCGCCTGGCCGCATCCCGTGATCGACACACTGGCGGGGCCTGTGCCCTACAGCGTCGCCATTGGTGCGGTGGCGTCAGCCCATGGGGTCGGACGATCCGACGCGCTTGCCGCCTTCCTGCACGCGCAGGTGTCGCAATATGTTTCGGTCGCGATCCGCCTCGGCGTGATCGGACAGACGCGCGGAGTGGCGATCCTCGCTGCATCGGAAAGCCGCATTCTCGATGCCGCCTCCCGATTGTCCGAGCTCGGCCTCGACGATCTCGGATCGGCGACCGTCATTGCCGATACGCTCAGCATGCGCCACGAGACGCAATACTCACGGCTTTTCCAATCCTAGGCGAAAGCGCTTACACAGGACGAAGATGATGAAATCGAAGAATGGTCCTCTCCGCGTCGGTATCGGCGGGCCTGTCGGATCCGGCAAGACGGCGCTGACGGAAAAACTCTGCAAGGCCATGCGTGACGACTATTCGGTCGCGGTGGTGACCAACGATATCTATACGCGCGAGGATGCCGATGCGTTGATCCGCATGCAGGCTCTGAGTTCGGATCGCGTCGTCGGCGTCGAAACCGGGGGATGTCCGCATACGGCAATCCGTGAGGATGCCTCGATCAACCTGAAAGCCATTGCCGATCTCAATGCACGCATCCCGGATCTCGAGGTGGTCTTCATCGAATCGGGCGGCGACAATCTCGCGGCAACCTTCTCGCCCGATCTCGCCGACATCACCCTCTATGTGATTTCGGTCTGCCAGGGCGAGGAGATCCCGCGCAAGGGCGGGCCGGGCATCACGCGGTCGGATCTGCTTGTGATCAACAAGACGGATCTCGCGCCGCATGTCGGTGTCGATCTCGAGGTGATGGAGCGGGATGCTGGAAAGATGCGCTCTGAGCGCCCCTTCGTCTTCACCGATCTGAAGCGGGGTGCCGGTGTCGAACAGATCGTCAGCTTCCTGCGGCAGAGTGGGGGGCTCTGAGCAGAAGCCAAGGGGCCAGAGTGCCGATGCCCTCAGATCTGTCTGAGGGCGTTGACGTCGCTGATCTGGATCGTGCGTCCGCGCACCACGACGCCGACGCGCTTGAGCGTCGAGAAGGCTCGTGACAGTGCTTCGGGTGCCAGACCGAGCTTGCCCGCGAGCAGGCTCTTCTGGAAGGGCAGGCGAATAGAGGCTGGGCCGCCCTCGGCTTCACAATGGGTCAGGAGATAATGCGCGACGCGCTGCGGGGCGGTCTGCAGGCGGTCATTGGCAATGCAGTCCATTGTCGTGCGCAGATGGTCGGAGAGGCAGCGGATGACCGCCTTTGCGACATCCTTCTCCTGTTCGGAGAGTGCCCGGACGCGCTGCAGGTCGAAGCGTGCGAGCGTCACCGTTTCAGCCGCCTGGGCGTTGTAGAGATACTTGTCGCCGATCGCCAGCAGGCATTCGGCAAAGGTATCTCCGGGACCGCAGATTCGGATATCGGCTTCGCGACCGTCCTTGTTCAGGCGGTAAAGGCGCACATAGCCGCTCAGCACGCTGTAGAAGCTGTCGGCGGGCTCTCCTTCGCGGAACAGGACTTCGCGTGCCTCGTAGGTGGAGATGTTGGCGATTTCCATCATCGAGGCCATCGCCGTGGGGCCCAATTGTGACAAGAACGACGTCCGCAATAGCGTGTTCTTGTCGCGCGGGTTCAGTCTCAGGATCTTGTTCACGGTCTTCACGGCTCCCCATCCATCGCGGTATCAGGGCATGCACCGCTGCCGTCGTCGTGCTCAAGTCCGCCTCGTCGGATGTGCACGCCGCCTGCAGGTCCGGGTGGTCGTGCCCTTTCCATTGGTAGTCACAATATCGCGAGCGGGGGCAGATCCGATTGATTTCGATCAATCGCGCAACGGCAAATCAGGTTTGTCTAATCTGATCCGGCGGCTTGCAAAAACGCGAAAGGCCGGGCGCTGGGCCCGGCCTTTCGTGATCACCCAGCGTCGGTCCTACTCTGCGGCGAGCGGCGGCAGGTTGATGACGTTGCCGTTGCCATCGCCCTTGCGCGTAACCGGCTGGCTGCGTTCGACAGCCGCGACACGGCGATCTATGGCTTCCAGCGCCTGAACGTTCTGACGCGCCAGGAAGGAAAGGACTTCCGGTGTCAACGGCTCTTCCTCTTCTTCCTTCTTGCCGACGAAACGGCTGAAGATCCAGCCCAAGAGGCGGGAGACGTCGTCGAGGATCAGGAAGAAGGCCGGCACAACCACAAGGCTCAATACCGTCGAAACGATGATGCCGCCGATGACGGCGATCGCCATCGGCGCGCGGAACGAGCCACCTTCGCCGACGCCGAGCGCCGAGGGCAACATGCCCGCCGACATGGCGATCGAGGTCATGATGATCGGCCGGGCGCGCTTGCGGCCCGCTTCGACCATGGCCTCAAGCCGGTGCATGCCCTGACGACGCATTTCGATGGCGAAGTCCACGA
The DNA here is from genome assembly GCF_001295785.1 of Rhizobium sp. AAP116. Classification (NCBI taxonomy): domain Bacteria; kingdom Pseudomonadati; phylum Pseudomonadota; class Alphaproteobacteria; order Hyphomicrobiales; family Rhizobiaceae; genus Rhizobium; species Rhizobium sp. AAP116. Next base: position 286,921 of record NZ_LJIB01000004.1, read on the forward strand.
GCAGGATGGCGTTCTTCGTCACGATGCCCATCAGCATCAGGATGCCGATCAGGACCGGCATAGAGAGCGCGTTGTTGGTGATGATCAGCGCGACCGCCACGCCGCCGATGGCAAGCGGCAGCGAGAACAGGATGGTGAAGGGCTGGATCACGTCCTTGAAGAGCAGGATCAGCACCGTTAGTACCAGGAGCAGGCCGAGGATCATCGCGTTGACGAAGCTCTGCTGCATCTCTGCCTGGATCTTGGCGTCGCCGCTTTCGGCGAGGCGAACGCTTTCCGGGATCTCGGCATTCTCCACCGTCGTGCGGAAGGCGGCCGTTGCGGTGTCGAGGGCGACACCCTGCGGCAGGCCGGCACCAATCGACACGACACGGTTGCGGTCGTTGCGCTTGATCGACGAGACGCCTTCGGCGTAGTCGATGTCGGCGACGCTGGAGAGCGGTACGGTCGCGCCGCTTGCCGTGCGCACCTTCAGCGACCGGATGGCGGCCAGATCCGTGCGCAGGTCCAGTGAAGCCTGGACGCGGATCGGGATCTGGCGGTTGTCGAGCGAGATCTTCGGCAGGGCTGCATCGACGTCGCCTATGGTGGCGACGCGAACCGTCTGGGCGATCTGCTGCGCGGTGATGCCGAGGCGAGCTGCCTCATCGGCGCGAGGGCGGATCTGCAGCTCCGGACGGGGCAGGGCGCCGTCGGCGCTGACATTGGCGAGTTCCGGCACCTGGCGAAGCTTGGCTTCGAGGATGCCGACAGCCTGGTTCAACTCTTCCTCGTTCTTGGAGAGGAAGTTGAAGGTGATGTCGCGCTCACCCCGATCATTGAGCTTGGTGACCCGGATATCCGGAATGCCGGCAAGCTTGGCGAAGACCTCTTCCTCGACATCCCATTGCGGACGGATACGGCCGTTTTCGGGAAGCTTCGGCATATATTGGCCGATCAGCGGAATGTTGCCGAGACCGCCATTGACGAGGGTCTTGGCAAGCGAATGCTCGATCCGGTCGAGGTTCATCGTCACGCTGGCACGGCGCAGCTCCAGATCGCCGCGCGGCGAGGAGCCGCCCAGGATGAAGATGCTGGCGACATCGGGCACGTCCTGGATGGCCGCGTAGATCTCGTCCGTCTTGCGTTCCGTTTCATCGAGCGTCGCATTTGGCGGAAGCTCGACGGAGAGCACGATACGGCCTGCATCTTCCGGCGGAATGAAGCTGCCGGGGACGCCTGCGAGAAGCATGATCGAGCCGATCAGAAAGGCGATGGCAGCAGCCAGCGTGCCAAGGCGCGAATACCAGCGACGCGTCGTGAAACGCACGAGCTTGGTATACATCTTGAGGGGCAGACTGTCGTTATCGTGATGGTCGTCCATCGCGTCTTCCGGCCGCATGAGATAGGCGGCCATCATCGGCGTGATGAGACGCGCCACAAGTAGCGAGAAGAAGACGGAGAAGGCCACCGTCAGGCCGAACTGGATGAAGTACTGGCCCGGGATGCCCGGCATGAAGGACACCGGCACGAAGACCGCGATGATCGTAAACGTCGTCGCGATGACCGCGAGGCCGATTTCGTCCGCCGCCTCGATGGCCGCGCGATAGGGCGTCTTGCCCATCTTGATGTGGCGGGCGATGTTTTCCACCTCGACGATCGCGTCGTCGACGAGAATACCGGTGGCCAGCGTCAGCGCCAGGAACGACACGAGGTTCAGCGAGAAGCCCATCATGTCCATGACCCAGAAGGTCGGGATGGCCGAGAGGGGCAGCGCTACGGCAGAGATCAGTGTTGCACGCCAGTTGCGCAGGAAGAGCAGAACCACGATGACGGCGAGGATCGCACCCTCGACGAGGGTATGCATCGCGGCTTCATAGTTGCCGTAGGTGAAGTAGACCGAGTCGTCGATCATCTCGATCTGGACGTCGGGGTTCTCGGCGCGAACCGTGGCGAGGCTCTCGGCCACGGTTTCTGCCACCGTCACTTCACTCGCCCCCTTGGCGCGGAAGACGGCGAAGGACACGACCGGCTTGCCGTCGTGACGGGCGAAGGATCTCTGTTCCTCGTACGTGTCGTAGACACGACCGAGGTCGGAAAGCTTGACGAAACGGCCGCCGGGGAGCGCGATTGTGGTGTTGGCAAGGCTCTCGACGTCGCGGTTGTCACCGAGCGTGCGGATCGACTGCTCGGCGCCTGCCACCTGGCCACGGCCCGAGCCCAGATCGACGTTCGTGCCCTTCAACTGGCCCGAGATGTCGGAGGCGGTGACGCCCAAGGCATCAAGGCGGTTGGGATCGAGTTCGACGCGCACCTCGCGATCGGCGCCGCCATAGCGGTCGACGCGACCGATGCCGGGCTGGCCCTGCAGGGCGCGCTTGACGCTGTCATCGACGAACCAGGAAAGTTCGGCAAGGTTCATGTTCGGCGAGGAGACGGCGAAGCTCTGGATTGCCTGACCCTCGACGTCGATCTTGGTGACGATCGGCTCCTCGACGGAGGCCGGAAGATCGCCACGGATCTGATCGATTGCGTCCTTGACGTCCTGCACCGCCTGTTCGGTGGGCACTTCCATGCGGAACATGACGACCGTCTGGGACATCCCGTCGGTGACGGTCGAATTGATTTCGTCGACGCCGGTGATCGAGGCCACCGCGTCTTCGACTTCCTTCGTCACCTGGCTTTCGAGTTCAGCCGGGGAGGCACCACTCTGGCCCACGGTGATTGCCACAAGCGGCACGTCGATGTTCGGGAAGCGGGTGATCGGCAGCGCATAAAACGACTGGATGCCGACGACCATCAGCAGGAAGAAGCCCAGGATCGGCGCAATCGGATTGCGGATGGACCATGCGGAGAAGTTCATGGCGTCGTCGCCTCTCAGTTGGAAACGCTGCTGGTTTCTTCCACGGGATTGATGCGGTCGCCGTCACGGACGAAGACGCCCGCCTTGGCAACCACCTTGTCCCCTTCGCTCAGGCCTTCGGTCACCTCGACATAAGCGCCGTCCTGAATGCCGGTGCGGATCTCCACCATCTGGACGGTGCCATCGGAAACCTTGCGTACCGTCGTCTTGCCGCCTTCGGTGGTGATCGCCGACAGCGGAAGGGCGATCCCCTTTGCTTCGCTGACAATGATCGCCGCACTGCCATACATGCCCGACCGGGCGGCCAGATCGTCGTCGAGTGCGATATGAACCGCGCCCAAACGGGTGACGGGATCAACGACCGGAGAGATCAGGCGCACGGAACCCGTCAGGGGTTCGGTGCTGCCGGCAATCGTAACGGCCGCCTTCTGGCCCGGCTTGAGGCGCAGAATATCACTTTCCGTGACATCCGCCACCAGTTCGATCTGCCCATCGCGGATGACCGTGAACAGCGGCTGACCGGCGCCGGATGCGATGGCGCCGATCCGGGCATTGCGAACGGAGATCGTGCCTGTGACGGGCGACTTGATCTCTGTGCGGGCAAGCCGAAGGTCGGTGTCTGCAATCTGGGTGTCGACAACCTTGATGTCGGCTTCCGCCACGGTGATTGCCTGGCGGGCAGTCTCGACCCGGGCCGTGGCGCTGGCGAGCGCTGTTTCCGCCTGCTCTTTTTGTGACGTTGATACGGAACCTGATGAGACCAGGCGCGTTGCACGTTCAAATTGGCGCTGGGCGTCGTTCAGGCTCGCTTCGGCTTCCACCAGCTGCGCCTGATACTGGGCAAGGGCGGCTTCTGCCTTCGCACGGTTGGCGAGAGACTGGCTGCGCTGAAGCAGGAGAATGTCTTCGCTCAGTTTCGCGACGACCGCGTCAGCCTGGACCGTGTCGCCCACATCGACGTTCAGGGACTGGATCTGCAGACCCTCGACCTGGGGCTGGATCTGCACCTCTTCCTCGGCGCGGAGCGTGCCGGTTGAGACGACCCTGTCGACGAGGTCACGGCTCTCAGCCGTCGTGACGATGATGGCAGGAAGGTTCTGCGCTGGTGCTGCTGGCTGTTCCTGGCCAATGGCAACCGAGGCCGCCAATGACAGAGTGGCAGCCATCAGCACGGACTTCGCGCTCGCGTTTCGAAACATGAGACCCTTCCCAGAGGATGATAAAAGCAACTATGAAAGCATTACGTCTTGTCAGCCGGATCGGCTCACAGCGTCGATGCTACCGACATTCATACGCTGTTTTCAACTTTTCGGCATCTGAACCCAGATGAAGAGGTGGGGGATCGCAAAACCCCTTGCAAGAGCCTTAAAGGCCATTTGCGATATGGGCGTGAAAATAGTTCAATATAGAACGATGGTGTTGCCGATTTGCCAGTTTCGGCCGCAGAAATTGATCAGTAAAACCTACAAATAGACACGGGGATTGCTCCCCGTGTCCTTTATTCGCTGTGGTCCGCCAAGACTATTTAAGGGCCGCGTCGGTGATCTCGGTCGTGAAGGCGCCGGTCGGCTCCTTGGAGATCACGGGATCCGAACCGCCGCCGAGCAGGGTCTTGACCGTGCGGTCATAGTCGGCCTTGTCGAGCGCGCCGTTGGAGCCAGCGGTCAGCTTTGCGACTTCGCTCATCATGCGCTTTTGGTGGGCTTCGGTCTGAGCGCCGGAGGCGTCGTTTTCGAGCACGATTTCAGCAGCTTCGTCCGAATTGGCTTCTGCATACTTCCAGCCCTTCATCGAAGCGCGGACGAACTTGACCATCTTTTCCTTGAAGGCCGGATCAGCGAGCTTGTCTTCGAGGACATAAAGACCGTCTTCGAGGGTGGCCACGCCTTCGTCTTCATACTTGAAGGTCACTAGCTCCTCCGGCTTGATGCCGGCGTCGATGACCTGCCAGTATTCGTTGTAGGTCATGGTCGAGATGCAGGCGGCCTGCTTCTGGAGCAGCGGGTCGACGTTGAAGCCCTGCTTCAGGACGGTGACGCCACCTTCCGAACCGTCGGTCTTGATGCCGAGCGTGCTCATCCAGGACAGGAACGGGTATTCGTTGCCGAAGAACCAGACGCCGAGCGTCTTGCCCTTGAAATCCTCAGGCTTGGTGATGCCGGTTTCCTTGAGGCAGGTGAGCATCATGCCCGAGGACTTGAAGGGCTGGGCGATGTTGACGAGCGGAACGCCCTTTTCGCGGGTTGCGAGCGCCGACGGCATCCAGTCGACGATCACGTCTGCGCCGCCGCCAGCCAGTACCTGCGGAGGAGCAATATCCGGGCCGCCCGGCTTGATTTCGACGTCGAGCCCTTCTTCTTCGTAGAAGCCCTTGTCCTTGGCGACGTAATAGCCGGCGAACTGGGCCTGAGTTACCCACTTCAGCTGGAGGGTCACCTTGTCGGCAGCGGCGGCCTGCATGGCGGTCAGCGAGACCGCAGCAGCCAGCAGCATGGATGCGAGTTTGACAGTCATTTCAGTTCCCTCTTTTTTTGTTGGTTCAGTTCACGACCGCCCACCACGGACGGACGGATGCCAGAAGGTGACCCGGCGTTCTGCCAGTGCCACCAATCCGTAGAAGACCGAGCCGGCGAGTGCGGCAACCGCAATCTCGGCCCAGACCATGTCGACATTCGAGCGTCCGACCTCGGTCGAGATACGGAAGCCCATGCCGACAATCGGGGTGCCGAAGAATTCTGCCACGATCGCACCGATCAGCGCGAGGGTGGAATTGATCTTCAGCGCATTGAAGATGAAAGGCCAGGCGGCGGGAAGCCGCAGCCGCACCAGCGTCTGCCACCAGGAGGCGGCATAGGTGTGCATCAGGTCACGCTCCATGTGGCTGGCGGCGGCCAGTCCCTGCACGGTGTTCACCAGCATAGGGAAGAAGGTCATGATGACGACGACCGCGACCTTGGACTGCCAGTCGAAGCCGAACCACATGACCATGATCGGGGCGATGCCGACAACCGGGAGTGCGGACACGAAATTGCCGATCGGTAGCAGGCCCTTCTGCAGGAAGGGCGAGCGGTCGATCAGGATCGCGACGAGGAAGCCGAGGCCGCAGCCGGCGACATAACCTGTTATCACCGACTTCAGGAAGGTCTGCTTGAAATCTGCCCAGAGGATATGGGTGGAGGTGAGGATACGGGCCCAGATCATCGAGGGGGCTGGGAGCAGGATCGAGGGGATCTCGAAGCCGCGCACCATGCATTCCCAGATGACCAGCAGGGTCACGCCGAAGATCAGGGGTACGGCCAGGCCGATCGCGCGTTTCGTCGTCTGGTCCTTTGGACGGCGGCGGACAAGCCACTCGTTGAGACCCCAGGCGCCGAGCCAGAAGAGGATAGCGAAGACGAGATAACCGTTCATGGCTTGACCCCCATGCGTGCCAGCACCCGTGTGTGGGCCATGCCGACGATCGAGACGAGCAGGGCCGCGAGCCCCGCCGCCATGAAGAGCGCTGCCCAGATCTGGATGGTCTGGCCGTAATAGGAACCAGACAGCAGTCGGGCACCGAGACCGGCGACGGCACCTGTCGGCAGCTCTCCGACGATGGCTCCGACCAGCGAAATGGCGATTGCCACCTTCAGCGAGGTGAAGAGGTAGGGCATCGACGCCGGCCAGCGGAGCTTCCAGAAGGTCTGAGACTGGCTGGCATTATAGGTGTGCATCAGGTCGAGGAGCAGGATGTCCGGACTGCGCAGGCCCTTCACCATGCCGACGACGATTGGGAAGAAGGAAAGATAGGTGGAAATCAGCGCCTTGGGCATGAGGCCTGAGATGCCGATGGAATTCAGAACGACGATAATCATCGGCGCAATGGCGAGGATCGGGATCGTCTGGGAGGCGATGACCCAGGGCATCAGCGACTTGTCCATAGCCCTGTTATGAACGATGGCGATGGCAAGTACGATTCCAAGCACGGTGCCCATGGCAAAGCCGGCAAGCGTCGCCGAAAGCGTGATCCAGGCGTGGTAAACGAGGCTGCGCTTGGAGGTGACGGCCTTGTTGAACACCGTATCCCAGAGTTCGGCGACGATCTGGTGCGGAGCCGGCAAGACCGGGCGCTCCTGGGCGAAGGTTCGCTCGACGATCTGGGAGAAGGTTATCGTCTCGCCGGCACGTGCCGCCTGGTCGCGCACGAAGGGCGCGTTCAGATAGACGACGAAGACATGCCAGATCACGAGGATCGCCAGGAGGACTGTCAGGACCGGCAGGATTCGATCTCGGAAGGCGGAAGGAGCCGAGGTCATCAGGCGCCTCCTTTTGCAGGAAAGAGCATCAGGGCCATGGAGACGACACCGAGCGCAACGCCCGCCATCTGAACTGCGCTCAGCCGTTCACCGAAGAGGAGAAAGGCGATGACATTGATGAGTACCAGCTGGGCCACGGCGGACGCGGAGATGGCAAGGCCAAGGCCACCCTCACGCATCAGCTTCACCATCATCAGATTGCCGACGCAGTAGAGGGCGAGAGAGGCCACGAGTACCCAGAGCTTGCCGTTGTCGACATAGGCGCGGCTGACGGTGGCGGCACCCAGGAAGGTCGCCATGGCACCACCGAGCCAGAGGAGGAAGGTGGGGTTCATGGGGTGTTCCCCTTAATCACGGAACTATTCCTCATAGCTGTGCCCCGCCTTCAGGCCCTCGCGCACCCGGTGCGCGATCTCGAGAAACTCCGGGGTCTCGCGGATGTCGAGCGGGCGTTCCTTGGGCAACGTCGACTCGATGATATCGGTAACCCGGCCAGGCCGCGGGCTCATGACGACGATCTTGGTCGAGAGGTAGACGGCCTCGGGGATCGAATGGGTGACGAAGCATATCGTCTTGTTGGTGCGGTCCCAGAGCTTCAGGAGCTCGGAGTTCAGGTGGTCGCGGACGATTTCGTCGAGCGCGCCAAAGGGTTCGTCCATCAGCAGGAGGTCGGCGTCGAAGGCGAGCGCGCGGGCGATCGAGGCACGCTGCTGCATCCCGCCTGACAGCTGCCAGGGATATTTCTTGGCAAAGCCCGAGAGGTTGACCAGCTCCAGCGTCTGTTCGATGCGCTTCTTCTTTTCCGCCGCACTGTAGCCCATGATTTCGAGCGGGAGCGCGATGTTGTTTTCGATCGTGCGCCAGGGATAGAGGGCCGCTGCCTGGAAGACATAGCCGTAGGAGCGCGCCTTGCGTGCTTCTTCCGGTGTCATGCCATTGACCGTGATCTCGCCGGCGGTGTGCTTTTCGAGATCGGCGATGACGCGCAGGAAGGTGGTCTTGCCGCAGCCGGAGGGGCCGATGAAGGAGACGAAATCGCCCTTCTTCACCTCGAGATCGACGTTCGACAGGGCGTGGACGGGGCCGTCATTGGTCTCGAAGGTGAGGCTCAGGTTCCTGGCCGAGACAACGGAGTAGGGTGCATTCATGCGCTAGGACCAATCGGGTTTGTTGCAAAGGCAGCCTGCCTCTTGCATTCTTTTGACATGCGGCCGCTCGGGAGCAGCGGAGAAGGAGGGGCGGCCTCGCCGCAGAAGGGATGAGGATCAGACCATGGACACATCAGCAAAGCCCACCTGCCGGATCGTGAAGCCCGGCCATACCTATGAGGGCAAGCAGGGACTGAGTTATTTCGAGGGCATTGCCGCCGAGACGGTCGGCGCCAAGGGCATCTGCATGCATGTGCTGACCATGCCGCCCGGCGCGCGCGCCAAGGCGCATCTGCACGAGAGCCACGAGACGGCGATCTATATGCTCTCCGGTCAGGCGCATACCTGGTATGGCGACCGGCTGGAGAACCATGTGGTGGTTCACGCGGGCGAGCTGTTTTACATTCCGGCCGGCGTGCCGCATCTGCCGGCGAACCTGTCGAACACGCCCTGCACGGCGATCATCGCACGCACCGACCCGAACGAGCAGGAGAGCGTCGTGTTGCTGCCGGAGCTGGATGGCTTGGTCGAGGTGTAGCGCAGGGTTCATCTGGCCAGACCTTCTGTCTGGGGCCGGGCGATCCACCTGTAGATGATCGCGCAGATCATGCCTGTCGGAGCGAGCGACATCGCCATTGATGCTTCGTTCTGATTGAAGAAGCGGCCCCGGGTTGCCAGTTGCAAAAGGGCGATGCCGGAGAGGGGGCAGGCGGCACCCGCGATGGCGAAATGCCACCAGCGGTTCCAACGCATTCGCAGCAGCACCCAGGTCGCCAGCAAGGTGAAGGGGGCAGCCAGCAACAAGGCAACCGGCAGGATCTCCAGGGTCAGCCTAAGGACCGGCAGTATCGAACCCGGAAAGAGCATGAAGCGCGGCAGGCGGCCGTAAGTGAACGCATCTGTCACTTCAAATGTTGCCCAGATGCCCATGACGCCGAGAAACACGGCGGCTGCATAGCCTGCGCCGAAGCGGGCAGTCTTAAGCAACCATGTCCTGTTTGCTGGCCTCACCCTCACACCCCCGTCGCCGGAATGCCCGTGCGTTCCACCTTGCGCGGCGCCACGAGTTCCTTCCAGGTCGACAGTGCCTTGGATACGGCGGGGAAGGGCTCGCGCTTGACGAACTTTCCGTGGCCCTCGCGGGTCTTCACTGCATTTTCCTCGATCGCGACATAACCGCGGGTCAGCGTGTAGCGCGGCAGGCCAGTGACGGTCTTGCCCTCGAAGACATTGTAATCGATCGAGGACTGCTGGGTCTTGGCGGAGATGGTTTTGGAGCGCTTGGGATCCCAGACCACGAGGTCGGCATCGGCGCCGACAAGGACGGCGCCCTTCTTCGGGTAGATGTTGAGGATCTTGGCAATGTTGGTCGAGGTGACTGCGACGAATTCGTTCATCGTCAGGCGACCGGTCGCAACACCATAGGTCCAGAGCATCGGCATGCGGTCTTCGAGACCCCCGGTGCCGTTCGGGATCTTAGCGAAGTTGCCGACGCCGAAGCGCTTCTGTTCGCTGGTAAAGGCGCAGTGGTCGGTGGCGACAACCGAGAGCGAACCGGACTGCAGGCCCGCCCAGAGACTGTCCTGGTGCTGCTTGTTACGGAAGGGGGGCGACATGACGCGGCGGGCGGCGTGGTCCCAGTCCTTGTTGAAGTATTCGCTTTCGTCGAGCGTCAGGTGCTGGATCAGCGGCTCGCCATAGACGCGCATGCCCTTTTGCCGGGCGCGGCGGATGGCCTCATGCGCCTGTTCGCATGACGTGTGCACGACATAAAGGGGAACACCGGCCATGTCGGCCAGCATGATCGCGCGGTTGGTGGCCTCGCCCTCGACCTCAGGCGGACGGGAATAGGCATGGGCCTCGGGACCGTTATTGCCTTCGGCCAGCAGTTTTGCGGTCATCGAGGCGACGACGTCGCCGTTTTCGGCATGCACCATCGGCAGGGCGCCAAGCTCGGCGCAGCGCTGGAAGGAGGCGAACATCTCGTCGTCATTCACCATCAGTGCGCCCTTGTAGGCCATGAAGTGCTTGAAGGTGTTGATGCCGCGATCCTGGACGACCGTTTTCATCTCGTCGAAGATACGTTCGTTCCAGCCGGTGATCGCCATGTGGAAAGAATAGTCAGCCGTGGCGCGCGAGGTCTTGTTGTCCCACATCTGGAGCGCTTCGAGCAGCGACTGATCCGGGCCCGGCAGACAGAAATCGACGACCATGGTCGTGCCGCCGGAGAGGCCGGCGCGCGTGCCGCTTTCGAAATCATCCGCCGAGTAGGTGCCCATGAAGGGCATTTCCAGATGCACGTGCGGGTCGATGCCGCCGGGCATAACATAACAGCCGGCCGCATCCAGCACGGTGTCCCCGGAGAGGTCTGGCCCGATCTCGACGATCACGCCGCCTTCGATCTTGATGTCTGCCTTGTAGCTCAGATCGGCGGTGACGATCGTGCCGCCCTTGATGACTGTGGTGGTCATGTGCTCTCTCCCCGTGTGGTGTTCTTGATGCTTGCGCGGTTGGTTCGCGTTTGTCCTCTCAGCATGTCGGGCTTGTCGCTTGCCGATAGTTCCCGCGTTTGTGCCTTCGCCTGCGGCGCCCCCTCATCCGGCGCTACGCGCCACCTTCTCCCCTCTGGGGAGAAGAGGTCACGCTGACGTCGTGCGCCCCGATCTTCTGTTCGGACGCTGCGGCGACGTGAGCGAATACTGGGGTCCGACGAGGCCACCGCGCGCTCCCTCTTCTCCCCAGCGGGGAGAAGGTGGTCCGAAGGACCGGATGAGGGGGCGCGAAGCGAAGGCTGAAATAGCATGACGGTCACCGGTCCTCTCCTGCTGCGGGCGAGAAACGGATCGCGTCGCAGCGCTCGACGATCTGGCCCTGCAGAACTGCGAGAATTGTATCGAGGACGGCGTTGCGCTCCTGCAGGACCTCGGCGTTCCAAAACCGGAGGACAGAGTAACCCTGTCCGTTCAGCCATTCGGTTCGCCGTTCGTCGCGTTCGTTCTCCGCATGCTGGCTGCCGTCGAGTTCCACCACGAGCCGCTGTTCGCGGCAAACAAAATCAACGATATAGACCCCGATGGGGATCTGGCGGCTGAACTTGTAACCATTCAGCTGACGATTGCGGAGGTCGCCCCAGAGACGGTATTCGGCTTCTGTGTCGTTGGCTCTCAGTTCGCGTGCTTTGCTGGTCCTGTCGGGCAGCCGTTTTGTCGGATCTTGCGGGTGTGTCATGGCCGTTCGGCCCCCCTCATCCGGCGCTACGCGCCACCTTCTCCCCGCTGGGGAGAAGAGGTGACGCTGGCGTCGTGCGCTCCATCCATTCCATGATGCGATCCAGCGGGGCTTAAGGTCAATGGTCACCTCAGACATCACAACGCGCTCCCTCTTCTCCCCAGCGGGGAGACGGTGGCACGAAGGGCCGGATGAGGGGGGCGCGGAGCGAGGGCATCATCACCCGACAATCTCCGCCGTCTCCAGAACCGCCCTGAGCAGCACGTCGCAGCCAGCACTTGCCCATTCCTTGGAAATCTCCTCCGCCTCATTGTGGCTCAAGCCGCCGACGCAAGGGCACATGATCATGGTCGAGGGCGCGACCTTGGCGGCCCAGCAGGCGTCGTGGCCGGCGCCGGAGATGATGTTCATGTGGCTATAGCCCAAGTCTTCCGCCGCCTTACGGACGGAGGCGACGAGTTTCGGATCGAAGGTCACCGGATCGAAATGGCCGACGGCCTCGACCGCGCAGCCGACGCCCAGCGCCGCGCAGATCTCGGCGGCCTTGGCCTCGATCGTCGCGCGCATGCGGTCGAGCTTCTCCTGGCTGGGCGTGCGAATGTCTACGGTGAAGACGACGGTGCCGGGCAGGACGTTGCGGGAATTGGGCGAGAACTTCACCTGGCCGACACCGCCGACGGCACCGGGCTGTTCACTCATCGCGACGTTCTGGACCATCTCCATGATCCGGGCCATGGCAAGGCCGGCATTGACGCGCAGGTTCATCGGTGTGGAGCCGGTATGGGCTTCGCGGCCGGTCAGGGTAAATTCCAGCCACCACAGGCCCTGACAGTGTGTGACGACGCCGATCTGCTTGTCCTCTGCTTCGAGGATGGGACCCTGTTCGATATGGTATTCGAAATAGGCGTGCATCTTTCTGGCGCCGACCACTTCGTCGCCCAGCCAGCCGATGCGCTTCAGCTCGTTGTCGAAGGTCTTGCCGTCCATGTCCTTGCGGGCATAGGCGTAATCCTGGGTGAGCACGCCGGCAAACACGCCGGATGCCAACATGGCGGGAGCGAAGCGGGCGCCTTCCTCGTTCGTCCAGTTGGTAACGACGATGGGGTGCTTCGTCTTGATGTTGAGGTCGTTCATCGACCTGATCACTTCCAGACCGGCGAGGACGCCGAGCACCCCGTCATACTTGCCGCCGGTCGGCTGGGTGTCGAGATGGCTGCCGATATAGACGGGCAGGGCGTCGGCGTCGGTGCCGGGGCGGGTCATGAACATGTTGCCCATGGTATCGACGCCCATCGTGAGGCCAGCGTCCTCGCACCAGCGCTGAAAGAGGCGGCGGCCTTCCGCGTCCTCGTCCGTCAGGGTCTGGCGATTGTTGCCGCCGGCAATGCCGGGGCCGATCTTCGCCATCTCCATGAGCATGTCCCACAGACGATCGCCGTTCACGCGAAGGTTGTTGCCGGGTTGCGCCGTCATTGCAGATCCTCACCTGTTTGTCAGAACCGGATCTTCCGCCCGATTCCCATGTTCCCCGGGTCAGCAGCAGCGGCTTGTGTTGTTTTTTCCGCTGTCGTATCGGCAGTTGCCTTTATTTGACATCTGTCCAATAATTTGACCGACTGGTAAAACATTACAACTTCCATCACGGCACTCAAGACGAAATCGGCAAAATTCTGCGACAAAAATTCAAGCAGATGCCCAGATTTTGGGCTTCAATATTGCTGAGTGAGTTCAGTATCTTAGGCGGGGAACAACTCTAAGATGGCAATACCGAGAGCGGCGCAAACCCAGAGGCGGACGCGGATCCAGGAGGAGAAGGAGGAGCTCATCCTGGAGGCGGCGCTGGAGGTGTTCTCGCAGCGGGGATTCCATGGCTCGACGATCGACCAGATCGCCGAGGTCGCGGGCATGTCGAAGCCCAATCTGCTCTACTATTTCCGCACCAAGGAAGCCATGCACCGGGCCTTGATCGACCGAGTGCTGGAGAACTGGCTGGAGCCACTGCAGGCCTTCGACGCGGACGGCGATCCCGAACACGAGATCAGGTCCTACATACGCCGCAAGCTGGAGATGGCGCGGGAGTTTCCGCGCGAAAGTCGGCTGTTTGCCAACGAGATCCTGCAGGGTGCGCCGCATATCGCCGGCGTGCTCGAAGGACCGCTAAAGGAGCTTGTGGACGAGAAGGCCGAGGTCATCAGGGCCTGGATCGCTGCGGCCAAGATCCGGGAATGCGACCCGCATCACATGATCTTCTCGATCTGGTCGACCACACAGCACTATGCCGACTTCGACGTCCAGGTCCGTTCCGTGCTGGGGGCGAGCCGAGAAGGCGAGGATCGCTTCGAGGCGGCCGCGTCCTTCCTCGAAGGTCTTTTCGTGCATGGCCTGATTGTGAAGCCGGTCGTCAGTCCCTGAGCAGACCCATCACCAGAAGACCGGCGGCCGTGACGAGCGCACCGAGAAAAACGGCCGGGCTTGCCCAGCCGTGGCCGAGCATGCCTTCCAGGAGGATGATGAAGGTCGGCGTCAGATAGCCGTAGCCCAGCACCTTGGGTGCTGGCAGGCGCATCGAGGCGTATTGCAGCAACATGAAGGTGAGTGCTGTCGTCACGATCGAGAGATAGGCGATCGTCGCCCAGACCATGGGTGGTAGGCTCGCAAAATCCGTGATCGCGAGCGGGACAGCGCCGGTCGGCAGGAGCCAGGGGATGGTGAAGACCACAACCCAGAAACCGAAGGCGACCGGGTTGTCTCCCTGATTGAACTTGCGGATCAGCGGCACGTAGGCGCCGTGGCAGATGACGCCAATGAAATAGATCAGTTCCCCACGCCCAACGTCGAAGGAGAGGATCGCCTGGATGTCGGCGCGGAAGATGACCCAAATTGCGCCAAGGGCTGCAATCACGAGTGCAATGAACACATCCGGGCGGGTTTTCTGCCCGATGAAGACGAGCGCAAAGCCGGCGCTGATCAATGGCATCAGGGTGAAGACGGCGCCCGTCTGCACAGGGCTGGTGAATTCCAACGCCACGAACATGGTCAGCATGTAGACGGCGATCAGACCGCCGAGCAGGGCAAAGCGCCAGATCCGCTGGGGAGCCCGGAAAGGAACGCGCAGGATGCCGAAGGTCAGGACACCCATCACGACCACGGTCATCAGGTAGCGCCACAGTGTCAGTGGGCCGGCATCCATGTGCTGTGCCGCCATGCCGCCGAAGGAGAAGGAGCCGGCGATCAGGGCAGCAAAGAGCAGCATTGCCGCATGCGCCTTCAGCTTTTCACGACCCTTGGCATGCACCGTATGCTGATTGACGGGCCTGTCTGCTGTTGACGCTTGCTCTGTCATGGCATGTCTTTCGACCGGAACTGGTCTCTCCGTTCGCGTCACTTGACCCGACCGGCTTTCTCATTCATCTGCGATCCGGGACGCGCGTCACTGCGTCGTCCGAGGACATTCTTCCGGCAGTTAATCGAAAGCGGACCTGATGACAACGACGATCGGCTTCAGTGATACCGACAAGAGCACAAGTGCGGTGCTGCAGGATGTGATCGACTCGATGGATGAGGATCACGTAACGCTGCGACAGATCCTTCAGAAGATGGGTGAAAGCGGGCTACTGCTGCTTTGCGGCCTGTTGTCTCTACCCTTCCTGGTGCCGGTTTCGATTCCGGGTGTCTCTACCGTCTTCGGTGCCGGCATCGTGCTGATCGGGATTGCGATCACCTTCAACCGCTTTCCGTGGTTGCCGGAGAAGGTGGCCGACCGCAAGCTCGAACGGGCGCGCCTTGTCCCGGTTCTGCAACGAGGTCTCAAGATCCTGAGAAAGGTTGACCGTTATGTCCGTCCCCGCTTGCTGGGCCTGACGCACGGGGCGCTGGTCAACCGTATCAACGGTGCCGTTCTGACGGCCGCCGGCGTGCTCTTGATGATGCCGCTTGGCTTCATTCCGTTCTCGAACACACTACCCGGTGTGGCGATCCTGCTTCTGTCGACCGGTATTTCCCAAAGGGACGGCATGGTCGTTGCGATGGGACACCTGATGGTGCTGCTGACGCTCGTCTATTTCTCGGCGCTGGCCTATGCCGGGTTCGCCGCTGGCCAGAGCCTGCTCAGCTGATCCATCTCCGAAGCGCGGTTCAGGCGCTCCGCCGCAGCAGGTCTTCGCGCTGCAAGGCATGTTTCCTTGCAAAATCGATGAAATTGTCCGGGCTCATCGGCCGCGCCAGCGCGTAGCCCTGCAGCGTCTGGCAACCGAGATCGCGCAGGATCGCCGCATGCTCCATGGTTTCCACGCCCTCTGCGACGATGCCGATCCCGTAGGAGCGGCCGATATCGACGATCGAACTGATCAGCTTGCGCTGCGCCGGGCTGGTGACGATCGGGGCCACCAGTTGCCGATCGATCTTCAAGCGGCTCGGCGAGAGCTTGATCAGCGAGAGGATCGAGGCGTAACCGGTGCCGAAATCGTCGATTTCGATGGCAATGCCCCGTGTGCGGATGCGCTCGAGGCTTTCCGCCACGGCATCAGCCTTGTCGTCGAAGGAAATCGATTCCAGCAATTCGAATGATAGGCTGCCCGGCTTGAAATCGAGCTTGGCCAGGTGGTCGAGCAGCTTGTCCTCGAACAACCTCTGGGCAGAAATGTTGACTGAGACATGCTCGATGCCGAGACCCTCGGTCTTCCAGCGCTCTAGTTGCTCGAGTGCCTGATCGAGAATGCTCGCGTCGATCTGGGACACGACATTCAGGTTCTCGGCCGTTTCGAGGAATGCGTTGGGTGCGAGGATGCCCTTTTGCGGATGGTGCCAGCGCGCGAGCGCCTCCACACCGTTGATCGCAAGCGTTCGGGCATCGAATTGCGGCTGATACCAGGCGATGAAATCGTCGTCGCCCAAAGACCGAAGAATGGCGTCGGCGGTGCGCTTGATGTTGATCGTACGAGCGCGCAGCTGGTCGTTGAAACGCTCGACGCGGTTTCGGCCACGGCGTTTTGCCTCGTAGAGGGCGATGTCCGCATTGACGAGGAGCTGTTCGGCGGTCAGTTCGGGCTCGATCCTGTCGGCGATACCGATCGATGCGCCGACACGGCATTCGTGTCCGTTGTAGACGATGGGCCGGTTGACGGCCGAGATCAGGTTCGAGCCCATGGCCTCGTAGCCTTCGGAGATATCGCAACCCTGGCAGACGATGACGAATTCATCGCCGCCGATCCGGGCGACGAAATCGCATTCACCGACCATGCTCTGCAGTTCCTGCGCGACATGGCGAAGAATGGCGTCGCCGGCACCATGGCCAAGCGTGTCGTTGATTTCCTTGAAGCGGTCCAGATCCATGTGGAGTACGGTCAGCCTTGCCTCGGGCCGATCGGGGGCTGCAGCCAGTGCCTCGAGGCGCTGGTCCAGATAGCGGCGATTGGGCAGGCCGGTCAGCGCATCGTGCAGCGAGTTGTACTCCATGCGCTGCCGTGCGGTTTCCAGCTCCTCGTTGCGCTGTGCCGTCTCGCGCTGTGCTTGGCTGAGTTCTTCCTGCAGAAGCACGTCAGCGCTGACATCCCAGTTGACGCCGAGCAAGAGCATCTTGTTTTTCTGGTCGCCGAAGGCAGTGCCGACCGTGCGGAAATGCACGATTTTCCCGTCCGGGCGGATCACCCGGAAGCGGCCCGTATAGGAGGATTGGTTTTCGATGGCTTGCCGCATGCCCTCCTCGATGGCATCGACATCTTCGGGATCGACCATTGACCGCCAGGTTTCGCCGGTAATCGGTGTGTCAGGTGTCAGTCCGTAGAGATTATAGAGTCGTTCGTCCCAGATGAGGTGATCGCTGCCGACATCCATCTCCCAGACGCCAATGCGGGAGGATTCGAGTGCGACGCCAAGACGATACGACATGGCGCGAAGCTCTTCCTCGCGTTGCCGGAGAGCCGCATAGTTACGCTGCCGCTCCCGCATCAGCCCGGCGACCCAGATGACGCTTCCGGCGATCAGCGCGGACATGGCGGCGATCATGCTGCGGATCAGGACGTCGGGGCGGCTCATCGCGTGCCAGCCACCCTTGGGCACCGCCGAAATGGACCATTTCTCGTTGCCGAGATCCACAATCATGGTGACCGGGTCGTCGGTCAGGACGTGACTGTCGCCGTAGATCACGGCCTGGTTTCCCGTCTGTTGACTGTCGTCGGTAATGGTGATGGCGAGCGGCGAATCCGGGGCTCGCAGGCCGCTGTCGTCATAGAGCCTCGTGACATCGACGACCCCCGCCAAGCCACCCCAAAAGACCCGCTTGCCGTCGTCATTGGTCATCTCCACGGGCAGCGTGATGATCAGGCCCATGGCGCCATTCTTGAGCGGCAACGGGCCGCTGATGATTGTCTTGCCCTCTTCGCGCAACTGGCGCACCGCTTCCTCGCCATTCGGTGGCGGGAGTATCCAGTTCCCGATGAAGGACTTGTTGTCCTCGTAGGGGTGGACGAAACTCGTGATGAGATTGGGTGCTGCAACGATGTTGCCGATCTGGGAGGGCGTCGACAGGAGGCTTGATGCCAACGCCTCGAAACGCTTCTGCGTGACATAGGGCTCGGTCCCGATCACCGCGACCATGCCCTGCAAAAGCTTGATATTGGCGTTGATGTTGGCTTCGAGCTTGGTGCGGATCAGGCCAAGGTTTTCCCCGACCGCATTGCGGGCCGCCTCGCGGCTCAATCGTTGCTGCTGAAGGTCGGCATATAAGGCGGAGACGGCAACACCTGCCAGAACGATGGCGCTCGGAATGAGGATCTGCAGGCGCGATCGCAGGCTCGATCCACCATCCGTATTCTTGCTCTTTATCGCCATGGTCTCCTTGCCCGGCTGGCCCGGCCTGACGAAAATGCTGTCAGTCCCGATGGCGGGATGGTGGAGTATAGCGCTGAATAATTTCTGAAGGTGTGGGCGAAAATTCGAGTTTTTCTTGTGCTGCAAGGTATCCGGCCCGCAAGCGGGCCGGACTTGCTTGACCGAGACTATTCTGCCGCCTGCACAGCCATAGGATTGTTCGGATGGGTCGTCCAGTTGGCGTAATTCGGGTCGACAGGCCGGCCGGTCCGCTGGTCGAGAGCGCCGGTTGGTAGTTCGACCATGGTGATGCAGTTCTCGACGGGACAGACGTTGACGCAGAGATTGCAGCCGACGCATTCGTCCTCCATCACCTCGAACTTCCTGATGCCGTCGACCATGCTGGTGATCGCCTGGTGGGACGTATCCTCGCAGGCGATGTGGCAGCGACCGCATTTGATGCAAGCATCCTGATCGATATGGGCCTTGGCGATGTAGTTGAGGTTGAGATACTGCCAGTCGGTAACGTTGGGCACCGCGCGACCGCAGATGTCGTCAAGGCTCTGGTGACCCTTGGCATCCATCCAGTCGTTGAGGCCCGTGATCATCTCCTCGACGATCTTGAAGCCATAGGTCATGGCCGCCGTGCAGACCTGCACATTGCCGGCCCCGAGCGCCAGGAATTCAGCCGCATCGCGCCAGGTGGTGACACCGCCGATACCGGAGATCGGTAGACCATAGGTTTCCGGATCACGGGCGATCTCGGCGACCATATTGAGCGCGATCGGCTTGACGGCCGGGCCGCAATAGCCGCCATGGGTGCCCTTGCCGCCGACGGTGGGCGAGGGGGCAAAGCTGTCGAGATCGACCGAAACGATCGAGTTGATCGTGTTGATCAGGGACACGGCATCGGTGCCGCCCGCCTTGGCTGCGCGCGCCGGCTTGCGGATATCGGCAATGTTGGGCGTCAGCTTGGTGATAACAGGCATGCGGGTGTATTGCTTGCACCAGCGCACGACCATTTCGATGTATTCCGGCACCTGCCCGACGGCAGCCCCCATGCCGCGCTCCGACATGCCGTGCGGACAGCCGAAGTTGAGCTCGATGCCATCAGCCCCGGTCTCTTCGACCAGCGGCAAGATCGCCTTCCACTCTTCCTCGACGCAAGGGACCATGATCGAGGCGACGAGCGCCCGGTCCGGCCAGTTCATCTTGACCTGTTTCATCTCCTGCAGGTTCACCTGCAGAGGACGGTCGGTGATCAGTTCGATGTTGTTGAGGCCCAGAAGCCTGCGGTCGGCGCCCCAGATTGCGCCATAGCGCGGGCCGTTGACGTTGACGACCGGTGGTCCTTCCGAGCCGAGCGTCTTCCACACGACGCCGCCCCAGCCCGCCTTGAAGGCGCGCTCGACATTGTAGGCCTTGTCGGTCGGCGGCGCCGAGGCCAGCCAGAAGGGGTTGGGCGATTTGATGCCGACGAAGTTATTGCGAAGATCAGCCATGTTTCAAATCCTCTCGAGAGCGGTGCGTCATGCGACTGCGGTTGCGCCCGCCGTCATGACGGCGAGAGAGCGGTTGATGCTTTCGGCCGCGTCGCGGCCCATGGCGACGGCGGAGACCGTCAGGTCCTGGCCACCGAAGGCACAGTCGCCGCCAGCCCAGACCCCCGGGATCGATGTCCGGCCCTCGGCGTCGATGGCGATCTTGCCGCCTTCGAGCTTCAGTCCGTCCAGACCCTGGCCATCGAGTTTCTGGCCGATTGCGACGAGGATCTGGTCGGCCTTGATCTCGGTCGTGTGGCCGGTGCCCTTCATCATGCCGTTTTCGAGGTGGGTGTATTCGAAGGTGATCGACGAACAGTGACCCGCATGGTGGGCGACTTCTTTCGGCTGGAGCCAGTGGCGGATATGGACGCCCTTGGAGGTCGCGAGATCCTGCTCGAACACTGAGGCGTTCATGTGCTCCTTGCCGCGGCGGTAGCAGATCGTGACGTTTTCGGCGCCGAGGAGCTTTGCCTGAACGGCAGCATCGATCGCGGTCATGCCGCCACCGATGACGACGATGTCACGACCGACGGGCACGTCGGCCTTGTCGTCGGCCTGGCGCAGGTTGGCGATGAACTCGACGGCGTCGAGCACACCATTGATCCCGGCGCCGGGGATGTTCAGCCCGTTGACGTTGCCGAGACCGGCACCGAGGAAAACGGCGTCGTGTTTCGCCTGGAGGTCGGCGAGGGTGAAATCGCGGCCCATCATCTGGCCGTCCAGCACATCGATATTGCCGAGCGACAGGATGTAATCGACTTCCTTCTGGGCGAAGTCGTTGGGGGTCTTGTAGGCCGCGATGCCGTATTCGTTCAGACCGCCGGCCTTTTCCTTCGCTTCGTAGATGGTGACCTGGTGGCCGTGCATGGCAAGGCGATGAGCAGCGGCGAGGCCTGCGGGGCCTGCGCCGACGATGCCCACCGTGTGGCCGGAGGACGCTGCCGGGGAATAGAACTGGCGGCCTTCTTCGATCGCGATGTCGGTGGCGTAACGTTGCAGGCGGCCGATTTCGACCGGGCGCTCCTCGGCCGTGTTGCGCACACAGGCTTCCTCGCAGAGCGTTTCGGTGGGACAGACGCGGGCGCACATGCCGCCGAGAATGTTCTGGTCGAAAATGGTCTTGGCGGCGCCAAGCGGATTGCCAGTCGATATCTGCCGGATGAACATCGGGATATCGATGGCGGTGGGACAGGCCGTCATGCACGGCGCGTCGTGACAGAAGTAGCATCTGTCGGAGGCGACGAGTGCCTCATGGCCGCCGAGGCGGGGATGCAGGTCAGAGAAATTCTTTGCATAATCGGCAGCGTCTAGCCGCCCGGCCTTGAGGCCTGGTTCCAGTCTTCGCATCGCAGTTCCCTCTTTTATATTCGAAGCGATGCAGAGAAACGTAACTCAGGATCAAAGTTTTATCAAACGGTAAAAAATTGCTCTTGGCGCCGCGGAACCCCTGAAAATCAAGGGAAGTTGATCCCTGTCAATCCCGGACGCCATGCTCTGATCAGGTCGGATCTTTCCCAGCGAAAACATGACTGAGAATTTCAACTATATACTTTACTCTTTTTGTCATGTTTTGTATGCCTGTCGTCATGAGGCTCGCAACCGCTGCCTCTGATCGGATTCGAGGAGACAGGACGTCATGGCGAAGAAGAAAAAGCAGGCTGCAAAGAAGCCGGGTGCGGAGGTTTCCGGCACGGCGACCACCGCCAAGACGCAAGCGGAGGTCCGCAGCTTTCTTTACGTCGGCGGGCGTGATTGCCAGGTCGCCCATCTTCGTCAGATCGCCAGCAATTTTGGTGCGGAACTAATTCACCATGATGGGGGTTTACGGGAGGCGGTATCGCGCATCGACACGGTGCTACCCTCCGTCGACTGCGTCTTCTGCCCTATCGACTGTATCAGTCACGATGCGTGTCTGCGCGTGAAGAGCGGTTGCAAGAAGTTCGGCAAGACTTTCATTCCGCTGCGAAATGGCTCGAAATCCAGTCTCGAGCGCGCGTTGCAGACACTGAATGAAAGGAACACCGAAGCATGAGCAGGGACGGATCCGAAAAGGGTGGCATGAGCTCGTTCCACGAGCTTGCACGGCAGCGCGGCGAGGGGCTTTTACCGGAACTCGCCGATGCAATGTTGCAACGCTCTCGGGAAAGTGAAGTGACGAATTGCGAAATCGTCACTTTGCCGGGCTTGCATGAACGCAAACCTGCTACCATGTACGCAACCTTGAACCGGGCCCCCGCCCTCATTATCGATTTTCCCGCGCCGAGATGGCAGCGAAACGCCAACGCCAGATCGTAGCCGTTTCGTCGTCAGTCTCATGTGGGAAGCAGAGGAACTTTCCGCATGAACGCTGAGCAACCTGTTGCGAAGACGATCCTCAACGCAGTGCCTATCCTTCCCTCTCTGAACTTCTCTGAAACACGCAATTTCTATGTCGATACGCTCGGTTTCGAGGATGTCGGCTTTGACGGTCTCGATTATCTCGTGGTCCGTCGTGGTGGCATGGAATTGCATTTCTGGCTGAGCGACGATCCGCTCCAGTGCCAGAACAGTTCTGTGTTCTTCAGGTCCGAGGCACCGACCGAGATGTATCGCGACTTTTGCGATCGCGGGATCGAGGCGATCCGTCCATCGGACACCTCGGGAGAGTGCGGTGAAAGCCTACGGTTTCACATCCGCGACCCGCACGGCAACCTGCTGATGTTCGGCGGTACCGTTTCGGCCTGCATGGCCCATTGAACTTGCCATCAGAGTGATGTCGAGGCGTCGGTGTCGGGATCGGCGTCAGTCGCGTCCCGGAAGCAGGGCTCCTGCGCTCAGCAGCAGCCATGACACAATGAGCGTCATCCCGCCCGTCGGGGCCGCCATCGGAAACAGCCCGCTTCCAATGAAGTGCCGGGCGACCAGATCGCCCGCAAACAGGAATGTGCCGAGCATCATGCCGAGCGCTGCCAGTGCCGACAGTCTGATCCGGTCGCCAGCTATGGACAGTGCTGCGAGTGCCGGAGCATGGGCGAGACAAATCGTCGATGCCGGGCGCAGGAGCGCTTCGCCGCCAGCATGGCTTGCGGCCGCGGCAAGCCCGACACCGGCCGCCCCGATCAGTCCCGCCGCGACGGTCGCCCAGCGGTAACTCTGCACGCTTGCCATCCCCGTTATTCCTTGTTCTGCATGTGGAAGGCGAGCTTCTCGATGGGCGGCCAGATGATCTCGCGCAGCTTCGGATGCTCGACTGTTTCATCCAGCGCGCGGCGGAAGCACAGGAGCCATTCGTCCCGTTCCAACGGGCCGATCTCGGCCACAAAATGACGACGCCGCAGCATCGGATGGCCGCGCTTTCGCATGTAGATGGGCGGACCGCCAAGGTAGCCCGTCATATAGTCGTAAAACTTCTCTTCGCTGCCGCTCAAGTCCGGCGGGTGTACCGCCCGGCAATGGGCGGCCTCCGGCAGCGTGTCCATCAACTCATAAAAGCGCCGGGTCAGCGCCTTCACGGTCTGATCACCGCCGATCGCTTCGTAGAGGGTAATTGTGTCTTCGCTCATGGTGTCGTCCTTGCGTGACGTCTTTTCGCCCGTCTGCAGCCGCATGGCAACCGGCGAGCCCGGTCCGTGGCAATCCGGCGCAGCCGCGATGCCGCCCTGCAACAAAAGCAGGGGACAGGGGGGCTTCGACATGCCATAAGGGCGCCGATTTCCAGCAGGCGCCCTTGTCCATGATCCGTATCGAAAACATCTCCAAGCAGCTCAGCCACCGTATCCTCTTTATCGAGGCCTCCGCCGCGCTCAATCGCGGGGAGAAGATCGGTCTCGTGGGACCGAACGGGGCGGGCAAGACCTCGCTCTTCCGGATGATCATCGGGCATGAACAGCCCGACGAAGGCCAGGTCTCCGTCGATAAGGGGGTCTCGATCGGCTATTTCAGCCAGGATGTTGGCGAGATGTCCGGCCGCTCGGCTGTCGCTGAGGTCATGGACGGGGCAGGACCGGTCAGCGAAGTTGCGGCCGAACTGCGCGAACTCGAGGCAGCCATGGTCGATCCTGACCGGATGGACGAGATGGACGCGATCATTGAACGCTACGGCGAAGTGCAGGCGCGCTACGAAGAGCTCGACGGCTATGCGTTGGATGGCCGTGCCCGCGAAGTGCTGGCCGGTCTCTCCTTCTCGGAAAGCATGATGGACGGCGATGTCGGCGCTCTCTCGGGCGGCTGGAAGATGCGCGTGGCGCTCGCCCGCATTCTGCTGATGCGCCCCGACGTGATGCTGCTCGACGAACCGTCGAACCATCTCGACCTCGAGAGCCTGATCTGGCTCGAGCAGTTCCTTAAAGGTTACGAAGGCGCACTGCTGATGACCTCGCATGACCGCGAGTTCATGAACCGCATCGTCAACAAGATCATCGAGATCGATGCCGGTCAGCTCAACAGCTATTCCGGCGACTATGTCTTCTATGAGGGGCAGCGTGCCTTGAACGAGAAGCATCAGCAGTCGCAGTTCGAGCGCCAGCAGGCGATGCTCGCCAAGGAAATCAAGTTCATCGAGCGCTTCAAGGCGCGGGCGTCTCACGCTTCGCAGGTGCAGAGCCGGGTGAAGAAGCTCGAAAAGATCGACCGTGTCGAGCCGCCGAAGCGCCGCCAGGTCGTCGCCTTCGAATTCCAGCCGGCGCCGCGTTCGGGTGAAGACGTGGTCAGCGTCAAGAACGTCTCCAAGCGCTACGGCGACAAGGTCATCTATGACGGCTTCGATTTCATGGTCCGCCGCCGCGAACGCTGGTGCATCATGGGGATCAACGGTGCCGGCAAGTCGACGCTTCTCAAGCTCGTTGCCGGTGATTCCAAGCCCGACGAGGGCACGGTATCGATCGGTGCCAGCGTCAAGATGGGCTATTTCGCCCAGCATGCGATGGATGTGCTCGACGGTGACATGACGATCTTCGAAATGCTGGAAACGAGTTTCCCGCGCGCTGGTCAGGCGCCGCTTAGGGCGCTTGCCGGCTGCTTCGGTTTCTCAGGCGACGATATCGACAAGCGCGTGCGGGTGCTCTCTGGCGGTGAAAAGGCGCGGCTCGTCATGGCGATGATGCTGTTCGATCCGCCGAACCTGCTCGTCCTCGACGAGCCGACCAACCACCTCGACCTGGACACCAAGGAAATGCTGATCAAGGCATTGTCGCAGTTCGAAGGCACCATGCTCTTCGTCAGCCACGACCGCCACTTCCTGGCGGCGCTGTCGAACCGAGTGCTGGAGATCACGCCCGAAGGCGTGTTCCAGTATGGGGGCGGTTATACTGAGTATGTCGAGCGCACGGGCCACGAGGCGCCGGGCCTCAGAAGCTGAAGCCCGGCAACCAATAGCGACTTCGATTTAGGCGCCAGCAGCCGTTCTCTCGGCCCGCAGAGCAGCGATCTCGGATCGGAGCGCCTGCATTTCGCGCAGCAAGTCGCCATTGTCGACATGCAGGGTTTTCAAGTCTGCGTCAGTGTCGGCCATGCTCTGCTCCTGCATCGCGGAGACGATGACACCGATGAAGAGGTTCAGGACCGAATAGGTGCTGAGCAGGATGAAGGGCACAAAGAACAGCCAGGCATAGGGATGGACTTCCATCACTGGCCGGACGATGCCCATGGACCAGCTTTCGAGCGTCATGATCTGGAAGAGCGAATAGGTCGACGCACCAAGATTGCCGAACCAATCGGGGAAGGTCGCGCCATAGAGCTTGGTTGCCATGACCGCCGAGACGTAGAACAGCATGAACAAGAGAACGATGATCGAGCCCATGCCGGGAAGTGCGGCAATGAGCCCGCCGATCACCCGCCGCAGCGAGGGCACGACAGATATCAGTCGCAGGATACGCAGCACGCGCAGGGCGCGCAGCACCTGGAAGGGGCCGGTTGCCGGGATCAGTGCAATGACGACGATGGCGAAGTCGAAAATGCTCCAGGGATCGCGGAAGAACGCAAGCCGGAACGCGTAGAGACGGGCCACGATCTCAACGACGAAAATCGCGAGAATGATGCGGTCGAGTGCATGCAGGAGCGGTCCGATGACCTGCATGACAGTGGGTGACGTCTCGAGACCCAAGGTGACCGAATTGATGAGAATGACGGCTATAATAAACCGCTCCCACGCGCTCGAGGAGAGGATTGTTTTTAGTCTGTCGGCCATAGTTTTGGTTCCTGCAAAATCTGCAGGACGAAAAGCGGAAGGAACAAAGCGCGTCAAGGGGTTCCCGGCTGCAACACTGGCCTCAGACGCGCCTTTTTTAGGGAGAATTTGATCCCGAGGCAGCCGTACTCAATCGGAATGGCCGTTGAAGGTCGAATGCCACGTCCAGGCCGAGCGGATGATGTCATCGATGCCGTGCTTGGGATCCCAGCCGAGCACCTCGCGGGCAAGCGCGTTGCTGGCGACAAGGCCCGGGGGATCGCCAGGGCGGCGTTCCGTGCGCTTGATAGGCATGGGGCGGCCGGAGACCTTCTCGATCGATGCGATCAGTTCCTTGACGGTCGTGCCATTGCCGGTGCCGAGGTTGATGGCGATCGTCTCGCCGCCGTTCAGCAGATAGTCGACCGCTCGCACATGGGCGTCGGCAAGATCGTTGACGTGGATGTAGTCACGGATGCAGGTGCCGTCGCGGGTGTCGTAGTCTTCGCCGAAGATCGAGAAGAATTCGCGCCGTCCGAGCGCCGTTTCGATGGCGAGCGGAATGGCATGGGTTTCCGGCGAATGCCATTCGCCGATGCGGCCTTCAAAGTCGGCACCGGCAGCGTTGAAATAGCGCAGCATGACCGAGCGCATGCGTCCGCATAGGTTGAGGTCACCCAGCGCCTGCTCGACAATATGCTTCGTGCGGCCGTAAGGATTGATCGGCTTCTGGCCATGTTTCTCGTCCAGAGGCAGATATTCCGGTGCTCCATAGGTGGCGCAGGTCGAGGAGAAGACGAAGTTGCGGATGTCGGCTTCGCTCAAGCATTGCAGCAGGCTGAGCGTGCCCGAGACGTTGACGTCGTAGAAGTGTTCCGGCTCCTTGAAGGACTGGCCGACCTCGATCAGGCCGGCGAAATGCATGGCGGCCTTCGGCTGGTACTTTGCCAGTACCTCCTTCAGCCGCGCCTTGTCTCGGATGTCGCCCTGTTCGGCAGGACCCCATTTGACAAATTCTGGATGGCCTGAGGTGAAGTTGTCATAGACGACAGGCAGATAGCCGCGCTCGGAGAGCGCAAGGCATGTGTGCGAGCCGATATAGCCGGCACCGCCGACGACGAGGATGGGTGTGGCAGTCATGGTCATTCTCTGATCAGAGTGGGGAATGCACAAAGGCCGGCATCGCGGCCTCATCCTTCGTCTTGGCCAGGAAGAGACGCGCAGTGTCGAGCGCTTCGCGGATCGTCACGTCCATGTCGAGATAGCGATAGGTCGCGAGGCGGCCGACGAAGGTCACGGCCTTCTCTTCATTGGCGCGAGCGACGTAGTCCGCGAGCTGCGCCTTCTCCTCGACGAGACGGATCGGATAATAGGGGATGTCGTCTTCGCCGCAGGCGCGCGAGAATTCGCGGTAGCAGACCGATCCCTCATGGCTTTCCCATGGCGAGAAATGCTTGTGCTCGGTGATGCGGGTATAGGGCACGGAGGCATCGCCGTAGTTCATGACGGCGCAGCCCTGATAGTCGCCCTGATATGTAAAGCGCTCGAAGTCGAGCGTGCGATAGCCCAGACGCCCGAACTCATAGGCGAAGTAGCCGTCGAGCGGACCGGAATAGAAGAGGTGCGCGTAGTCATGGCGCGCGCGGGGATCGAAGTGCTGGCCCAGCGTCACCTTGATCTTCGGATGATCGAAGATCTTTTCGATCATGTCGGTATAGCCGTTTTCCGGCATGCCCTGGAATTTGTGGAAGAAGTAGTTGTCGTCGTAGTTGAAGCGCACCGGCAGGCGCTTCAGGATCGAGGCCGGCAGGTCGGTCGGCGAGCAGCCCCATTGCTTTTCGGTATAGCCCTTGAAGAAGGCCTCGTAGAGATCGCGACCGACGAAGCGGAGCGCCTGCTCCTCGAAGGTCTGTGGATTGGTGATGGTCTTGTCGGCCTGTTCCTCGATGAAGTCGCGCGCCTCTTCCGGGCGGAAGGTCTTGCCGAAGAACTGGTTGATCGTGTGCAGGTTGACCGGAAGCGAGTAGACCTGGCCCTGGCTCGTGGTCTTCACCCGGTTCTTGTAGGGCAGGAAGGTCTGGTAGCTGTTCACGTAGTCCCAGACTTCCGCGTCGTCGGTATGGAAGATGTGCGGGCCGTAGATGTGGACCATGACACCGGTGTCGGCATCGCGCTCCGTGTGGCAGTTGCCGCCGATATGCGGACGCGTGTCGAAGACCTCGACCTCGAAGCCGGCCTCTGCCAGTTCGCGTGCGATGACGGCGCCGGACAGACCCGCGCCGACAATTCCGATTTTCTGACCCTGTGCCATCCGGTGGGTGTTCCTCGATTTTCAGGGGCGGTGCGGTTCCAGCCGCAAGGCCTGCCGCATCTCGCCCAATTGCAAAGAGACCGGCGGTTACCCGCCGGTCGAATCATGAAGTGGTCAGGCTGAGAGTTTCTCGCGCATGAGCGTGTCATAAGCGGCGATCAGCCTGTTGACGTCGACGCCGTTCTCCTGCGGTCCGAAGCTCAGATGGCTGACAGTGAAGTCGGAATAGATGCATGTCGGGCGATCCAGGAAGGCCGGCAGGTCGACGGTCAGCATCTTTTCATCGTCGCCCTTGGCGAGCGCCATGTGCTGCAGATCGCGGCCGAGCCAGGCGATGAAGTTGATCGACTGGCGTTCCTGCCAGTCGACCACCTTGGTGGGAAGCGGCAACTCTTTCTCGGGCGATGCCAAGAAGAAGTCATGCAGCTTGTTCGCCTTGTCCGGATCGGTCCAGAGGGTGCCGCCAAAGCCGCCCGGCGGACGCTCGAAATGGCCGAGCGAGGCGGGGAGCGCGCCGGAAACCTGCTGGAAGTAGGCGCAGACCCCGTTATTGACGACATTCGCCGAGGTCACGAAGTAATGCGGGTTCTTGCGGCGGTGGTCGATGAAGCCTGCGAGGCCGTCGAGATCCAGGTAGACGATGTCGTCGTCGCATTTCAGGAAGAGTGCGTCTGCGAAATCGGCCAGACGGCGGGCGTAATACTGATAAGCTTGGAAATAAGGCATCTGTTCGCCGGGGTTCCCGACGTATCGGCGTACCGGCGCGTCGACATGGCAGAGTTCGAGCGTGGCGCCCCAGCCGCCGCGGGCCATCACGTCGGCCCCAGCAGGCAGTGCGATGTCCGGCCAGCGGCCGAGCACGACGCCATTGACCATCAGTTCGGGTGTGCCGGATTGGTCGATCGAGACGACGACCTCGTTGGCGCGGCCTGGCGATAGCACGCTCGGGGTCAGCTTCGCCCAGACAGTCGGGGCGTCGCTTCGGTCTGCATCATTGAGCCGCGCGCGGGGCGCCTTGCGGATGACGGACTGCTGATTGTTCCAGCCGCCGATAACGACCTCGTAGAAATTGTCCGGGTCATGCTTTGGCAAAATCGCCAGATGCAGGTCGTTGTTGATCCTCGCATCGAGCCGCAGCGGAGACCGGGCGGATGCTGTCCCGCATGCCTGGTAGCCCACTGCGTCGCCCATGAAGCGAAGCGGGCCGAACTCACGCGTGACCCATTCGTGATCGGCAGCCGCGCGGGTGAAGTCCCAGATATGCCATTCGTCGATCAGACCGTCGGCCATGGCCCTGCGGACATAGCTGTTGAGGATCTGCATCCGGTGTTCCCGGCCGGCAAAGGTTACTAGTATTACAGGCGCCACAGTTATCTCCCAGCCCAGTTCGGTCTTTGCCCGCAGTCTTTCGTCACTGCCGTCACGTCCACAGACGTGTGTCGGTCGGGACGGGGTGGAAATCATGCCAGGCGGAGATCCGGTCGCGATAGCGCTTGCGATAGGCTGCCTCGTCTTCGAACTCGACCTCGGTCATCATCACTTCCGAGCCGATTTCGTAATACATCTCCATGTTGGAGAGATCCGGAACAGGTGTGTCGCCGCGCTCGCGCTCGCCCTGCATCTGCCAGTAAAGTTCTTCCAGCCGGCGCACGAGGCGCGGGATGTCGCGAAGTGCGCAGGTGTCACGCTGGGCCTGCAGGGAGGTACGGATCCTTGCCAGTTCGGTCTTGTCGTTCGCCAGCGCCACCGCCTTGCGGACGTAGTCCTCAGGGCTTGCGCAGATCAGTTCCGGAATGCCGGCCGATTTGACGATGCTGCTGCAGAAGCGCGAGGCGAAGCCCTTGCCCGGAAGCGTCAGCACGGGCAGGCCCATCGTCAGCGCATCCGACGCCGTCGAGTGGGCGCCATAGGGGAAGGTGTCGAGGAAGAGATCGGCGATCGCAATGCGGGCCAGATGGTTCGGATTGGCCACCTTGGAGGCGAAGTAGATGCGGGCCGGGTCAACGCCTGCCGACTTTGCGAGGTCGCGCAGTCGCTGGTTGACGATATCCGAGCCACCGAGCAGCCAGAGAATGCTGCCGGGGGTGGCTGTCAGGATTGCCATCCAGCGGGCGAAGACGGGTGCGGTGATCTTCTGCATGCCGTTGAAGCAGGCGAAGACGAAGGCGTTTTCCGGCAAGCCGGCTTCGGTGCGGGTCGGGCGGGGCCCGATTGCACGCTTTCGGTCGACCGGCTGGTTGCAGGGAATGTGGAGCACTTTTTCGGTGTAGTAGAGTTCATTGCCGGGCGGGATGATCTGCTCGTCGGCAATGATGTACTGATGGACCGGGCTCGCCATGGTGCCGGGATAGCCGCAGAAGTTCACGATGACGGGGGCAGGGCGGTAGGAGAAGATCTTCGTGCGGGCGAGCTTGGTATAGCCGTTGACGTCGATGAGGATGTCGATCTCGTCGGCCATGATCTGCTTGGCGGCATCGAGGTCCGAAAGCGCGGTGATGTCGCGCCAGACGTCGATGACGGCCTTCATCCGGTTTTGAGTCGCATCATTGGTGCGCGGCTCGCCGATGTAATAGGCGTAGACTTCGACGGACGCCTTGTCGTGCAGTTCGAGAACCTCACTCAGGGCGAAGCCGACGGCATGGTCGCGCAGATCCGAGGAGACGTAGCCGATGCGCAGGCGCTGGCCGGTGCCGACCTTCTTGCGCGGGACGGGCTTGTTGAGATGTGCTGCGTCCGGGCGGCCGGCCAGCATCTTGAAGTAACGAAAGGCCTTGGCCATCTGGTAGAGCGGATCGTCCGCATAACAGGCGAGCGGGAGCGGCGAGATAGAGTCCAGCATCTGCCGCTTCGTCACATATTCCGATCCCTGTACCACCGGCCACTTGCACTGGTGCTGGCGGACCGAGATCCAGTGCTGGCCTGCTTCCGGCTTGTCGGGGCGCAGTTCGATTGCCTGCCAGAGAGCATTCTCGGCATCCTCCAGAAGGCCGGCGCCTTCCATGACACGGCCAATATGCTGCAGGGCCATCAGACGATGAACCGATTTGTCGGGAGTGATTTCGGCGGTCGAGTCCACGTAGCTCCGCCACTGCTGGATCGCCTGAGCGCCCAGACCGCTGTCCTCATAGGTTCGACCCAGATTGATGTGCGCCTGGCCCATCATGGGTTGAGCCTTCAGCGCCGCCTTCAACGCGTTGACCGCGCCTGCGGTGTCGCCGAGTTGCTTGAGCGTCACAGAATAGTTGAAGAAGGCGAGGTGAAGCAGCGGACTTTGATCGTTGAATGCCGTCCAGGTCTTGTAGAGTTCGGCGGAAAGCGCGAACTGACCCGCTGCCGACCACCGCTCCGCCAGCTGCAGGGCGTCGAGCAGCGAAAGCTGCTGGCGTCGTGATTTCTCCAGAGCTGTTGCGAGCTGGGCGTTCTGCTCCGGGGCGAATGCGGTATGTATCACCATCGACATGATATCTCTCATCGGCCAGGGGCCGGGTTACGTTCCCGCGGAGCGGCGTGTACAAAACTCCTAATCAGCCTAGCTTGCTTTGGGCTTGCGTGGGGGCAGGCCGCCTTATCTTAGGACTTGCCAAATCACTCGCTATTGACGATAGCATCCGAGGTTAAGAGGCGCCGGCTTAGCTTTCTGCCAAGAATAGACAGGTAAGTTCCGGGAACGTCCGTTAATAGAAAATTATAGGGTGCGCCCTAATCATCTGGGCAAGACTCGTCTCATCGTATTTCTGTGTTTGCAGAATGATGAGCCAAGGTCGTCTCCCGGGTACGGGGGTAGACGTTCCAAAAGGTGTGGGAAGCAGAGATTAGCTCTGCTGCATGATGCCCTCTCCAACGCCAGGCTCGCTCGAGCCATGTTTCACCAAAAGACTTTTGTCCGCAAGGACACCGCACGCCAAGCGCGATCGATCTGCGTTTGCGTTCGGATTGTGGCCATTCGGGGTGCAGGATGCTCCCCGGGTCGCGCGGTGAGGCACCCGACGTGCTCCCCCGACCGGTGGCAAAGGAATGCAACGGCCAATCGCTAACGTTGAAGGCGCGCGTCAAATGACCTCGATTATCTCTTCTCTGAGCATCACCCAGATCAAGTCGCTGTCTACGGCGACCATCGCTTCCTTCACGAGCGACGACGTTGCTGCGCTGAGCTCCGCTCAGGTCGCCGCGCTCTCGTCCGGGCAGATTTCAGCCTTCCAGACCGATGACATCGATCAGTTCGACTCCGCTCAGCTCAGTGCGATCTCGAGCGTCGCCATCCGCGGTCTAACAGTGGATCAGCTTTCCGTCATCGACAGTGCCAAGATGACGGCGCTGAGCAGCCGGCAGCTGGGTGCGCTGAACTCTACCCAGATGACGGCCCTGACGTCGGAGCAGTTCGCGGCGCTGACCCCCACGCAGCTCGCTTCGCTGAGCAGCGTCGCCCTTTCCGGCATCCAGACCGACGACGTCGCGACACTGACCTCGGCAGAACTCGCCGTCATCAGCACACGCGCTCTCGGCGGCCTCTCTACCGCCAACTTTGCGACCCTCAGCTCCACCCAGCTTTCCGGCCTGACCACCGGCCAGATCGCCGCGCTGTCGACCGCTGCCATCGCAACGCTGACTTCGGATCAGATCGACGGCCTGGACGCAACGCAGATCTCGGCGCTCAGCTCGCGCCAGGTCACCGCACTCACGACCGATGCGCTCGCTTCGTTCTCGACCGACCAGATTGTTGCCCTGAACAGCCGGGCAGTGGCGGTACTGAAATCGACGCAGGTTGCTGCACTTTCGACCGACCAGATCGATGTCCTGACCACCGGCCAGCTCGCGTCATTGACCTCCGTGGCTGTTGCCGGTCTCGGTACCGACGACGTCGCTGTGCTCTCCTCGGACGGCGTGGCCGCTCTCAGCTCCCGAACCCTGGCCGCCCTTTCTACGGCGAACTTCGCGGCTCTGGGCTCCGGCCAGCTGACCGGCCTGACCTCGGCGAAAATCGCTGGTCTGACGGCAGCACAGATCGGTGTATTGAGCTCGGATCAGGTTGATGGTCTCACTCCCACCCAGATTGCCGGCCTGACCAGCGCCCAGATGAAGTCGTTGACCACGGATACGCTGGCGTCGTTCACGACCGATCAGGTCGGCGCGCTCAGCAGCCGTACAATCGGTGTGCTCGACTCTGCCAAGGTGGCTGCCCTGAGCAGCGACCAGGTGGCGGCTCTCTCGACACAACAGCTCGCTTCGCTCAGCTCGGCCGCCGTAAAGGGTCTGGAGACGGAAGATCTGGCGACATTCACGTCGACGGAACTTGCCGCCCTAAATTCGCGTACGCTTGCAGCCCTCTCCACCGAAAACATCGCGAGCCTCACTTCCGCCCAGCTGACGGCTCTTTCGAGCGGCCAGATCGCCTCGCTGACGACGGCGCAGGTGGCTGCGCTCGACAGCGATCAGATTGACGGCCTCAGCGCCTCCCAGGTCGGAGCCCTGAGCTCTGCACAGGTCATCGCGCTCGGTACGGATAATGTGGTCTCCCTCTCCACCGACCAGGTCGCTGCACTCAGCAGCCGCGCGGTCGGTGCGCTGACGGCAGCCCAGCTCACGGCGATGACGAGTGATCAGATCCAAGCCCTCGGCTCGGCGCAGATTGCCGCCCTTTCGTCGGCCGACCTGCAGGCGCTCTCCTCTGAAGACATCAACACCTTCAGCACGGATGAATTCGCGATCATCAACTCGGCAGCCATCCGCGGCATATCTACCGACGTGATCGGTGAACTGTCGACAGACCTGATCGGTGTCATGAACACCCGCGCCGTGGCCGCACTCTCGTCCGCCCAGGTCGCCGCCATGACCTCGGATCAGATCGCCGCCCTGTCGACCGGGCAGCTCGCATCGCTGACCTCGGTCGCCGTCGCAGCTCTTGAAGCCGAGGACGTGGCCACCTTTACCTCCACCGAAATCGCTGCCCTGCAGTCGCGTTCGTTGGCTGCCCTGTCGAGCGCCAACTTCGCCACCCTCGGATCGGATCAGATCGTCGGTCTGACGAGCGCACAGATCGCTGCCCTGTCGACCGTGCTCGTTGGTTCGCTGACCAGCGACCAGATCGACGGTCTGACAACGGCGCAGGTTGCCACATTCTCCTCCTCGCAGCTCGCCTCCATCAGCACGGCCGGCATCGCGTCGATGACCACCGACCAGATCGGTGCCCTCAGCACCCGCGCCCTCGCTTCGCTCAAGTCGGAACAGCTGAACGTGCTGACCTCCGACCAGTTCGCGGCACTTGGAACCGGACAGTTGGCGGTCCTGTCGTCTGCGGCCATCCGCGGCCTCAACTCCGATGCCATCGGCACCCTGACTTCGGCTGAACTCGCGGTTCTTAACTCCCGTGCGATTTCCGCGCTGTCGACCGACAATCTGGCCCTGATCAGCTCTGACCAGATTGCTGGCCTGACCACCGGACAGATGGCGTCGCTGACCAGCACGCAGGTCGGCAGCCTCTCGACCGGTCAGATCGACGGTCTGACTGCCGGACAGATCGCGACACTGAGCAGTGTACAAATCCGCGCCCTCGATACGGATGCGATTGCTTCCCTCTCCACGGATCAGGTCGGCGCTATCAGCTCACGCGCCATCGCCAGCCTGTCGTCCAGCCAGCTTGGGGCGCTCGACTCCGACCAGTTCGCCGCGCTTGGGACCGGTCAGCTTGCGGCCCTGACGTCTTCGGCCATCGTCGGTCTCGATAGCTCCGCCATCGATACGCTGACATCTGTCGAACTCGCGGCGCTCAACTCCAGAGCTCTGGCGGCGCTGACCACCGACAACTTCGCACTGCTCGACTCGGCTCAGTTGGCTGGCCTCACGACAGGTCAGGTGACGGCCCTTACCACCGCTCAGATCGAGACCCTCGTCAGCGATCAGCTGGATGGTCTGACGAGCGCCCTCATCGGGATGCTCTCCAGCTCGCAGGTCAGGGCGCTGACCACCGATGCCCTCGCCTCGCTTGACACGGACCAGGTGGCTTCGATCAGCAGCCGCGCCATCGGCGCCCTTGGCTCTGGCGCAATCGCTGCCCTGTCCACCGATCAGATCGGTGTGCTGACGACCAACCAGCTTGCGGCCCTGACATCCGCAGCTGTTGCCGGGCTTGCGACCGATGACGTGGCAGTCTTCGAATCGACCGATCTGGCGGCGCTTAACTCTCGCGCTCTGGCTGCACTGTCGACGGACAACATCGCCGCCCTCAACTCGCTCCAGCTGAGCGGTCTGACGACCGGCCAGATCGTCGCCCTGACCACTGGCCAGCTTGGTGTCCTCGACTCGGATCAGATCGATGGTCTCTCGGCGAACCAGGCTGCGGCACTGACATCCGCCCAGATCGTCGCTCTGTCGACCGACAACATCGCATCGTTGTCGACCGATCAGGTTGCTGCGCTGAATTCCAGAGCCATCGGCGCCCTGACATCGGCACAGCTCGCCGCGATGAGCACCGACCAGGTCGAAGCACTGACCTCGGCCCAGATCACCGCGCTGAGCTCGGCCGACCTCGCTGCCCTGTCGTCTGACGATATCGCCACCTTCTCGGCAGCCGAGATCGGGGTGATCAGCTCGGCCGCAATCTCCGGCCTGTCGGCAGATGCGATCGGAGGTCTTGATACGGCCCAGGTCGCTGCGATCAACAGCCGCTCGGTCGGTGCCCTCAGCTCGGCCCAGATCGGAGCACTTGATACGGACCAGTTTGCAGCCCTCTCGACGGCACAGTTGGCCCAGATCAGCTCCGCCGCGGTCGCCGGTCTCGGAACCGATGACCTCGCAACTCTCGACTCCACCGAGCTTGCTGTCCTGCAGAGCCGCACCATTGCAGCTCTCAGCACCGACAACTTCGCGGCTCTCACCTCGACCCAGCTCTCGGGTCTCACGACAGGCCAGATCGCTGCACTTACGACTGCACAGGTTGCTACGCTGAGAAGCGATACGGTAGCTGGCCTGGGTTCGACCCAGCTTGCGGCGCTCAGGTCCACACAGGTTGCGGCTCTGACGACTGCAGCGATTAACGCTCTGACCTCTTTGCAGATCCCAAGCCTGGCCACAGGCGGTATCGCTAGCTGGAGCTCGGACCAGATTATCGCAATGCCCGCGATACCGTTTACCAGTCTTACAACGGCACAGCTTGGCGCCATCAGCTCTCAGGGCATTGCCGGTGTGACCACAACGTCGATCAGCAGTCTGTCGTCGGAGGAGGTCGCGGCACTCAACACCCGAGCCTTGGGCGCAATGTCGACCGATCAGTTCGCTACTCTCAATTCGACGCAGCTCGCCGGGTTGACCACCACTCAGGTTGCCTCCCTGACGACCGCCCAGATCGGTGTGCTGACTACGGATGACATCGACGGTCTGACTGCGGGGCAGGTGGGTGCGTTGACGTCGGCCCAGATCGCTGCCTTGTCCACCGACAATCTGGCCTCCTTCTCGACGGATCAGATTGCGGCACTCTCGAGCCGGGTCTTCGCAAGCCTCAGCTCGGGGCAGGTGACGGCGCTCTCGACCGCCCAGATCGACGTCTTGTCGTCCGGTCAGCTGGCATTGCTGAGCACCGCAGCGATTGGTGGCCTTGAAACGGCAGACATGGCGACCTTCTCGTCGGCTGAACTCGGTGCTCTGAGCACGCGGACCATTGCGGCCCTGTCGACCGACAACTTTGCCGAACTGACCTCGGCTCAACTGACCGGTCTCAGCGCCGCTCAGGTGGCTGCGATTAGCTCCGCTCAAGTGGGTGCCCTGACGTCCGACCAGATCGACGGTCTCTCAACAGGCCAGATCGCGGCGCTGACCTCGAGCCAGATCCGCTCGCTGTCGACCGATAATGTCGCCTCGTTCAGCACCGACCAGGTGGTGGCTCTGAGCACCCGCGCCATTGCGGCCCTCACGACCGACCAACTGGTTGCAATGACGACGGACCAGATCGAAGCTCTGACGTCGACGCAGGTTGCGGCTCTGAACTCGGCGGGTATCAGTGCCCTGGCGAGCGAAGACCTGGCCGAATTCTCGACCGACGACATTGCTGCGATCAGCACCTCGGCGCTGGCCGGTCTGTCCACACAGGACATCGACGATCTGAGCAGCGATCAGTTGCAATCGTTCACCACAGCGCAGATCAACGCGCTGAACGACGAGCAGGTTGTTGCGATCATCGCAGCCTACCAGTCGCTCTGATCGGGGGAGGCGCTCGGCGCCTCTTCTCACAGATAGCTTTAGAAAGCCCCACCCATTGCGGTGGGGCTTTTCGTTTGGGCTGCTCTCTCGGATTTGGCCGAGGTGGTCCTGGGGGGCGACGTCCATATCGCCGTGCCTGTGAAGACAGGTGTATTCGCGCGGCACGGAAAAGCCCGCCAACTCGGACAGCTGGCGGGCGTCACTCTGGATGCTATCTATGGGAA
This sequence comes from Rhizobium sp. AAP116, assembly GCF_001295785.1. Taxonomy (NCBI): domain Bacteria; kingdom Pseudomonadati; phylum Pseudomonadota; class Alphaproteobacteria; order Hyphomicrobiales; family Rhizobiaceae; genus Rhizobium; species Rhizobium sp. AAP116. The sequence continues at coordinate 324,651 of NZ_LJIB01000004.1, forward strand.
AGTAGTATCCCAGTCGGCGGTATCTCCAGCGGCCCTCATGCCATCAGACGCGAACCTTTGCGGCATCGCGGGCCAAAGCCTCGGCTGTTGCGCTCCGTCGATACCACATGGTGATGAACGACGAGGTGATGACGATGAACAGGCTGTAGAGGATCGGGATGAACAGAACCTCCTGCTGCTGAATACCGGTGAAGGAGAGTGTCACGATCAGTGCTGCGAGCGGTCCGTTCTGGATCCCGGTTTCAAGGCTGATCGTGCGGGCACGGTTGCTGTCCTGGCGGAGCGCCCTGGCCAGCCAGTAGCCGAGCAACATGCCCGTCAAGCCGATCCCGACTGCCGCGATATAGACGGGGAAGGGGGTGTCGAGCAGCATCTGGTAATTGCGCGGCACCCAGGAGCCGATCAGGAAGAGGATGACGACAACGCCGAGCAGCGAGCCGATCATCTCGATCGTGGCGCCGACATTGGCGTTCATCTTGCGCAGGAACATGCCAAGCACGGTTGGCACGAGCAGCACCACGAGTACCTGGGCGACATTGCCGGCCGGGATCACATAGTCCCCGCCGAGGCCGGCGAGGCCGCTGTAGAAGCTGAGCAGGAAGGGGACGGTGACCACGGCAACCAGCGTCGAGACCGTCGTCATCATGATCGAGAGTGCCAGAACGCCCTTGGAGAAATAGGCAAAGATGTTGCTTGTGGTGCCGCCTGGCATGCAGGCGATCAGGATCAGGCCCGCCGCCATGCCGGCCGGCAGGCCGAGGGCGAGTGCCAGGGCATAACCCAGGAAGGGCATGATCAGGTATTGGCTGAACAGCCCGACCAGAATGCCCTTGGGCTTGCGAAAGGCGATGAAGAAGTCGCGCCAGGTCATGGAGGCGCCCATGCCGAGCATGATCACCATCATCATGATGCCGAGAAGGGTGGTTTCAAGTTCCGTCAACATGCTGTCTGCCCCTCACTTCTTGAATTCGCTCTGCACTTCGGCCTTCAGATCCTTGCGCAGGATCTTGCCGATGGGCGTCTTTGGCAGCGTGTCCCGGAAGACGATGGATTTCGGCACCTTGTAATCGCTGAGCAGGGTCTTGCAGTGGCTGCGGATCGCCTCCTCTGTGAGCTCGCCGTCGTGATCCGGGTTCTTGACGACATAGGCCCGGACGGCTTCGCCGGTCTTAGCGTCTGGAATGGCGACGACGGCGGCCTCGAGGACCGCATCCATCTTGGCGAGCGCGTCCTCCACCTCGTTGGGGTAGACGTTGAAGCCTGAGACGAGAACCAGATCCTTCTTGCGGTCGACGATTTTCAGGAAGCCCTCGTCGTCCATGACGGCGATGTCGCCAGTCGCGAACCAGCCATTCTGCAGGGCCGTCGCCGTCTCATCGGGACGTTGCCAGTAGCCGAGCATGACCTGGCGGCCGCGAACCAGAAGTTCACCCGGCTCGCCTGATGAAACGAGCTTGCCGTCGCCATCCACCAGAATGACGTCACAGCCTGGTACAGGAATGCCGATGCTGCCGGATTTGGCACGATCATCGAGGGGATTGAAGCTGACCAGCGGCGAGGTTTCGCTGAGCCCGTAGCCTTCGGCGATGGGGGTCCCCGTCATCACCCGCCAGCGGGTTGCAACTGCCTCATGCAGCGCCGTGCCACCGGCGATCGCTGCGCGCAACTTCCTGGGCGGGTAGGCTGCGAACCATTCTTCGTTCATCAGGCCGTTGAACAGCGTGTTGACGCCGGTGATCCAAGTGATCGGATAGTTTTCGATCGCCCGCTGCAGGTTCTGTACCGGGCGGGGCGAGGGGATCAGAATGTTGCGTGCGCCAAGTTCGAAGAAGGTCATCAGGTTCGCGGTGAAGGCGAAGATGTGATAGAGCGGAAGCGCCGTCAGCACCTGATCTTCGCGGGCCATCACGCCGCCCGATACCGCGCGCACCTGGTCGAGATTGGTCAGAATATTGCCATGGGTGAGCATGGCGCCCTTGGCGACGCCGGTGGTGCCACCCGTGTATTGCAACAGGGCGAGGTCATCGGGCCCCGACGCGGCCCACATGGCTTTCACGTCAGCGCCGTGAACCCGGCCCTTGGCGAGCGCTTCCTTGATCCGCAAAACGGGAACGCCGATGTTCGGGATAGGCGGGAGAACCTTGTTCCAGACCTTCTGGACACCTCGAATGATGATCTCGGGTAGCTTGGGGAAGAATTCCGGCACGCCGGCGAGAACCACGGTCTTGATACCCGTCTTCGGCACGACTTCTGACAGCTTGTCGGCGAACATGTCGACGATCACCAGCGCCTTGGCCCCGGAATCGTTGAACTGATGGATCATTTCGCTCGGCGTGTAGAGCGGGTTGGTGTTGACCAGAATGCAGCCAGCCTTGAACACACCGAAGGCGACCACGGGATAGGGCAGGCCGTTCGGCAGTTGCACTGCGACCCGGTCGCCGGCACGCAAGCCGCAATCGTGGTGCAGGAAGGCGGCGAAGGCATCCGACATCTCGCCGACCTGGTCATAGGTCAGGCTGCCATTCATGCCGTTCGGTACCACGCAGGTGAAAGCCTTGCGCGGGCCGTTCTCGGCGCAGGACCGATCCACCAGTTCGGCGATGCTGCGGTAGCGCAAATCGCCCAGTTCCTGCGGGATGCCTGTGCCGTAAGCCGCCAGCCACGGTCGTGGCGGCGTGAAAATGTGTTCCATATCGTCTCCCCCCGGAGCGCTCTTCGGCGCTTCACTGTTCGGGGCCGGGTGCATATGCGATTCCGGCTCCCTTTAACGGGTCGAGGATGGATTTCTCCTTGGTCAAAGTCCAGCGTTTTCGGGGGCTTGGCAAAGTAATGGGGCCGGGGAGTGCCGCATGGAACAGCGATTTCCCATCACGTCCGCGTTATTCAGCTGCATGCCGCTGATGAAGCCATGCTTGAAACTGGCTATGCTGACACACTGCTTGCGGCTTGTGGAAAATGGCGCACCCGACAGGATTCGAACCTGTGACCTTTGGAATCGGAATCCAACACTCTATCCAGCTGAGCTACGGGTGCATCCGAAGGCGATGTGACTCGCCGTTCCAGAAGCGGTCATAGCGCAGTCGCTCGCGCGCATCAATCCGAAAAAACAGCCGGCGGCTCAGGGTAAATCAAGACGCGCCGGCTTGAAGGCGGGCGAAATGGGCGAATGCCGGTCAAATGCTCGCCCGAGCATTTGTGACCGAGACCAAACCTGGGGGGAATGAACGTTAGACGTTCAAAAACTGCTCGTCTCTCCGTTCCGGAGCCGATTGTGCCCTTGTGGCAACGGCTTAAACGGTTAGTATCGTTACAGGAAGGTCGTTGTCGGGGGCAGCGGTCGCCCGAGGGGCAATAATGATAATGGCGGGGAAATGCCTGAAATTACTATGGATGAATTGTTACCCAACACGTCTGGTCTAGACTTTTCAGTCATGGACGATGCTGTTGGGTATCGACTGCGGCGTGCGCAGCTTGCCGTCTTTCAGCATTTCAACGAAGCCTTTTCTTCGAAAGGTCTTCGGCCGACCGATTTTGCAACCCTGCTTCTTCTGACCGACAACCAGGGCGCCAAGCAGAGCGAAGTGGCTGAGGCGCTTGGCATCCAGCGGGCGAACTTCGTCGCGATTGTCGATGGTTTGGAGAACAAGGGCTATATCGAGCGCCGCAAGTCGGAAACCGACCGTCGGGTGCAGTCGCTCTACATGACGCCGGCCGGCGAGGCCTATCTCGAAGAGCTGATGCCGATCTGGATCGATCACGAGCGCTGGGTGCTGGAGCAACTTGGCGGCGTTGCCGAGCGCGATACGGTGAACCGTCTCCTCAGGCGCCTCTACGACTGATAGTCAGCGTCCAAATCCCAGATCATATCGCTTGATCGCCTCGTCGATCAGGCGATTCGCCATTTTCATCCGGATTGTTGCCTGTTCGCGGAAATCTGCGGGCAGACGGTCCGGATGATTGTCGCGGGCGAATGCCCGCCTGCGCTCCTGAAGTCGCTCGCGATCGTCCGATGGCTCGAGGCCGAGATCTTCGACGACCTCCTCGGGAGAAAGCCGATCCAGCCAGACCGGTGGTGGCGGAGGGAGGGTCTCAAGGGGTTCGGCAGGCGGTTCAGGCTCTGCCGGCGGGATCTCATCAGACATCAGGGACAGATAGGCATCGAGCCTGGGATCTGCGCCCGATTCCGACAGAGAAGGGCCCGGGTCCTGCTCGGGCGTTTCGGGCAGGAAGCTCGTCGACAGGCCGTTGATCCGGAAGGTGGGTTCGTCTGCCGGCGGCTGCTCCTCGGCTTCCGCGTCGAGCCGGTCAACGACCGACTGGAAGAGCGACTTTCCAAACAGCATGCGTGCCAAGACCTCCGCTGCGGTCACCTCGCCGCGCTTTCTCGGCACAAGAGCAGCCCGACGTGGTGTGGGGCTTGCGTTGCACGTCAGCAGGAACCCGTCAGAGGAAGGATCAGCTTTGAGACTGGCTCTGGCTCTGCGTCGCCTCGACCATCAGCTTGACTGTGAGGTCCTCGCCGGCGAGCCCGATGCGCATGCCGGAGACTGGAGCTGCATCTGCATAAGACAGGCCTGTTGCGATCCGGACGTATCGGGTGTCGGGGCAGTGGTTGTTGGCGGCGTCGAAACCTACCCAGCCGAGGCCCTGTAGATAGACTTCCGCCCAGGCATGGGTTGCGGTCTGCTCCAGCCGATCGTCCATCAGGAGATAGCCTGAGACATAGCGGGCCGGCAGGCTCAAGGCCCTTGCCGCGCCGATGAAGGCATGGGCATGGTCCTGGCAGACGCCGTGGCCGGCTTCCAGCGCCTGTTCGGCGGTGGTTTCCGTGCCGGTCGATCCGGTTTCATAGGCGATCTGTGCGTTGAGCTTGCCCATCAGGTCATGCATCTTCGCCAGTTCATCGCCGCCCGACAGGCTCCGCGCAAGCTCGCGGATGAGCTTGCCTGGCTTGGTCAGGGGCGTATCACGCAGATAGAGCCAGAGCGGCACATAGCCCTGATGCGGGCCGAAGACTCCGGCCCGGTCTTCCGTCTCGACTTCACCCGAAGCGACGATATGAACGCTGTGGCTATCGCCTTCGGTGGAGACGAGGTGCGTGTGGTTGCCGAACTGATCGTTGAAGCCCGCTTCGACCTTCGCGCCATCGACGACGATGTTCCACGACAGCACTTTCTGGCCCGGGCTATCCTGGGGGCTCAGTCGCAGGCGCTGCAGCGAATACTGAACGGGATCGTCGTAGCGATACTCGGTGGTATGGGTAATCCGGAGACGCATGCGCTCAATCCTGCTCAACTGTAGAACCTGTAGCCCTCGGTGATCTCGCTGCCCAGCTTGTTGTTGAGGGCAATGAAATTGTCGAGGAACTCGTGCAGCCCCTGATCCATGATCTGATCGATGCTGGTCGCCCGAAGAGTTGCAAAGACCGTATCGGCGGTTTCGTGTGCGGCGAGGCGCTCGCCGTAGTCCTTGCCGATGTAGCCGAGATTGGAAACGATCTTCTCGTAGCAATAGGCAAGCGAGCGCGGCATCTGACCGCTCAGGATCAGGAAGTCGGCGATGTTGCTCGCCTTGTATTCCCCGTCATACACCCACCGATAGGAGCGATGGGCGGAGACCGAGCGCAGGATCGATTCCCACTGCATGTTGTCGAGCGAGGAGCCGACATGGGTGATCGCCGGCAGGAGCACGTAGTATTTCACATCGAGGATGCGGCTGGTGTTGTCGGCCCGCTCGATGAAGGTGCCGATGCGAGCGAAGTTGTAGAGCTCGTTTCTCAGCATCGAGCCGTGGAAGGCGCCACGGATCAGACCGGCGCGGCGCTTCACGGTGTCGATGACCTCGGGCAGGTCTGCCGACTTCAGCTTGCGGGCGAGCATCTGCTTCAATTCAATCCAGCATTCGTTGGTGGCTTCCCAGGTCTCACGAGTGAGCGCGGTTCGCACCATGCGGGCATTGTTGCGGCCGGCGTCGATGCAGGACATGACGCTCGACGGGTTGGCTGGATCGCGCAGCATGAAGTCGATGGCATCAGAGGCCGTCACCTTGCCGTGCCGTTCGGCAAACAGCGGGCGGACGTCGGCGCTTTTCAGGACGGCGTCCCAGTCCTCGTCCGAGGCGCCGGATCGGGTGAGCGACATGCGAAGGCCCGCATCGACGAGACGGGCGATGTTTTCGGCTCTCTCGATGTACCGGAACATCCAAAAGAGGCCGTTGGCAGTTCTTCCGAGCATGACCATGTCAGTCCTCCAGTACCCAGGTGTCCTTGGTGCCGCCGCCCTGGCTGGAATTGACCACCAGCGAACCCTGCTTGAGGGCCACGCGGGTCAGGCCGCCGGGAATGATCTGCACCTTGTCGGAGACGAGGACATAGGGACGAAGGTCGACGTGGCGGGGCGCGATCCCCTTGTTGACGAGAATCGGCACCGTCGAGAGCGACAGCGTCGGCTGGGCGATGTAGTTGGAGGGCCGCGCCTTGAGTTTTTCGGCGAAGTCAGCGCGCTCCTTCTTCGTGGCCGTCGGGCCGACCAGCATGCCATAGCCGCCGGAGCCGTGGACTTCCTTGACCACGAGCTCTTCCAGGTGCTCGAGCACGTATTTCAGGCTGTCGGCTTCCGAGCAGCGCCAGGTCGGCACGTTCTCCAGCAGGGCCTTGCGGCCGGTGTAGAATTCGACGATCTCCGGCATGTACGAGTAGATCGCCTTGTCGTCGGAAATGCCAGTGCCCGGCGCATTGGCGATGGTGATGTTGCCGGCGCGGTAGACGTCCATGATGCCAGGGATGCCTAGCGCCGAATCGGGGCGGAAGGTGAGCGGATCGAGGAAGTCGTCGTCGACGCGACGGTAGAGCACGTCGATCGCCTCGTAGCCGCGGGTGGTGCGCATCTTCACCTTGCCATCGATGACACGCAGGTCCGAGCCCTCGACCAGTTCGACGCCCATCATGTCGGCGAGGAAGGAGTGTTCGTAATAGGCCGAGTTATAGATGCCGGGCGTCAGCACCGCGACGCGCGGCTTGCCCTTGCATCCGGGAGGGGCCAGCGAGGCCAGCGACTGGCGCAGCAGATAGGGATAGTCCTCGACGCGTTGCACCTTGTTGAGCTGGAAGAGCTCCGGGAACATCTGCATCATGGTTTCCCGGTTCTCCAGCATGTAGGAGACGCCGGAGGGGGTGCGGGCATTGTCTTCGAGAACGTAGAACTGGTCTTCGCCGGTGCGCACGATATCGGTGCCGACGATATGGGTGTAGACGCCACCTGGCGGGCGGAAGCCGATCATCTCGGGCAGAAAGGCGACGTTTTTCTCGATCAGCTCGCGGGGAATGCGGCCGGCCTTGATGATTTCCTGCTTGTGATAGATGTCGTCGAGAAAGGCATTGAGAGCCAGCACGCGCTGTTCGATGCCCTGGGCGAGCTTGCGCCACTCACGGCCGGAAATGATCCGCGGAATGATGTCGAAGGGTATCAGCTTTTCGGCGCTGTCGGCATGCCCATAGACGGCGAAGGTGATGCCGGTCTTGCGGAAGATGTTCTCAGCATCTCGCGATTTCGCCAAAAGCCTTGCCGGATCCTGGCTGGAATACCAATCGAAGTAGTTCTGGTACGGTGCACGCGGATCGTTGTCCGCAGTGATCATTTCATCAAATGCCAATGGCGCCATCCCCTTTTTTGTTCATTTGAATACAACCAATTGGGCAATGCAAGCTGGATCACTGGCTTCGGTCGCAGAATTGCAGTCTGCCGAATGTGATTGAAATCAGAGCATTCGCGCAAACTCTGTGCAGAATGATAGATGTTTTGCAGTTCCAGACGGCTCTACTCCCGCGTGATTTGGCATCTTCTGAAATTCGGCAAGCGTAACCTGGTCGCGATTGCTGAAAAAATGAGCAGATGAGCCTGCGAGATTTTTTGCGGCATGCTTGAATGGAGTTGACGGCAGCCTGCATGAAAACTCTTTTGACCGCCGCCCGGTGCCGCAGTATCGAAGCTTGCTGCCGGCTGCTGCGATCCGGTCCATGAAAGACAGTTCTCCATGACCCTTGCCCGGCTTGCGCCCGTCCTCTTCGTTCTCCTGTGGTCGACCGGCTGGATCTCGGCCAAATACGCGACGTTCTTCGCGGATCCGCTGACCTTCCTCGTGGTGCGCTACGGGACGGCCGTCGTCCTCTTCTATGTCGTCTGTCGGCTGGGCGGCGTTTCCTGGCCGAAGCAGAGATCCGGGTGGCTGCATGCCATCGTATCCGGCATGTTTTTGCACGGGCTTTATCTCGGCATGGTCTGGTGGGCGATCGGGCAGGGAGTGCCGGCCGCCTTGTCCGGAATCATCGCAGGGCTGCAGCCGTTGATGACCGGGATTGCCGCGGCCTATCTGATCGGGGAAAATCTGAATAGCGGACAGCGGGTCGGTCTCGTCATCGGCTTCCTTGGTGTGGCAATCGCCGTGCTGCCGAAGGTGTTGATCATCGATGCCACGAGCATTCCGGCTTATGCGGTTGCGGTGAACGTGCTGGCTATGGCCTGCGTGACCGCCGGCACGCTCTACCAGAAACGTTTCGTCCGCGAGGGCGATCTGAGGGCTGTTGCGACGCTGCAATATGTCGGTGCGCTGATCGTCACCATTCCGGCGGCAGTCGCTCTGGAAAACCTACGAGTCGACTGGAGCCTCGGTTTCTTCGCTACGCTCGCCTGGTCGGTGGTCGGCATCTCGATGGGGGCGGTAGCGCTGCTGCTCTACCTCATCCGCCGCGGGGACGTGTCGAAGGCGGCGTCGCTCATCTATCTCGTGCCGCCGCTCGCGGCGCTAGAAGCGGCGATCGCCTTTGGCGAAGAGCTCACCGTGCCGATGATGGTCGGCACCTGCGTCGTCATGGTCGGGGTCTATCTGATCAACCGCAAGAGTGCGGTCGAGCCGATCATCGTCAAAGACTGACGCTATGAAAAATGGCGCGGTGGGTACCGCGCCATTTCAAATTCAAACAGACTCGAGCCGTGGCTCAGGCTTCGCGACGGCGTCCGCCGGCAGTGCCCGAGCGGGCTGGACGGCCCTGGCCGCTGCCATTGCCCGGACGACCCTGGCCGCCATTGGCGCTACGGTTCTGACCGCCGCCATTGCCACCCTTGCGGTGACCGGACTTGGCGGGGCGACCGTCGGCCTTGGCGCCGCCTTCGGACTTGCCGCGACCCTGGCCCGGGGCCTGGTGGTTGCGGTTGTTGCCGCCGCCACCGCCGCCAGCGCGACGCTGCGGACGGGCCGGGCGTGCGAGGTTTGCCGGCGGTTCGCCAGAAGCGACCGGAATGTCGATGCTCATCAGCTTTTCGATGTCGCGCAGCAGGCGACCTTCATCGGGACCGCAGAATGCGATCGCGATGCCGTCACGGCCGGCACGGGCCGTACGGCCGATGCGGTGGACGTAGGCGTCCGGGACTTCCGGCAGGTCGTAGTTGAAGACGTGGGAGACGGCCGGGATGTCGATGCCGCGGGCGGCAACGTCGGTGGCGATCAGCGTCTTGATCTCGCCGTCACGGAAACCCTTGAGTGCCCGCTCGCGCTGGCCCTGGCTCTTGTTGCCGTGGATAGAGGCGACCGAGTAGCCGGTGGCGTCGAGGTGCTTCATCAGCTTTTCCGCGCCGTGCTTGGTGCGCAGGAAGACGATGGAGCGGCCATCCGGGTTGTCGTTGAGGATCTTCTTGAGCATTTCCGTCTTGGCGTTCTGGCCGGCGACGAAATGCACGTGCTGTTCGACCTTGTCGGCAGCCTTGCCCGGAGGGGAGACGGCAACCTTGAGCGGGTCGGTCAGGAAGCTAGATGCGAGATCGGCGATTGCCGATGGCATGGTGGCCGAGAACAGAAGCGTCTGACGCTTCGGCGGGACCATCTTCGAGATCTTGCGCAGGTCGTGGATGAAGCCGAGGTCCAGCATCTGGTCGGCTTCGTCGAGAACCAGGTAACGCACGGCGCGCAGCGAGATCGCGTTGCGGGCGATCAGGTCAAGCAGGCGGCCAGGCGTCGCGACGAGGATGTCGGTGCCCTTTTCGAGCTGCAGCTGCTGCTTGCCGATGGAGGCGCCACCGACGACCTGGTTGATCTTCAGCGGCAGGCGGCGCAGGTAAGAGCGCAGGTTGTCGCCGATCTGGTTCACCAGTTCGCGGGTCGGGGCAAGAATGAGGGCGCGGGTGGTGCGGTTATCAGGGCGCTTCTCATCCTTGAGAAGCATCTCAATCATCGGCAGGCCGAAAGCGGCCGTCTTGCCGGTGCCGGTCTGGGCGAGACCAATGAGGTCGCGGCCGCCGAGAACGACGGGGATGCCCTTTTCCTGGATCGGGGTCGGGGTCGTGAAGCCAAGCGTCGTCAGCGTCGCGACGATATTCTTGGAGAGGCCAAGATCATCGAAAGTTGTCAAAGTCATACCTTTCGGGGCGCCAAATGCACATAACCCGGAACGCGTTCTTCGCGAGCCGGTTGGCATTGGCGTCAAGAACCCCGCGTGATTTGGGAACTTGTAAGTTGGAAAAAAGCTTTCCAAGCGCATCGGCGGAAGGTCCGCCCGGATGTCATGCGCTTTATCCTTCGTCGCGTCTCAGATGTCGCTGGGCACGCTCACGCGGCGGCCGGAAGGTAAAAGCTGATCTGCAGATGGGCTTATTTGTTCCGAAAGTCAAGGCTTTGTTTGCGGTGCAGCGTCAAGGCGTAGCTGCGCGGTTCAAGTGTCGAGCGTAAGATGAACCAGAATCTGGCTGCCGGCGGCGATCGCCTCGCGGCGCCGCAACTCCGCCTTCAAGGGCAGGAGGAAGCTGTCGCGTCGCTTGTCTGGGAAGAGGGAGGTCTTCACCCGGCTCTCGCCGATCCGTGCCTGGACGGCGATGGCCCCAAGTGCATTGGCACGGCCAAAGAAGCGCGCCTCGGCAGCAGCCTCCGCCGGCAGGAAGACACCGTGCCATCCGCTGGGGCCGTCAAAGCGGACCACCTTCGCCTCGAAGCGAATGGCGTGCCCGTCCTCGCTCATTCTGCCCCATCCCGGGGCGTGGCGAGGTCGAAATCGGCACTCGCGGCGCTGGTCCCGTTCACCATGATCTCCAGCCTATGAGTGCCCGGATGATAGACACGCGTCGTGATCGGCCGAAAGGCATGGCGCTTTGCGATGGTCACGCTTTCATCCGGCTTGAGCTGAAGGCTCTTGCCCTTGAAAACCTTCGGTGAGAGCGAGCCATCCTTCTTCTGGTGGTGGATGGCGTAGTCGACCAGCACCGTGCGCAAGTCCTTGCCCGTATTGGAGAGAAGAATCTCGAATTCGAGTTCGCCGGGGAAGTCGATCTGTTGGCTCTCCAGCGTGAGCGTCGCCGTCACGTCGTCCAGCGGCGCAAAGCCGAAATTGGCGAGCGCCTTGCCGTGGCCCTTCTTGATCAGCGTGCGCGAGGCGTGCTTGAGCAGCCAGAGCCGGTTTTTCGAAGCGCCCGCGGAATGCCTCTCCACGAAATCAGCGACCAGATCCGGGTGATCCTTGGCAATGTCGTTGAGGCTGTTGGCGACCGAGCGTCGGACGTAGTCCTCGGGGTCGTCGATGAGGGCTTCGAGAATCGGCAGGATCGGTGTCGGGTTCTTCACCAGGGCGGGCAGGCGCATGGCCCAGGGCAGGCGGGGGCGGGTGCCTTCCGAGGCGAGGCGACGGACATGGTGGTTCGGGTCGAGGGCCCAGGATGAGATGATGGCAAGTGCTGCATCCTGCTCCTTGGCGATGAACGGGCGTATGCCAAATTCTGCGGTGAAATGCGGGGTGAGAGCCTTCAGGAGGTGGAGAGCTGTTTCCAGATGGCCGCGGCCACGGGCGGCAACATACTGGTTGAAAGAGAGGAGTGCCCAACCGTTGAGGCCCGCCCGATCCGGTGCCGGCAGGCAGGCGTGCAGGATCGGAGCCGCGTTCTCGAAATCGTCCGGCAGATGGCGGTGCAGCGCATCCGCGATGCATTGGCCGCGCTGCATCAGTTCCAGCCCGTCGATGACGGGCAGGATGTCCGCGACAAAGGCGGCGTGATCGAAGGTTCCCCAGGCCCGCGCCACGGCATCAGCCGTATCGCGGGCGGTGTGTAGGCCGATCAGGTGTTTCAGTGGCTCGGCCATGATCGCTCAGATCGTTCCGTTGGTTTCGAAGTGCTGCATCAGGGTAACACCCATGATTGCTGCCATGTAAGGTGCGAAGGCGGGGTCGGCCTGAACTTTCGCGGCTGCTGCGTCGGCGCTTTCCTTGTCTGCCCATTCGACGAGATCGGCGATCATGTCGCCCTGTTCGATGGCGGTCAGCGCCCGCCAGCTGACGAAGCCCGGATAGGTGTTTACCGCCGCCATGGCGGCACGTCTTGCCTGTTCTGCTGCGGGCCTGTCGGTGACGGTGCAGACGGCGAGTTCGAGGACGGTGGTGGTGGTCATGAGGGTCTCCCTTTGCTGTTGACGGCTTGACCTACCACGACCCAACTGACAACCTTGTGGCCATAGCTATTGCCGGAGGTATCGCATGCGCCCCGCAGACCGCCTTTTCCGGATCATCCAGTTGATGCGCTCGACGGGCCGCGCCATGACGGCCGCCGAGATTGCCGAGAAGATGGAGGTTGCGCCGCGGACCATCTACCGTGACATGGATCACCTGATCGCCTCGGGCGCCCCGATCGAAGGAGAGCGCGGCGTCGGCTACATGCTGCGCGAGGCCTTCGATGCCCCGCCGCTCACTTTCACCTTCGAGCAGCTGGAGGCGCTCGCCTTCGGGCTTCGCGCCGTCGAGATGCTGGGGGATCCAAGGCTCGGCCAGGCGGCGCGCGAGGCGAAGGACAAGATGCTGGCGATGCTGCCGAAGGATCATGCCGAGCGGCTGATCTCCGCGCCGATCCACGCTTTCCGCTCATCGGCCCAACCGGTCGTGCCGGATTGTTTGGGCGACGTGCGTTCTGCGTTGTCGGCCAAGCGCAAGGTCTGGATCGCCTATCATTCGCTGCCCGGCGAGCGCAGCCAGCGTGTCGTCTGGCCGCTGGGGCTCGCCGCGTTCGGGGCGATCTGGGTGATGACCGCCTGGTGCGAGATGCGCGCCGGCTTCCGCGACTTCCGCCTCGACCGGGTCGAGGACTGGAAAGTCATGCCGGACCGTTTCGAGCCGGAGCCCCATCAGACCTATCAGGCGTACCTGAAGCAGCTCAGCTGAGTTTTGCTGTGGAGCGGATTTTTTTTATGCCGTTCTCCTAAATTCCATAAATATTAAGGGGTCGAGGCGATAGGTGGAGGTATGAAAGCAACTTCTGAAAGACGGCTATGAAAAACCTCCGAGTATCCCGCAAGCTGACCCTGGCATTCGCCTCTGTCCTGTTCGTTGTCATCGCCTTCTGCTCCGTGGCATTTGTGTCGATGCAGCGGATCCATGACGCGACGCTGGCCAATCAGCAGACGCAGTCGGTCCTGAAGTTATCAGGTCAGATACTTGCGACGCTGGTCGAGCACCAGAATGCCATGCGAGGCTTTGTCGCCAGTCTGAATGAGGAATTCATCGAGCGCATGGCAAAGTATGGCGATGCCGTGCCGCCGCTCATGAGTGAACTTGAGCAGAAGCTTAGCAAAGCGGAAGCCGAAACCTATCTCCCCCCGGCACGCCAGGCGATACAGACGTTCTACGCTCAGCTCGATGCGACGGTCGCCAACGCACGCGATCCGGCAAAGATTGAAGAGACCCGCAGCAATATTGCGACGACCGCGCGCTTGAGCGATATCCGCAAGGCGCTCACGGCTCTCGACGAAGCGAGCCAGAAAGTTGCCGACGAGCGAACAGCTATGCAGAACGCGGCGTTCGAGACGGGTACCAAGACCCTGATTGCCGGGGGGTTGACCGCTGCCCTCATCGCCGTTGCCATGGGCATCCTCCTGACGCGCAGCCTCGCAGCCCCGCTTCGCGGCATGACTGTCGCCATGCGCAAGCTGGCTGAAGGTGACACCGCCATCGACACTCCTGCGATGGGGCGTCGTGATGAGCTTGGCTCCATGGCCGCCGCAGTGGAAGTATTCCGGGCCAACGCAATCGCTGCCCGGAAACTCGAGGCCGATTCGAAGCAGCAGCAATCCTTGACCGAGGCCGAACGCGCCGAGCGGGCAAGACTGGATCAGGCTCGCTCCGAGACGATGACCCAGGCAACCGCAACCTTGGCAGGCGGTCTGGCGGAACTCGCAAAGGGCAATCTCACGGTCCGCCTGGAGCAGCCTTTCGCCGAGGAATTCGAGACATTGCGCAATGACTTCAATGAAGCTGTCTCGCAGCTTGCCGAGACACTTTCCGCCGTCGCTCACACCACCAACTCGATCGACACTGGTAGCCGCGAGATCAGTGGCAGCACGAATGATCTGTCACGACGCACCGAGCAGCAGGCTGCATCGCTCGAAGAGACAGCTGCAGCGCTCGACGAAATTACGGTCAATGTCCGTCATGCTTCAAACCGCGTGGAGGAGGCGCGCGCCGCTGCATCGGATGCAGCACACAGTGCCGAGACTTCCGGCACCGTCGTTGCCAGCGCCGTTGAAGCCATGGGACGTATTGAGCAGTCGTCTCAGTCGATTTCCAACATCATCGGTGTGATTGACGAGATCGCCTTTCAGACCAACCTCTTGGCCCTCAATGCGGGCGTTGAAGCGGCCCGTGCCGGCGACGCCGGCAAGGGATTTGCGGTTGTCGCCCAGGAAGTCCGCGAACTTGCACAGCGGTCAGCGCAAGCTGCTCGTGAAATCAAGGACCTGATACGGGTTTCGACGGAGGAAGTGTCCAAAGGCGTGAAGCTGGTCAGCGACACCGGTGCCGCGTTGAAGACGATCGAGAGCTTCATCACGACCGTCAACGTCCAGATGAACGCCATTGCCACATCTGCAAAGGAACAGGCGACCGGACTGGCCGAAGTAAACACGGCCGTCAATCAAATGGACCAGTTCACTCAGCAGAACGCGGCCATGGTCGAAGAGACGAGTGCTGCGAGTGCAGGCCTTGCCACTGAAAGTACGCGCCTGCGCCAACTGGTTCAGCGTTTCGAGATCAGTGCCGTCAACAGCAATGCCCAAGTCGACAGAGGCTATGCATCCGGGATGCGTCGCTCCGCATAGCGGGCAGGCGACCTCCGTCAGGAGGAAGCCCGTTTTCGAACTTCAAAACCATGCAGCCTCGACCTTAACGGGTCGGGGCTTTTGTCTGTCGGGATCTCCGCGTTTCCTGGTCGGATTCCATTCCTCAGAAATCCGTCGCAACCCCGCCCTCGGCCTTGCGTTTCGCCACGAAGGCGTCGAGTTCTTCCTCGGCGGCCGGGTCAATCGGCGGGCGCTCGTAGGAGCCAAGCTTTTCCTTGAAGACACGATTGGCGTGGTCATAAGTTGTCGGGCGGCCGGCTTCCGTCCAGGTCTCGAAATTGCGCCAGTCGGAGAGGATCGGCGAATAGAAGGCACTCTCATAGCGGGCGAGCGTATGAGCCGTGCCGAAGAAGTGGCCGCCAGGGCCGACTTCGCGCACGGCATCCAGCGCCAGCGCATCCTGGCTGACGTCGAGGGGCGTCAGGAACTCGGCGACCATCTGCAGCATGTCGACGTCGAGAATGAATTTTTCAAAGGAGGCAGTCAGCCCACCCTCTGACCAGCCGGCCGAATGCATGATGAAATTGCCGCCCCCTTGCGTCAGGGCCCAGAGCGAGAAGGCGCTCTCATAGGCTGCCTGGGCGTCCAGTGTGTTGGCTGCATTGGTGTTCGAGGTACGGTAAGGGATGCCGTAGCGGCGGGCGAGCTGGCCACCGACAATGACGGCTTTCATGTATTCGGGCGTGCCGAAGGCAGGCGCACCGGTCTTCATGTCGACATTCGAGGTGAAGCCGCCATAGACGACAGGGGCGCCGCGCTTGACCATCTGGGTGAAGGCGATGCCACACAGCGCTTCGGCATTCTGCTGCACGACCGCACCGGCGATCGTGACGGGCGCCATGGCGCCTGCGAGCGTGAACGGCGTCATGACGACGACCTGGCCGCGCGACGACATTTCGATGATGCCCTGAAGCATCGGCCCATCGAGGCGGAGCGGCGAAGACGAGTTGATGATGGTGAAGAGCGAGGGCTCGCTTTCCATCTGCTCCATGGAGACACCACGGCCGATGCGGGCGATCTCGATCGCGTCGAGATTGCGCTGCTTGCCGAGCGAGTAGCAGTGGAAGACCTTGTCGGTCAGCTTCACCATGTCGGAGAGGCAGTCGAGATGGCGCACCGAGGCGTGGATGTCGATCGGCTCGACCGGATAGCCGCCGGTCGTGTGGATCACGTCGTAGCACTGAGCAAGCTTGACCAGCTTGCGGAAGTCTTCCTGGTTGCCGGCGCGGCGGCCGCCCTCGCGGTCTGCGACAAAGGGGGCAGAGGCGATCTGGGCAAATACCAGGTTGTTGCCGCCCATCTTGACGTTCCGCTCGGGATTGCGGGCGAACATCTGGAATTCGCGCGGGGCCGACGCGATCATGTCCATGATCAGGCCGCGGTCGAAGCGGACGCGGTCGGATCCCTCCGTCACCTCTGCGCCATGCGCCTTCATGATGGCGCGCGCCTCGGGCAGCATGATGTCCATGCCGATCTCTTCGAGAATGGTGAGCGATGCCTCATGCATGTCGTCGAGGGCCGACGGGTCGAGAAGCTCGGTCTTGGTCAGGCGATTGACGAGATTGCGGTACTTGCCGGCCGCACCGGTGCGGACACGTTCGGCTCCCCGACCACCCGTGCGCCTGCGGCGCTCGCCGCCACCGGATTGGGTTTCAGTCTCGGACAAGGCGGAGGTCGTAATGTCGCTCATGGTCGATCCATTGTGTCAATCTCGACATCAAGTCTCGCAGGTTCGGAAGCCAAAAGGCATTGCCGTTTGCGACGAAAAACCGGCTCATCTGGAACAGTGGTGCGGCTGGAGTGATCCGTCAGGGATACGCGTTCATTCTGCTTCGCTTTTAAAGCTTTGGATGGTGCTTCGCTTACCCGCTGTTTACCATTCCGCGTCATTGATCGGAGGAGGGAGAAACTGATTTGATCCGGGGAAGCGACTTGCTGGACTTGGTCTGCGACAAGATCGCGGTGCTCGATCTGCCTTCCTACGTGAAGGACAGCGAGCTTCGTTACGTCGCCGTCAATGCGGCCTTCGCCGACCTGCACAACCTGTCGGCCGAAAGCTTCGTCGGTCGCAGCGATCGCGAAATCCTTGGAAGCGATCTGGACGCCTTGCGCGACGATCGCGAGCGGCGGGTCCTGGTGTTCGGGGAAGAGGAAGCGCTGCAGCTGCGGGCTGAGCCCGGCGGACCGACGCGGGTCCTGCATATCGAACGTTTCTTCGACGACGACGACCGGCTCTATCTCTTCGGTTTCATGGAGGAGCAAAGAACGGTAACACCGTCCGACCCATCGGTCTTGGGGACGCTGCCCTCTGTTGCCCTCTTCCAGGCCGTGCTCGAGCAATATCCCATTGCGACCTATGTGCGCAGCTCTGACCACCGGCTGCTCTTTGCCAACAGCGTCTATTCGCAGATGGTAGGACGGCCCATCCAGGATCTCCTGGGGCGGACCGAGCAGGAAAATTTCCCCGAGCTCGGCCAGGAGTATTTCGAGGGCAACCAGCGCGTCCTCGAATGCGGCGTGACAGAGGAATTTCAGGACAACTTCATGCGGGCCGATGGCACGCGAATCCCCGTCCTCAGCCGCACCGGGGCCGTCACCGGGCCGGATGGCGAACGCTACATCGTCGGCTCGATCACCGATCTCTCTCCTCTCAGACACGAGCAGGAGAAGCTGGAATCCGTCCGACAGGAATCGGAAGCGCTGCAATTGCAGCTTCACAGCCTGATGGCCTCGCTGCCGGTCGGCATCATCGTTCTCGATCCCGATTTGCAGATCTCTTTTGCCAATGCGGCGGCCATCGAGATGACGGAATTTGATGCCTCGCAGAAGCTGGAGGGCATGTCCTACAGGGACTTTCTGACGCTGGCGATGGTCCGCAGAATGCCCAATCTCTCTGCACAAGAAATCGACGAGCGCGTCGCCTATCGCATCGAACAGGTGCTCAGCCTCGCAGAGGGGCCGCTGATCGACGTGAAGACGCCGTCGGGGCGGGCACTTGCCGGCGCAAGCCGCCGCCTTGAGGGCGGGCGCATTCTTTTGACCTATACCGACGTCTCCGACATTTATCAGCGCGAAGAAGAGACGCTGCTTTATCGCGCAGCGCTCGAGCAGATGCCGGTGCCTGTCTTCATCCGCGATCCGGATCGCCGGATGATCTATGTGAACAAGGCTTATGAGGACCTTCACGGCCAGCGTCGGGAAGACATCTACGGGCTGACCGAAGAAGAACTCTGGCCGGAGAACGGTCAGATCATGAAGGAGGAGAACCTCCGGATCTTCGCGACCGGCGAAATGATCGAGAAGAACCGGGAAGTCGTCGTCCGCGGCGGCGAGGAAATCTCGGTGATCACGCGCCTGAGCCGGATCACCACGGCGCAGAACAAGCATTACCTCGTCGGCTCGGTCAACGACATCTCGATGCTCAAGAAGGGCCAGGAGGCTCTGGTCGCGGCCCAGGCACGCGCCGAGTCGCTCTATGCCGACATCGTCTCGATGTTGCAGGTCATGCCAGTCGGCGTGGTGATCATGAATTCCGACTACATGGTCGAATTCGCCAACGAGAAGTGCCGGGAAATCTGGCGCTGGCCGGCTGACATGCAGCTGAACGGGCTGCCCTTCCGGTCCTATTGCGAGATGAACCACAAGCTCGGCTATGCCTGGCCTGGTATCGAGTTCGAGGAAGGCTATCGCGCCCGTCTTGCGCAGTTCGATGCGCTGGAAGGCTCGCATGTCACCGAACTTGCCTATGACGATGGCAAGTTCGTTCTGGCCACGATCACGCGGTTGCATGACCGCAAGATCCTGCTCACCTATTCCGATCTCACCGAGATGCGGGCGCGCGAACGCGAGATCGACGAGGCGCAGCAAAAGCTGGAGCGGCTCGGGCGCTTCGTCCAGGAATCCATGCGGATGATGACGCAGGGCCTGATGATGATCGAGCAGGGACGGATCGCGGAGGTCAATCCTTCCTTCAGCCGCATCCTGAACCTGCCCGAAAACCTGGTGGCGTCGGGCGAAAGCTGGCGGCCGATATTCGAATATTGCGCGGCGCGTGGCGATTTCGGCGAGGAAGCGCACGACATTCTGCAGCAATGGCAATCGGCCGTGCAGACAGCAAACGCAGTCTCGACCAATTTCCTCGTCGACGGCAAGACCTGGGTCAAGCTGGAAGCGACCTTCGGTGGCGACCGCAGTTGTGTTGTCGTGCTCACCGATTTCACCGAGCTGAAGGAGCGCGAAGCCGAACTGGAAGTGCTCTTGGCGCGCAGCGAGGCGGCCGACAAGGCGAAGTCCGACTTCCTCGCCAATATGAGCCACGAGATCCGCACGCCCATGAATGGCGTTCTCGGCATGGCGGAACTGCTGTCGAAGTCCGAGCTCGACAGCCGTCAGAAGACCTTTGTCGACATCATGGTGAAGTCCGGCAACGCGTTGCTCACCATCATCAACGACATTCTCGATTTCTCGAAGATCGATGCCGGACAGTTGAAGCTGCGCAAGTCGCCCTTCGATCCGGTGGAAGCCATCGAAGATGTGGCGACGCTGCTGTCTGCCGCCGCTGCCGAGAAGGA
Organism: Rhizobium sp. AAP116; assembly: GCF_001295785.1. Taxonomy (NCBI): domain Bacteria; kingdom Pseudomonadati; phylum Pseudomonadota; class Alphaproteobacteria; order Hyphomicrobiales; family Rhizobiaceae; genus Rhizobium; species Rhizobium sp. AAP116. The sequence continues at coordinate 344,357 of NZ_LJIB01000004.1, forward strand.
TATCGAACTCGTGGTCTCCGGCGAGCAGAAGGTGCGCCACACATTCATGGGTGATCCGGGGCGTTTCCGGCAGATCGTGACGAACCTGCTCGGCAATGCGATCAAGTTCACCGAAAAGGGCCACGTGCATGTCGAGGTGTCCGCGGACGCTGTGGCGGAGGGGCAGGCGATCCTGAAGCTGCGGATCGAGGATACCGGCATCGGCATTCCCCAGGGCATGCAGGCGAAGATCTTCGAGAAATTCTCCCAGGTTGACACATCTTCGACCCGTCGCCACGAGGGTACGGGTCTCGGACTCGCGATCACCGGCGGTCTCGTGCGCCTCTTCGGGGGCAAGCTGCAGGTCGAATCCGAGGTCGGGCGCGGCTCAGCCTTCACCGTCGAATTGCCGCTCGCCATCGTTGCCGAGCGCCGCGGCCAGAAGGAACTGCCAGCCACGGTCAAGGATGCGCGGGTGCTGGTCATCGATGACAACGCCGTCAATCGCCGAATCATCACCGAGCAACTGGATATGTGGGGTTTCGACGGGCTCGCGGTTCCGGATGGACCGACCGGCCTCGATATTCTCGATGCAGCCCATACAGAAGGGCTCGCGATTGACGTCGTCGTCGTCGACTACCAGATGCCCGATATGAACGGCATCGACGTCGCGAAGGCGATCCGCAGCGATCGTCGGTTCGACGATATTGCGCTGGTCTTCCTGACCTCGATGGATATGGTCGGCGATGACAGGCTGTTTGAAAGCCTGAAGATCCAGGCGCATCTGATGAAGCCGGCGCGGGCCAATGTGTTGCGTGGAGCGATCATCGATGTGGTGCGAACGGCGCGCGTTCATGGCGTGAATTCGCCTCGCTTGCGTCCGCTTTCGCCACCTGCGCCACTGGCTCCGCGCGTCCCTGTAACTTTGGAGCGCAAGCCGGCTGCTGTCGACGTCCGCGATGACAGTGCCCTTCGGGTGCTGATCGCCGAGGACAATGCGGTGAACCAGATCGTCTTCCGCCAGATACTCACCGGAAGCGGCATCGCTTATCGCATCGTTGGCAATGGCGAGGAGGCCGTCGAGGCCTGGCGTAGCGAGCCGCCTGATCTCATTCTGATGGACGTCTCGATGCCGGTCATGAACGGCCACCAGGCGACCGGCGCGATCCGGGCGGAAGAGGCGACGCGCGGCGAAGGACGGATCCCGATCATCGGCGTGACAGCCCATGCGCTCGACAGCGACCGTGAGGCTTGCCTTGCCGCCGGGATGGACGACTATCTTTCCAAGCCGATCTCGCCGGAACTTCTGATGCGCAAGATCGAGCAATGGAGCGGCAGGTCCGTTACCGGGATCGCCGCCGAAGGCTGATCAGGCCGAGCGCCTGACGCCGCACAGCATTTCCCGCTTGCCCGCGAAACCTGGTCGGCGCTCGACGTCAAAACCGGCAGCTCCGAGATTGCGCCTGACGAAACCGGCCGCGGCATAGGTCGCAAAGCTGCCGCCCACCCGTGTCGTGTCGTGGACCCGCTGCATCAATTCCGCCGACCACATGGCGCTGTTGCGCGACGGCGCGAAGCCATCGAGGAACCAGGCATCGAAGGTCAGCATGCTTGCCGTCAGGTTCTCCAGTGCATCGCCGCAGACGACGGACAGACGCGTGTGGTCATCAAGATCGATTTCAACGACGCCTGAAGGATCTGTCGGCCAGAGCGAGACCAGCGCCTGCCGCTCGGCATCGATCTCCGGCCAGTGGGCGAGCGCGCGGTCGATCTCTTCCGCCTGCATGGGGAAGAGCTCGAAGGACACGAAGTGGAGGTAAGCGCCGGGATCACGATGCTCCTTCCACTGCCGCCAGGTCTCGCAGGCATTCAGCCCGGTGCCGAAGCCGAGTTCGCCGATGGTGAAATCGTCCGCATTGCGCCAGCGATCCGGAAGTCCATTGCCGGCCAGGAAGACGTGGCCGCATTCGAGCCGGCCATCGGTCTGGCAATAAAAATGATCGCCAAAGGCGGTGGAAAAGGGCATATCGCCGTCGTGCCAGGCCAACGGTGCCTTGGTGTCGCCGGTGCCTGGCGGATAATTTGAATGGGTCATGGTGATGTCCGATAAAACGGCTGCGATGTCAGGTCAATTGCGCGCCGATCTCGTGATCGTCGGTGGCGGCATCATGGGCCTCTGGGCGGCTTTGAAGGCAGAGCGCCGTGGCATCGATACGATCCTGATCGACGGTGACGGTATTGCGAGCGGAGCGAGCGGCGGGCTGCTCGGCGCCCTGATGGCGCATATGCCGGATCGGTGGAACGAGAAGAAGCAGCTGCAATTCGAGGGGCTGTTGTCACTCGAGGCGGAGATTGCCGCGCTTGAGAGCGAAACGGGGCTCTCGGCTGGCTATCAGCGCTGCGGTCGTCTCATCGCCTTGCCAAAGCCGCATCTGAGACCGATTGCCCAACGCCATTCGGCAGAGGCGGCAACGAACTGGAACCAGGAAGGCAGGGCCTTCGACTGGACCGTCCTTGACGAGAGTCCCTTTGCCGACTGGCCCTCGCCGAAGTTTTCGGAGGCTGGCGTTGTGTTCGATCGCCTCGCGGGCCGCGTCTCGCCGCGTGCTTTGACGGCCACGATCCGGGCGCGTCTCGAACGATCGGGGCGTGTGCGGTTGCTGGTCGGGGCCGCCGTGCAATCGATCGATGCGCAGGCAAGCCAGGTGAAGCTCGCCGACGGGACCGTCATCGGTTACGGGGATCTGCTGGTCGCAGCCGGTGTCGGGTCCTTCCCGCTGCTCGAAGCCATCGGACCGGCGCTTCGCAAGCCGCTCGGAAGGGGCGTTAAGGGGCAGGCGGCGCTGCTCAGACTGGACCTGCCGACGGATCTGCCGCTCCTCTATCTCGACGGCCTCTACGTGGTGCCGCATGAAGGCGAGCTGGTCGCCATCGGCAGCACCAGCGAAAACACGTTCGAACATCCGTTTTCCACCGATGGGCAACTCGATGACCTGATTGCCGCCGCACGCGAGCTTGCGCCGATGCTGGGCGGGGCGGAGATTGTCGAGCGTTGGGCGGGTCTCAGACCCAAGGCGGTGGATCGGGATCCGATGGTCGGCCCTCATCCCGATCATCCTCGTGTGCATGCGCTGGCCGGCGGCTTCAAGGTGAGCTTCGGCATTGCGCACCGGCTGGCGGATGCAGTTCTCGATTCTATTGCCGGTGGAGCCCTGCAGTTGCCTCACGGTTTTGCCTTCGCCCATCACGTTTCGGTGGCTGCGCGTCGCACAGGTGATGAGTAATTTACCGAAATACCCTGAAATCACAGGGATTAGCTCGGGGAGCTGCCGCGAAATTGCCTCGCGCGCTTCGTGATACTGTCATGCAAATCACCTATCCACCGGGTTGTAACGGCAACTGCTAAAGTGCCGTCGCGAGCCAGTGTGAGGTGCTCGACATGCGCTATGCCATCTGCTTTACGCCGCCTGCCCGTGATCCGCTTGCCGATGCAGCGGCGCGCTGGCTTGGCCGCAACGTGTTCTCCGGCGAGGCGGAGGAGCATCCGGGGCTGAAAGGCCTTGGCGTGCACGAGATTGCCTTTCACACGGCGCTTCCGCGACGCTTCGGCTTTCATGCGACATTCAAGGCGCCGTTCCGCTTGAGCGAAGGTTCAAACGAGGCCTCTCTCCTGCGCGACCTGATGCATTTCGCCGGCCAGATGGAGCCAGTCGCATTGCGCGGGCTTTCGGTTGGCCGGATCGGCGACGTCTTCGGGCTCATCCTGCAGCGGCCTTGCCCGGAGGTCGATCATCTCGCGGCCTCCGTTGTGCAGGCCTTCGATGGTTTTCGTGCGCCGCTTTCCGAAGTCGAGATCGAACGGCGCAATCCCGACCGCTTGTCTGCGCCGCAGTTCAGCAATCTCAGCCGCTGGGGCCATCCTTATGTGATGGACGAATACCGTTTCCACATGACACTGACGGGGCCGCTCCTGGCGCGAGATTTCCCGCGAATCGAGCAGGGCTTGAAGGCGCATTTCGACCCGGTTCTCGCCGAGCCTGTCGTGGTGACCAATCTCGCGCTGTTTGTCGAGACTGAACGTGGTGCGCCGTTTACCGTACATTCGCTGCATCCGCTGGGCCGGGTTTCGAGCCGCAAGATCGCCTGACACCTGTGCGCTGCAGCAAGATGCGTGTTTTCCATCTCGACAGGCGCCGCCCTCGCCAATAGCCTCGCGTCAAAACACGAGAGGTGAACCGATGACGACTGCTCCTTATCCCCGCGACCTGATAGGCTATGGCCGCGACATTCCCGATCCGAAATGGCCCGGCGATGCGCGGATCGCGGTGCAGTTCGTGGTGAATTACGAGGAGGGTGGCGAAAGCTGCATTCTCGACGGCGATCCGGCCTCGGAAAACCTGCTGTCAGAAATCGTCGGCGCCCAGCCTTGGCCCGGCCAGCGCAATCTCAACATGGAGTCGATCTACGAATACGGCTCGCGCGCCGGCTTCTGGCGGCTTTGGCGGATGTTCACCGAGCGGAAAGTGCCCGTCACCGTCTATGGCGTCACGCTCGCCATGGCGCGCAACCCGGAAGCGGTTGCCGCGATGAAGGAAGCCGACTGGGAGATCGCCAGCCACGGCTATCGCTGGCTCGAATACAAGGATTTCCCAGAAGACGTCGAGCGCGAGCATATCCGCGAGGCGGTTCGCCTGCACAAGGAACTGACCGGCTCGCATCCGCTCGGCATGTATCAGGGCAAGCCTTCTGACAACACGCTGCGCCTCGTGATGGAGGAAGGCGGCTTCACGTACTCCTCCGACAATTATTCCGACGACCTGCCGTTCTGGGTGCCGGATCTCGAAGGCAAGCCCTTCCTGATCATCCCCTATACGCTTGAAACCAACGACATGCGGTTCGCCACGCCGCAGGGCTTCAACACCGGCGACCAGTTCTTCACCTATCTCAAGGACGCCTTTGATGTGCTTTACGATGAGGGAAAGAACGGCAGCCCGAAGATGATGTCCGTCGGCCTCCACTGCCGCCTCGTCGGTCGTCCGGGCCGCGCTGCGGCGCTGGCGCGGTTCATCGATTATGTGACGAGCCATGAGAAGGTCTGGGTGCCCAAGCGGATTGAGATTGCCGAGCACTGGCACAAGTTTCACAAGCCGGTTTGGTGAGGGCCTGATGACGACACTCGGCGACCTCAAGTCCAAGCTCATGGAATCCCCGGCATTCCGTACCGAGTATGAGAAGGCCTGCGTCGAGTATCAGGCGATCGAAGCCGAACTCGCGGCTTCCGCCAGCAACCAATCCCGCAAGATCGCGGCCGGCTCGGACAGATCCCCGCCTGACAGCAGCCAATAGGCCTTGTCCTCGTCGGCGGCTTCATCGAACAGCACGCTCAGCGTGCCCGCTGCCAGATGGTCGGTGATGAGGGCGGTCGGGCAAAGGCCGATGCCAAGGCCTGACAGCACCGAACTGACCAGCAGGTTGAAATCGGCATAGAGCGGTCCCGCAGGTGTCTGGCCCTCGATCCCGCGTGCCGCCAGCCAGGATTGCCAGGCGGCCTCGGTCGCGTCGTGCAGCAGGTCCTGTTTCAGGAGGTCAGCGGGTGTTGAGATCGGCCCGTGCCGCTCCAGATAGGCGGGCGCACATGTGGGCCGCGTGGCGGCGTCCAGGATGTGGTCCGCCCGACCCGGCGGGCGGGTCCCGTGGCAGATCAACAGGTCGGCGCCGGCTTCATCCGGGGTCAATGACCCCAAAGGATAGACGATCGAGACCTGGATCTGAGGATGTTGGGCGCGGAAGCGCGGCAGGCGGGGGCCGAGCCAGTGGGTGACCACCGACGGCATGCTGGCGAGGCTGGCGCGGGCCATGGATTTGCGGGCGGTCAACCGCTCTGCGGCGCGGGCGATGTGGCCGAGGCCTTCCGAGCAGGCGGCGCCGAGTTCGCGGCCGTCAGCGTTGAGGCGCACGCCTCGCGGGCGGCGTTCGAAGAGGGCAAGACCCAGCCAATCCTCCAGTGCCTTCACATGCTGGCTGACGGCTGCTGCCGTCATGCCGAGTTCGGTCGCGGCCTGCAGGAAGCTTTCGCGACGGGCGGCGGCCTCGAAGGCGCGGAGCGGGGGGAGCGGTGGCAGTTTCATGGCTCCATGACTAAGTCAGACTTGGCCATGGGGCAAGAAGAGAGGCGGTTGTCTTGAGGGGACAGGTGGGGCACCTTGCGGCAAACCTCCTTTATGTGCCGATCCCCGGAGCCGCCCATGCCATCTTTCAACGCCAACGTCCCCGTTCCCGCCGATGCGGCTGCCCGCCGCGCCGTGAAACCTGTCGTCTGCTATCCGGTCGAGTCACTTGTCGCACCCGACATGAGCATTCTGGAGCGGGCGCGGGCGACGATGGAGAAGGTCGGCGAGGTGATCGTTGAGCCGCGCGAGGGCAACACGTTCGAGGTGCCAAAAGGGCATTTCTTCCGCATCGTCAGTGTCGAGGGACCGCAGGTCGGCGACCTCAATCTGTGGAACGCCAATGATCTCTCCGAGCGCTTCTTTTCCGGCAAAACGCGGGCGCTGCATGCGACCCATGTGACAACAGGCAATCGCTTGTGGAGCAATCTGCCGTCGCTGCGCCCCATGGCGACGATCAGCCATGATACGCTCGGCTGGTATGGTTTCGACGAATTCGGTGGCGGCGTACATGACGTGATCGGCACGCGTTGCGATCCCTATACCAACCGGCTGCTCTCAGGCGGCGACTACCATCATTGCTGCCATTCCAATCTCTGCCGGGCGCTGGCGCATCACACGGGTGCTGACATCAAGGTGGTCGAGCCGCATGTGCATGATGTGTTGAACGTCTTCATGTGCACCGGTTTCACCCGCGATACGCAGCAGTATTTCATGAAGGCAAGCCCCGTCCGTCCCGGCGATTTCCTCGAAATGTTTGCAGAAATCGACCTGCTGGGCGCTCTTTCCGCGTGTCCGGGTGGAGATTGCAGCGCCAGCCATTCGAGTGATGTTGCCAAGTGCTACCCGCTGAAGGTGGAGCTCTTCAAGCCGGATATGGCGCTGCTAGCGGATTGGCCGTTTCCGGAGCGGAATGGGTATCAGCTGCAGGTTTGATACCGCCAAGGGCCTGGCAAGACGGGCTTGAGCTGTGAGGTCGTCATGCTCGGGCTTGTCCCGAGCATCTGCGACGTTGCAATTGCATTCGACCGCAGTAGATCCTCGGCACAAGGCCGAGGATGACGTCTCGTTTGGGGACAGGCCTATCCACGAAAAGAGGGCCCAGCGCAGACCGGGCCCTTCTCATTCCGTCTTCGCAGCTCAATCCTTGGCGAGGCTCGCCATGTCGATGACGAAGCGGTAGCGCACGTCGCTCTTGATGACACGCTCATAGGCTTCGTTCACTTGGGCGATGTCGATGATCTCGATCTCCGGCGTGATGTCGTGCTTGCCGCAGAAGTCCAGCATTTCCTGGGTCTCCTTGATCGAACCGATCATCGAGCCGGCGAGCGAGCGACGGCCGGCGATCAGGGCGAAGGCATGCACGGGAACCGGGTTTTCCGGCACGCCGAGCAGGACCATGGTGCCGTCGACCTTCAGAAGGTTCAGGTAGGCGTTCCAGTCGATCTCGGCGCTGACGGTGCAGAGGATCAGGTCGAAGGTGCCGGCGAGCGTCTTGAAGGTCTCCGGATCCGAGGTGGCATAGTATTCCTTGGCGCCGAAGGCGAGGCCGTCTTCCTTCTTCGACAGGCTCTGGCTGAGCACGGTGACGTCTGCACCCATGGCGGCGCCGATCTTGACGCCCATGTGGCCGAGACCGCCCATGCCGATGACGGCGACCTTCTTGCCGGGGCCAGCCTTCCAGTGGCTGAGCGGCGAATAGAGCGTGATGCCGGCGCAGAGCAGCGGTGCTGCCTTGTCGAGCGGGATGTTGTCCGGAATGCTCAGCACATAGTCTTCCTGGACGACGATGGAGTCGGCATAGCCGCCCTGCGTTGGGGTCACGCCGTCGACTTCCGTGGAGTTATAGGTGCCGACGAGGCCGGGCATATACTGTTCGCGGTAAAGGTCGCGTTCGCAATGCAGGCAGGAATTGACGAAGCAGCCGACGCCGACGCGGTCGCCGACCTTGTATTTCGAAACGCTCGAGCCGACTGCTGTCACGATGCCGGCGATCTCGTGGCCGGGGACCATGGGGAAGGTCGAGTTGCCCCATTCGTTGCGGGCCTGGTGGATGTCGGAATGGCAGATGCCGGAGAACTTGATCTCGATCACCACGTCGTCCGCGTTCGGTTCGCGACGCTCGAAGGTGAAGGGAACCAATGGCTTGGAGGCATCCGTTGCGGCATAGCCTTTGGCAATCGGCATGGGGTATCCTTTCAAATGTGATGGGGGGAGCGAGCTGTAGATAGGTCGATCCGGGTCTGCTGCAAGCTAAGGACCCTGGGGTTTGCGTTGAAAGTGCCTGTCGCCTTCGGAAACTCGACAAGACCAGGGGGCTCGGCTAATCCTTGTCATCAACTGCTTCGCGGGATGCGCGGGCAGGCCCTCCTTGCCGCTGCTGTCACAGCTGCGGCCTCACATGATACTGGATTGACGGCATGGACAGAGCGGACTTCGTTCAGCGTTTCGGCGGGGTGTTCGAACATTCGCCCTTCATTGCGGAGCGTGCCTTCGATGCAGGCATGATCGAGGCGCCGCTGACGGCGCTCGACGTGCATGATGCTATGGCTGCGATGTTTCGCACGGCAAGCCAGGATGAGCGGCTGGGCGTATTGCGTGCGCATCCTGATCTTGCAGGCAAGCTTGCGATTGCGGGCGAGCTGACGGAAGACAGCAAGCGAGAGCAAGCTGGCGCCGGGCTCGATCGGTTGAGCGCTGACGAACATGCCCGCTTTACCGAGCTGAATACGGCCTATGTCGAGACGTTCGGCTTTCCCTTCATCATCGCGGTCAAAGGGCTGACGAAGGACGACATTCTTGCCGCCTTCGAAACGCGCATCGCCAACTCCCAAGACCAGGAATTCGACACCGCCTGCCAGCAGGTGGAAAAAATTGCGCGGCTCCGCCTCGAAAGTCTGCTTCCGGAAAGGGACTGACACGCCCTGCAGCTGCACCGTGCGAAATCGCGGCAAGTGCTGTCCAGGCGAGGCTGGTAGCGACGTCCCGTTCGGCGCCTCAGCGTTTCAGAGTATGTGAAACGAAAAGAGCGGGCACTGGCCCGCCCGTCGCATGCTTCAAGCCGTCCGCAATGCGGGCGGCTTTCTTGTTGGGCTTTCGCCCTTACTGCTTCGGCGCCCGTTCGGCTTCGCGGATCGCTTCCTCGTGATACCAGCTTGCCGAACCGCTCTCATAGATCACGGGTTTCGGCGTCTGGCGCTCACGCATGGCGTTGAGGCGGGCCAGGTCACGCACCGGGAATTCGTAGATCTTCGCCGATTCCCGAACCATGTTCGTTGTCATGCTACTACCTCTCGTTTCACCGAGTGTTGTCTCGATGGTTCATGCTTACCACGTCTGAAACTGAAATGCACATGAAAAGTGCAAAATGCCTATTTTGTGGGCAATATGAAAGCAGAAAAAGTGATGAATTTAAAATCATCACAGCGCTTTCGTGATCTTAGGTGGCCTGACAACACCGGACACGCGCCTCTGGTTCCATGAGTATGCGCTCAATCTGTTAAAGAAGGGCCTGCAATGTCGGCGATTTGGCGGGTCGCCTGCGACAAAATGGCCGCATTTCGCAGTCCGTCTGCAAACTGGCACGCTTCCTGCTTTTTATCTTTCGACTCCCGGGCACCCGGAGAATCACCCCTCTGTTGCGCCGATGAGTGGCGCGAGACTGAAGAGAGAGCACCATGACCAAGTTTAAGCTCGAGTATATCTGGCTCGATGGCTACAAGCCGGTAGCGAACCTGCGTGGCAAGACGCAGATCAAGGAATTCGACAGCTTCCCGACCCTGGAACAGCTGCCGCTCTGGGGCTTTGACGGCTCCTCGACGATGCAGGCCGAAGGCCACTCGTCGGATTGCGTGCTGAAGCCGGTCGCCATCTATCCCGACCCGGCTCGCACCAACGGCGCTCTCGTCATGTGCGAAGTCATGATGCCCGATGGCGTCACCCCGCATCCGTCGAATAGCCGCGCCACGATCCTGGATGACGAAGGCGCCTGGTTCGGCTTCGAACAGGAATACTTCTTCTACGAAAACGGCCGTCCGCTCGGCTTCCCGGAGCAGGGCTATCCGGCTCCGCAGGGCCCTTACTACACCGGCGTCGGCTACAAGAATGTCGGCTCGATCGCCCGTGAAATCGTCGAAGAGCATCTCGACCTCTGCCTCGAAGCCGGCATCAACCACGAAGGCATCAATGCCGAAGTGGCCAAGGGCCAGTGGGAATTCCAGGTATTCGGCAAGGGCTCCAAGAAGGCCGCCGACCAGATCTGGATCGCCCGCTACCTGCTGCTGCGTCTCTGCGAAACCTACGGCATCGACGTCGAATTCCATTGCAAGCCGCTTGGTGACACCGACTGGAACGGCTCGGGCATGCACTGCAACTTCTCGACCACCTTCATGCGCGAGATTGGTGGCAAGGAATACTTCGAAGCCCTCATGGCGGCCTTTGCCAAGAACTGGCAGGAGCACATCGACGTCTACGGTCCGGACAACCATCTGCGCCTGACCGGCAAGCATGAGACGGCTCCGTGGAACAAGTTCTCCTACGGCGTTGCCGACCGTGGTGCCTCGATCCGCGTTCCGCACTCCTTCGTCAACAACGGCTACAAGGGTTACCTGGAAGATCGCCGCCCGAACTCCCAGGGCTGCCCCTACCAGATCGCTTCCGTCGTACTGAAGACGATCGCCGAAGTGCCGACGGCCGATTACGCCAAGAACGCCGCCTGATTTCAGGCTAAGGTTCAACGATTGCAGCGCCGGTGGAAACACCGGCGCTGTTTTCGTTTGTCGCGCTGGTTCGAGTCCATCCTTGGGGCAGGGGCTTGCAAAACGGATCCGCTCTGTATAGTTAGTTAGTCTAACTATACAGAGCGTGCGAAATGGATCTGGAAGAAAGTCTACGCTGCCTGCAGTGGCATATGTGGTTCCGATGGCGGGAAGAGTCGCAGAAAAGCGGCTCCATGGACCTGACCGCGACGGAACTCGACTATCTCTATCTGGTGATCGCAGCCGAGAAGCCGCTGCGGCTTGCGGATCTGGCTGATCAGATGCGGGTGAGCAGGGCTTCCGCATCGGTGATGGTGCGCAAGCTGCATCTCGGCGGCTATCTCGACAAGCTCTCTGACAGTGCCGATGGACGTTCTGTGCTTCTGGCACCGACGGCCAAATGCAGCGCGCTCATTGCAGAAGAAAAATCGATCTATGCCGAAACAGCAGAGCGTATTTCCCGCGCGCTGACCCCCGACGAACTTGAAGACCTTGACCGTCTGCTGAAGAAGGCACGCGGCAGTCTTGAATGTTCCTGAACGTGACGACACAATTCCCATGACCCCCAGCTTTTTGACTGAACTCAAGGATATCGCGCGTCTGGCCGTGCCCATCGTGGTGGGCCTGAGCACCGGTGCCGTGATTACCGTGACGGATTCCCTGATGATTGCGCCGCTTGGGCATGTGCCCCTGGCCGCCGTGGGCCTTGCGGGTGCGGTTGCGACCGTCATGCTGGCGGCGATCTACGGCTTTCTGTCGGTGATCTCTGTCCGCATCGGGATGGCCTTCGGGGCGCGACAGGGTCGTCAGGTGGCGGCCTTCCTGCGGGCCGGTTTGGTGCTGGGGGCCGTGACTGGCGCTGGCGCGGCTTTGTTGATGAGTGCCTCGCTCCTTCTGATGCCCTATTTCGGACAGCCGGCCGATGTGCTCTCGCAGGTCACTGCCTACTGGCATCTGATCGCCGCCTTTCTCATTCCCTATGCGGTCCTCACGATCTTCAAATCGGCCTTCGAGGCCATTGATCGCCCCTGGATGGGGGTGAGTTTCGGAGCGCTCGCCTGTGTTTTGAACATTCCGCTCAACTATTGTCTGATCTACGGCGTTGGATCTCTGCCGGCCTTCGGCCTTGTCGGGGCCGGTATTGCGTCACTGGTCGCCGAGAGCATTGCGCTGCTTGCGGCCTTTGCCTACTGGCGATGGTCGATGTCGACTGTCCGGTTGCGGACGAGAAGCGATCGCACCTCTGTCGATACGGTGTCCCTCGTGCGGGAGGGCGCTCCGCTCGGCCTGATGTATGTCGCGGAAACGGCTGCGATGGCGGTTGCGACCATGCTCATCGGTCTCTTTGGATCGGTTGCGCTCGCTGCCAATCAGGTGGCGCTCTCCGTCGGAACTCTGCTCTACATGGTGCCACTCGGGATTGCCGGAGCCGTGGCCATTCGTGTCGCCCAGGCGGCGGGCGCAAAGCGCGTTGATCGGGTGCGCCGCGTCACCTTTGCGGCGCTCGGGATGGGAACGGTCTGGCTGACCGGAGCGACCTTGGTGCTCGGTCTCTACGGGGCCGAGGTCGCGGCCCTGATCTCGTCAGATCCCGCCGTCATCGAACTGGCTGCCGCACTCTTCTTTGTATTCGCGCTCAGCCAGGTCGTCGACGGTCTTCAGTCGACGCTTGTGGGTGCCCTGCGCGGCATGTCCGATACCGCAATCCCTTCGGTGATCTCCATCCTCGCCTACTGGCCTGTGGCTATCCCGCTTGGCTGGGCTCTTGCCTTTCCGCTCGGCCTCGGGCCGCAAGGTGTCTGGCTCGGCTTCGTATCCGCACTTGCGCTTGCCGCGTCGGCTCTGGTCTGGCGATTCCACAGCCTGACGCGCATTGTCGGTTGACGAAGGAGCGGCGAGTCTTGATCCTCCCAAGGTGCGCGATGGCTGGAAAACAGCTCTTGCCGCCGACATGCTGCCACCCGCATCTCCAGGGAGAATGACCCCTTTGCCCATCGAGCTCTCCATCCGTCCCCTGACGGCTCAAAGTTTCGCGCCTTTCGGCGATGTCATCGAAGCCGATCCCTCGACCATGCGGCTGATCAATGGCGGCACGACCGAGCGGTTTCACGGCCTGTTTTCGCCAGAGACTGCGGGCGAGGGGGCGCGGGTGATCGTCAACATCTTCCGTGGAAAGCCGCGGGCCTTTCCCTATGAGATCGGCATGATGGAGCGCCATCCCTTCGGCAGCCAGAGCTTTTCACCGTTGTCCGGTCGACAGTTCCTTGTCGCGGTATCGCCTGACGAGAACGGCAAGCCCGGTGCACCGCAGGTGTTTCTCGCCGCGCCGCATCAGGGGGTGAACTATCGCCGCAACACCTGGCACCATCCCTTGATGGCGATCGGCGAGGTCAGCGATTTCCTGGTTGTGGATCGCGACGGACCCGGCAACAATCTCGAGGAAGTTTTCTTCGAGACCCCCTTCGTGATTCGGGAGCCCCAGATATGACCGGCCTCACCACCCATGTCCTCGACACGGCCCTCGGCAAGCCCGCCCAGGGACTTCGCATCCAGCTGATGCGGATGAATGGCGAGGAGGCAGAGCTGATCAAGACGGTCTTCACCAATGACGACGGGCGCGTCGATGGCGGGCCGATGCTGATCGGCGAGGAATTCCAGATCGGGCAATACGAGCTGCTCTTTCATGCCGGCGATTATCTGAAGGGGACGGGAGCCACGCTCACGGATCCGCCCTTTCTCGACGTGATCCCGATCCGTTTTGGCATCTCCGACACCACGGCGCATTATCACGTGCCACTTCTGCTCTCGCCGTATGGCTATTCCACCTATCGAGGAAGCTGAGTATGCGGTTTGCGGCGATCGCCGACATTCACGGCAATCATCTGGCGCTCGAAGCGGTGCTGGCGGATATCAAGGCTCAAGGGATCGATACGGTCGTCAACCTGGGCGATTGTTTCTCGGGGCCGCTCGAGGCAGGGCTCACCGCCGATCTGCTGATGCCGCTGAACGCGCTGACTGTGCGCGGCAATCATGATCGAGCGCTCATCGATCGGCCCTTCGAGGCGATGGGGGACTGGGAGAGGCCGAGCTATCCGCAATTGTCGCCGGCGCATCTCGACTGGATCAGGAGCCTGCCGGAAACGGCGCTCCTCGGCGATGATGTCTTTCTCTGTCACGCCACGCCTGGGGACGACAACACCTATTGGACCGAGACGCTGTCGGCCGACGGCATCTTCCACCTGAAGCCGCTGGCCGAGATCGAAGCCTTGGCGGACGGTATCGATGCGACGCTTATGCTCTGTGGGCACAGCCACATTCCGCGTGCCGTGCAACTCAGCGACCGCAGGCTGATCGTCAATCCCGGCAGTGTCGGCTGCCCCGGCTTCGACTACGATGTGCCTGTCTATCACAAGGCTCAGGCGGCTACGCCCTTTGCCAGCTATGCAATCCTGGAGAAGGCGCCGCGTGGCTGGCAGCCGAGCTTTCGGCTGGTGCGCTACGACAATCTCGCCATGGCAGAGCTTGCGCGCCGCCACGGCATGATGGATTGGGTCAGTGCGCTCTCCAGCGGCTGGATCGTCTGAGGCCGCTCAGAACGGGCTTTCTGCGATGATCGACCTGTCGACATCGGCAAGCTGTCGTTTGCCGCAGAGCGCCATGGTCACATCCATCTCCTTGGCAATGATCTCCAGCGCCTTGGTCACACCGTCCTTGCCCATGGCGCCAAGGCCATAGAGGAAGGGGCGGCCGATATAGGTGCCCCGTGCTCCAAGCGCTACCGCCTTCAAGACGTCCTGGCCGGAGCGGATGCCGCCATCCATATGCACTTCGATCTTGTGGCCGACGGCGTCGACGATCTTCGGCAGCATTGATATCGAGGAATGCGCCCCGTCAAGCTGGCGCCCGCCATGGTTGGAGACGACGATCGCGTCAGCGCCTGTCTTTGCTGCCATCTTGGCGTCCTCGACGTCGAGAATGCCCTTGATGATCAGCTTGCCACCCCACTGTTTCTTGATCCATTCGACATCCTTCCAGGACAGCTTGGGATCGAACTGCTCGTTGGTCCAGGCGCCGAGCGATGCAAGATCGGAGACATTCTTGGCATGGCCCTGGATGTTGCGGAAGGTGCGGCGTTGGGTTTGCAGCATGTTCCAGCACCAGCGCGGGCGCATGGCCATCTGGAAGAGGTGTTTCGGCGTCAGTCGCGGCGGGGCGGAAAGGCTGTTCCTGATATCCTTGTGACGCTGGCCGAGCAGTTGCAGGTCGGCGGTGAGAACCAGGGCCGAGCATTTGGCCGCCTTGGCCCGCTCGATCAGGTTCATCACGAAGTCCCGGTCACGCATGACATAGAGCTGGAACCAGAAGGGGCGGCTGGTGACGGAGGCGACGTCCTCGATCGAGCAGATGCTCATGGTCGAGAGCGTGAAGGGCACGCCGAATTCTTCTGCCGCCTTCGCTGCCAGCATCTCGCCATCGGCATGCTGCATGCCGGTGAGGCCGGTCGGGGCAAGCGCCACCGGCATTTTCACCTTCTCGCCGACCATGGTCGTTTCGAGCGTCCGGCCGCTCATGTCGACCAGCACGCGCTGGCGCAGCTTGATCCTGGCAAAGTCGCTCTCATTGGCGCGATAGGTGCTCTCGGTATAGGAGCCGCTGTCGGCATAGTCGAAGAAGAGCTTTGGCACGCGTTTGCGCGCGAGATCCTTCAGGTCGGAGATTTCGAGAATGGGGGCCATGATTTCATGCCTTTCGGGATTGACGACAGTGGGCCATTAGAAGTGCTCGCCGGATTTGAAGGGGCCGACGCGCATGCCGGCTGCGATAAGATAGGCGGTCGACCAGCCGATCAGCAGGAAGCCGTTGACACCTTCGAGAGCTGCCAGCATGCGCCATTCCGGATGCGGGACCACGTCGCCGAAGCCGACGGTGGAAAAGGTCGTGGTCGAGAAGTAGAGGGCGGTCTCGAAATCGTCGACGACGCCGAGCAGGCTATAGGCGGCGGCCCAGAGCCAGACTTCGGCTGTGAGAACCGCAAAGACACCGATGACGACCGTGTTCATGGCCAGCATATGGCTTCTGTGGCCATGTAAGCGGATGCGGTCGGTGACCCAGGCCATGACATGTGTAACAGCCATCAGGCCGAAGGTGTGAATGACCACCGTCAGTGAAATCATCAGCGTGCCGAGCGCGAGGTTGGTCAACAGCATGGATCCGCACCCTCCCTCGGGGCTACTTCAAAGGCCGGATTGGGGCTTCGAGGCCTTGCCTGCCACATAGGTCTCGACCACGGAACGATCATCGCCCAGCGTTTGCAGCAGGAAGAGTTCTTCCGAAAGTGATGTCACGGTTTCCATCCGCAGTCGCATCGCGGGGGTCGCGGCGGCATTGAGCACGACGATATCTGCGTCTGTGCCTTTGTCCAGCGTGCCGATCCGATCGGCGAGATCGAGCGCCACCGCATTGCCGAGCGTCATATGGTAAAAGCTTTCCAGCGGGTTCAGGCGTTCGCCGCGCAACTGCTGGATCTTGTAGGCCTCGTCCATGGTCTTCAACATGGAATAGCTGGAACCGCCGCCGATATCGGTGGCGACCGCGACGGTCACAGGCTTTTCTCGCCGCTGGATCGCCTTCAGCGGGAAAAGGCCGGAGCCGAGAAAGAGGTTGGAGGTCGGGCAGTGGACGGCGACTGCACCGCTGTCTGCCATGGCATCCGCTTCGCGCTCCGACAGGTGGATCGCATGGCCGAAGAGGGCCTTTTTCCGCAGCAGGCCGTAGCGGGCATAAATGTCCGTATAGTCCTTGGCATCCGGATAGAGCTCGCAGGTGTAGCGGATCTCGTCGTGGTTCTCGGACAGATGCGTCTGGATATGCAGGTCCGGAAATTCTTCCGCGAGCTTCTGCGTCATCGCCATCTGCTCGGGCGTCGAGGTGATCGCGAAACGGGGGGTGATGGCAACGTGGTTGCGGCCCTTGCCATGCCACTCATCGATCACGGCGCGCGTCTCGTCATAACCCAGCTGCGGTGTGTCCAGCAGGCCCTGCGGCGCGTTGCGGTCCATCATCACCTTGCCGCCGATCATCAGCGTGCCGCGCTTCAGGCTTTCCGCAAAGAAGGCATCGGCAGAGGCCTTGTGCACCGAGCAATAGGCCACCGCCGTGGTCGTGCCCTGGCGCAGGAATTCGTCGAAAAACTGGATGGCAATGCGCTCGGCATGGGCGCTTTCGACGAAGCGGCATTCCTCGGGGAAGGTGTAGGTGTTGAGCCATTCCAAGAGGTTGGCGGCATAGGAGGCGATCACCTGCATCTGCGGGAAATGCACATGGCAATCAATCAGGCCGGGGAGGATCAGATGCGGGCGATGGTCGATCTCGGTTGCTTCAGTGCCGGCCTTGGGCTTCACATCGGCATAGGCGCCGGCGCTAGCAATCTTGCCATCGCGGACCAGCAGCGCGCCGTCCTCTTCATAGAGATAGCTTTCGCGGTCGCCGGCATGCTCAGGTGCCCGGCTGAAAGAGAGGAGGCGGCCGCGGATCAGGGTTTCTGTTGTCATCACTTGCCTTCAACCGT
Organism: Rhizobium sp. AAP116; assembly: GCF_001295785.1. NCBI lineage: Bacteria > Pseudomonadati > Pseudomonadota > Alphaproteobacteria > Hyphomicrobiales > Rhizobiaceae > Rhizobium > Rhizobium sp. AAP116. Next base: position 361,828 of record NZ_LJIB01000004.1, read on the forward strand.
CGTCTCATACCAGGCGACGAGCAGCTTGCGCTCTTCGGGCGAGAGATCGGTGATGTTTCCAGGCGGCATGGCATGGCTGCGACCGGCCTGGAGATAAATTTCACGGGCATGGGCGGCGATCTCGCCGTCCGTTTCCAGCTTCACGTTCTTCGGTGCCCGCGCAATGCCTTCCCAGACGGGTTCGGCAGCGTGGCACATCGAACAGCGGCCCTGTACGACATCGCGCACCGCTTCGAAATGGCCGTTTGCAACAAAGGTCTGTTCACGCTGAGACAGGCTCACTTGCTCCTCCTCGCCGGTCAGCACCTTCGGCACGGTCGAGAGCCACATGATGACGATGAAGATCAGCACCGTGACCAGCCAGGTCCAGGTCGGCTTGCCCTTGCGGGCATGGGTGGTGTTGAACCAGTGGCGGATGGTGACGCCCATCAGGAAGACAAGGGCTGCGATGATCCAGTTGAACTCCGTGGCGAAGGCCAGCGGATAGTGGTTCGACAGCATGAAGAAGATGACCGGCAGCGTGAGGTAATTGTTGTGCAGCGAGCGCTGCTTGGCGATCACGCCGTATTGCGGATCGGGTGTGCGGCCGGCGATCAGGTCGGCGACGACGATCTTCTGGTTCGGAATGATGATGAAGAAGACATTCGCCGACATGATGGTGGCGGTAAACGCGCCCAGATGCAGGAAGGCGGCGCGACCAGTGAACACTTGCGTATAGCCCCATGCCATGGCGATCAGCACGACATAGAGAAAGGCCATCAGGCCCCAGGTGTTGCGGCCGAGCGGCGACTTGCAAAGGAGGTCATACAGGATCCAGCCGACGGCGAGCGACGCCAGCGACAGGCCAATCGCCTGCCAGGGCTCGATGTCGAGGACCGTGCGGTCGATCAGGAACAGATCGGCGCCGCCGTAATAGACCACGGCCAGCAGGGCAAAGCCCGATAGCCAGGTGGCGTAGCTTTCCCATTTGAACCAGGTCAGGTGCTCCGGCATCGAGGCGGGCGCGACCAGATATTTCTGGATATGGTAGAAGCCGCCGCCATGCACCTGCCATTCCTCGCCATAGGCGCCGACGGGCAGGCCCGGGCGCTTCACCAGGCCGAGATCGAGCGCAATGAAATAGAAGGACGAGCCGATCCAGGCGATGGCCGTGATCACATGCAGCCAGCGGACAGCAAAGTTCAGCCATTCCCAGGCGATCGCGTATTCATACATTAGAGAATTCCCCTTTTGTCCTCCCGGCCGGACAGTGTGGAAAATATTGCGCTGCAAGGGAAGCCCTCGCGAACACGGGGAGGGCCTTGAAGGGCGATTTATGCAGAGATTCTTTTCTTGCCGAGAAGTCTGTGAAATCAGGGCGCTTTTTCGGCTTCGAGCGTGGCCGTGAGCCATGTCTCGAAGGCCTTGATTTTGGGCTGGTTGCCGCGTGTCTGTGGGTAGACGAGCCAATAGGTGTTGTCGTCGGTCCAGCTGATGTCGAAGGGGCGAATCAGATGGCCCGACAACAGATCATCCTGCACATAGAACGGGCTCAGCATTGCCACACCGTGGCCGGCAAGGGCGGCACCTGCTTCGAGATCAAGCACTCCGAGGGCATCGAGCCTGCGCGCGGATTTTGGCGGTGCCTCAAGGCCTGCAAGCTGAAACCAGTAGCGCCAACGCAGATCATCATGACTGATCCATGGCAGTTTCAGAAGGTCTGCAGGCTCGTTGACCCCGCCTATCGTGTCTGCAAGCTTCGGACTGAGTATGGGCGTGTAGGCAAGCCTGATCAATTCGCGACAGGTGAGGCCAGGCCAAGGGCCCCGTCCGACTCTTATGGCGACATCGGCCGTCTGACGGTTGAAGTCCGTGAGGGTTGATCCGCGCAAGAGGCGCACGGCAATGTTGGGATGCTGCAACTGAAAGCCGCCGAGGGTGCGGGCCAGCCATTGCGACGCGAATGTGGGCGAGGAGTGGATTTCAAGGATCTCGTCGTCGCCGCGTGCTGCGCCTGACATCGCTTCCTGGAGCAAGGTGAAGGCCTCGGACACCTTTGGCAGGAGACGTTCGCCGGTGGCGGTCATTTCTATCCGGCGTGGCAAACGTAGAAAAAGCCTTTCTCCCAAATGCTCCTCCAGGAGCTTGATCTGGTAGCTGACCGCCGTCTGGGTCATGCCGAGCTCGTCGCCGGCTTTTGTGAAGCTCGACAGGCGCGCCACGGCCTCAAAGACACGAAGGGCGTTTAGCGGCAGTTGGCGCGACAGCTTCATGGATCAACTCTTTTTATCCATCGCCAGCGTAATTGAATTGGATCCGGCGGGCAATCGGCGGCACTATCTGCGCATCAGATAGAAACGAATTGATGCGCGTGGAGGCAGAGATGGAGTCCGCGATAGGACGGTTCATGCCCGGATCAGAGGGTATCAAACAATGGCTGCGGGCAGTCTTCTCGCCGGGCAAACGGCGTCGGCGGTTCTCGGTGGACGAGCTGCCCGAAGACCTCAGACGTGACGTGGGGTTGGAGGCCAAGGGTGACATGCAGCGTCGGCTGGAAGAGTCACATAGGCTGCTGCTCGATCGTATGCGGTCCGGGGTCCTGTGAATGGAAAGTCAATGGATAGAGCGGGTTGGCACGCATTTCTGCAGATGTGATTCCGCTTGTTCGGATATCGCTTCAGGGGAGCAACACAGCAAGCAATTCGGCCGCCACCATCGCTGCAATCACCGCCGGACGCTTGTCCTTCACCGTGCTGCCGCCAATGGGCAGGACAAGCCGGTCGATTGCCGCCCGGCCAGTTCCCTCTCGCTCCAGGAAGGAGGCAAAGGTGGCGCGCTTGGTCTTTGAGCCGATCATGCCGATATAGGCGAGGTCGGTACGACCGAGCGCTTCCTTTGCGATCAGGAAATCCAATGCATGGTCGTGGGTGAGGATGACGGCGGCACCGCCGGTTTTCAGCTTTGCCACCTCGGCCTCGGGCATCGCGACGCGGCGGAAGGCGATGCCGTCGGGTACCTCTCCGTCGACCTGCGGTCGTGAGTCAATCAGTGTGACGTTCAGCGGGAGAGGGGCGAGTGCCCGGGCTAGCGCGAGGCCGACATGGCCAGCGCCGAAGAGCATGACTTCGGGGAAATGCGCCCGCTCTCCGGCGAGGCGTTGCAAAAGTGCCTCCCGGACGGCCGGATCGATCCTGCGGAGGGACAGGCGTACCCGTCCGCCACAGCACTGGCCGATTTCAGGGCCGAGCGGCACATCCAGTTCGGTTTGCGCCGTTTCACCCGCCATTACCCTGCGGGCGCAGTCGATGGCCATGAACTCCAGATAGCCGCCTCCGATCGTGCCCCAGAGTGCTGTTTCGGCCACCAGCATCAACGTGCCGGCCTCGCGCGGCGTCGAGCCTTTGGCCTCGACGACTTCGACGAGAATGGCGTCAGGATGGGAAACGAGGAAGGCGGGGAGGGTGGCGACAGTGATCATGGGCTGATCCTAGCACCAGGCAGTGGGAACTGGACAGCGGGGCTTCGGGTTTATTCCACCGAGGTTTAAGCACGCCGGTAACATGTCAGCCGTGTTATGGTTCGGCATGAGAGGCTTGGGAGCGGGAATGACCAGAACCAAAGGCTTGATCGTCTGGCTGCTTGTGGCGGCTTTCGCCGGGGCGCTATTCCTCGTCAATCCGCTGGCGGATATCGCCGCTCGGTTCAGCCGCGACGTCACGCTCGGCAGCGGCGCGCTCTACACGACCTTGCGGGTTGCGAACTCGGTGATGAGCGTGGCCCGCGATGCCGATGTTACCGGCGGGGTGGGCGTCGCCTCCGTTACCGCGAGCCCCGGCCAGTTGCTGCAGCCCGTGATCAATACAATCGAGCGGATGGTCGACCTGCTGTTCGGGCTTGCCATCGTGTCCGGCATCCTGTCGCTGGTGCTGGTGCCCGTTGCGAAGGTTGCCTCCATCGGCCTTGCGGCCTGCGCGCTGTTTTGCGCTGGCATGACGCTGACCGCCCGGCGGGTACCGCCGATGCTGGAGCGCCTGACGCGGTCGGTCATGGTGCTGGGTGTCCTCGGCGCCGTTCTGTTGCCGGCATCCTATACAATCGCCTTCTATGCCGGCGATGCGATCACGGATCGGGCCTGGACCCATGCGACCGAGGTTTTCGATCAGATGCGCGGTCAGCATGCAGCGGCGGGCCTTGATGACGAGGCCGCAGGAATGGCTGGCGCCCTTACACCCACCGATCGGATCCCGCCGGCAGAGGACGGCATGTTTGACCGTCTCGGCACGGCATTCACGGGCACCCTGCATGCCGCTTCCGACATGGCGGCCACGGCGGCGGCGAATGCGCAGATCATCCGCGATGGCGTCGCGATCTCGACGGATCTGTTTGCCGCCTCGATCGGCATTGCAACGGCCTATCTGGTCAAGCTGCTCGTGCTGCCGATCCTGATCCTGGCAGCCATGCTCTACCTGATGCGATCCGCCTTGCGCTGAGCTTTCACGCCCGCTTCAACCTTTCCACAGCCATCAGTACCCGCTCCGGCGTCGCCGGGGCGTCGAGCCGCGGGCAGAGGCGATAGTCCGCAACCGAAGCCACGGCCATGGACAGCGCCTCCAGCACCGAGATCGCCAGCATGAACGGTGGCTCGCCGACGGCCTTGGAGCGTCCGATGGTGGGCTCGGCGTTCTCAGACCAGGGCACCAGCCGCGTGTTGAAGATCTTCGGCCGGTCGGAGGCGAGCGGGATCTTGTAGGTCGAGGGGGCATGGGTCCTCAAGCGTCCCTTGCCGTCCCACCAGAGTTCTTCCGTCGTCAGCCAGCCCATGCCCTGGACGAAGCCGCCTTCGATCTGGCCGATATCGATGACCGGGTTCAGCGACTTGCCGACATCATGCAAAATGTCGGTGCGGTCCATCAGATATTCGCCCGTCAACGTATCGATCGAGACTTCCGTGCAGGCGGCGCCATAGGCGTAGTAGTAGAAGGGCGTGCCGCGACCGGCAACCCGGTCCCAGTGGATCTTCGGCGTCTTGTAGAAGCCGGCCGCAGACAGCTGGACGCGACCGAAATAGGCTTGTTTGACGAAGTCGCCGAAGGTGAAGATCTCACCGCCGACGCGCACGCGGTTCGGCAGGAACTCGACCTCGTTGGCGGGCACGCCATATTTCTCTGCGGCAAACGCAACCAGCCGTTCCTTGATCTGCCGGGCGGCATCCCAGGCGGCCATGCCGTTCAGGTCGGAACCGGAAGAGGCCGCCGTGGCCGAGGTGTTCGGCACCTTGGCCGTGGTCGTTGCCGTGATCTTCACCGTGTCGACATCGACCTGGAAACAGTCGGCAACGACCTGGGCGACCTTGGTGTAGAGGCCCTGGCCCATCTCGGTGCCGCCATGGTTCAGATGGATCGAGCCGTCCTGGTAGATATGCACCAGCGCGCCCGCCTGGTTGAAGGCGGTCATGGTGAAGGAGATGCCGAACTTTACCGGTGTGAGCGCGATGCCCTTCTTGATGACCGGGCTCATCTTGTTGAAATCGATGATCGCCTGGCGGCGCGCCTGGTAGTCGCAGGAGTTTTCCAGCTCCTCGACGACCTTCAGGATAATGTTGTCTTCCACCTGCTGGTGGTAGGGGGTCACGTCTCGGCCGGATCCCTTCTCGCCATAGAAATTGGCCTTGCGGACCTCGAGCGGGTCCTTGCCCAGCGCATAGGCGATCTCCTCGATCACCCGTTCGGCCCCCAGCATGCCCTGCGGCCCGCCGAAGCCGCGATAGGCGGTGTTGGAGACGGTGTGGGTCTTCAAGGGCTGCGAGGTTAGCTTCACATGCGGATAGAAATAGCTCGAATCGGCATGGAAGAGGGCGCGGTCGGTGACAGGGCCGGAGAGATCGGACGAGTAGCCGCAGCGGGCGGCGAAGTTGGCCTCGATCGCATGGATCTTTCCGTCGCCATCGAAGGCGACATCGAAATCCATCTTGAAGTCGTGGCGCTTGCCGGTGACGCCCATGTCCTCGTCGCGGTCGGGGCGGAATTTCACCGCGCGCTTCAGCTTCTTGGCAGCAAGTGCCGCGAGCGCCGCAAACTGGTTGCCTTGCGTTTCCTTGCCACCAAAGCCGCCGCCCATGCGGCGTGTGTTTACGGTGATGGCGTTCGACGGGATATCGAGCACATGGCCGACGATGTGCTGGATTTCCGAGGGGTGCTGGGTCGAGGACCAGACGGTGACATCGTCGTCCTCGCCCGGGATGGCGAGCGCGATATGGCTTTCGAGGTAGAAATGCTCCTGGCCGCCGATGCGCATCGAGCTATGGATGCGGTGTGGCGCCTTGTCGAGCTCGGTCTCGGGCGTGCCGCGCTTCAGCGTCATGCCGGGGGTGACGAGCGGGCTGCCATTCTCCAGCGCACCGTCGATATCGGTCCAGAAGGGTAGGTCGCGATATTCCACCTTGGCGAGGCGGGCGGCCTTGCGGGCTGCGTCGCGGGTCTCGGCGATGACAGCGAAGATGGTTTGGCCGTGGAATTCGATTTTGTCGGTCGCAATCAGCGGCTCGTCGTGGCGGCCGCCAGAGGAGACGTCGTTGACGCCGGTGATGTCGTCGGCCGTCAGCACCCAGACGACGCCGGGATGGGATTTCACCGCCGAAAGATCGATCGACAGGATCTCCGCATGGGCGCGATCCGCCATGCCGAGTGCGCCATGCAGGAGGCCTGATGGTTCGGGAATATCGTCGATATATTCGGCACTTCCGGCGACATGTTTGTGCGCTGAATCATGCCTCAGCGACTGGTGCATCGGCCCCTTGATGTATTTCGTCGTCTCGTAGGTCGCCTTATCCATGATCACGCCTCCTCCGTCGCGAAGCGCTGCAGTTCCTGCGGGGTGCCCGAGACTTCCAGGAAGAAGCGGGTGAGCAGGTTCTTCGCCGTCAGCTGGCGATATTCGGCTGTTGCGCGCCAGTCGGTGAGCGGCTTGTAGTCGACATCGAAGGCATCGCGTGCGGCTTCCACGGTCGCTTGCGTAAAGGGCTTGCCGTAAAGGGCTGCCTCGACGGCGCGGGCGCGCTTCGGCGTTGCCGCCATGCCGCCGAAGGCGATGCGGATATGGGTCACGGTACCGGCCGTATCCGCTTCCACATGGAAGGCGCCGCAGAGGGCCGAGATGTCCTCGTCGCGGCGCTTGGAGATCTTGTAGACGGCGACGTGACTCGAAGCTTTCGGGCGGGGCACAAACATGCTTTCGACGAATTCGCCCGACTGGCGGTCCTGCTTGCCGTAGTCGATGAAATAGTCCTCGAGAGGCATGGTGCGGGTGCCGGAGGCCGAGCGTAGCGTGACGGTGGCGGAAAGCGCGATGAGGGCTGGCGGACTATCGCCGATCGGCGAGCCATTGGCGACATTGCCGCCGATCGTGCCCATGTTGCGCACCTGCTGGCCGCCGATGCGTTCAATCAGACGACCGAATGCGGGGATCTCTTTTCTCAAGACGTCCAGAGCGCTGGAGTAGCTGACGCCGGCGCCGAGCGTGATGCCGTCGGGCGTAACCGTGATCTCCTGCAGGTCTTCGAGATGGTTGATGAAGACGACCGGGTCGAGCACGCGCATCTGCTTCGTTACCCAGAGGCCGACATCGGTCGCACCGGCAACCACGGTCGCCTTGGGATGGGCGGCGAGTGTTTCTGCCAGACCTTCGACGCTGCCGGGCACCACAAGGCGGCGGCCATCGGGGCCGGTGATGGCGATAGTTTCGCGGGTGGAGATCTCTTCCAGCCTCGCGATGATGTTGGCGCGCTCGCGCTCCAGCGGGTCGAAGAGGGCGGACGGGCGGATCTGGCCGACCTGTTCGGCCGCCTTGACGATCGGCTCATAACCCGTGCAGCGACAGAGATTGCCCTGCAGTGCACGTTCGATCTCGGCACGGCTGGGGTTCTCCGAGGTCAGCCAAAGCCCGTAGAGCGACATGACGAAGCCCGGCGTGCAGAAGCCGCATTGCGAGCCATGACAGTCGACCATGGCCTGCTGAACCGGGTGCAACGTGCCGTCCTTTGCCGCCAAGTGCTCGACCGTCACGACATGGGTGGCGTGCAGCGAGCCGACGAAGCGGATGCAGGCATTGACCGTTTCATACTGAAGCTTGCCGCCCACCAGTCGCCCGACCAGCACCGTGCAGGCGCCGCAGTCGCCCTCGGCGCAGCCTTCCTTGGAGCCGGTCAGCCGGCGTTTCAGGCGCAGGAAATCGAGCAGTGTCTCGGTCGGGTCGAGGCTTGCAAGAGCGATGTCTTCGCCGTTCAGGATGAAACGAATGCGGTCTGCCATGTATGTCTTTTGTCCCCCTCGAGACGTCCATTCTGTGGACGTCGGCGCTGCGCCGACCATGTTGCCAATGGTGGGCGGCGCAGCGTTATCTTTCAAGTCTATTGTGCGGTCCAGCCACCGTCGATCGAGATCGAGGTGCCGGTGATCTGGCGGGCAGCGTCGCTGGCCAGGAAGATGGCGGTCTGAGCGACCTCGTCGATCGAAACGAATTCCTTGGTTGCCTGCAGGCGCAGCATGACCTCGGTCTTCACCTGTTCTTCGGAGATGCCGCGAGCCTTGGCCGTGTCTGGGATCTGCTTTTCCACAAGCGGTGTCAGCACGTAACCCGGGCAGATCGCATTGATGGTGATGCCGAACTCGGCGACTTCGAGCGCGACCGACTTCGTCAGCCCAAGAATGCCGTGCTTTGCTGCCACATAAGCGGACTTGTAGGGCGAGGCGACGAGGCCGTGGGCCGAGGCGATGTTGATGATGCGGCCTTTTTTCTTCGCCTTCATGCCGGGGACGACCGCGCGCACCGTGTGGAAGGAACTGGTCAGGTTGATCGCGATGATCTGGTCCCATTTCTCGATCGGGAAATCCTCGACCGGGGAGACATGCTGAATGCCGGCATTGTTGACGAGCACATCGACGCCGCCAAAAGTCTTCTCGGCGGTGGCGATCAGGTCGGCGATCTCGGCCGGCTTGGTCATGTCGCCGCCATGGTAGAGCGCATTGCCGCCATGCGCTTCCAGAGACTTGCGGGCCTTCTCGATTTCGGCGGCGTCGCCGAAGCCGTTGATCACGACATTGGCCCCCTCAGCGGCAAAGGCACGGGCGATTCCAAGGCCGATTCCACTGGTGGAGCCGGTAATGACAACAGTTCTTTTCATGTGAATGCTTCCTTCTCGACGGATGCCGATGGATCACGGGCGTGATGTTGCGCCCGCGAAGGGAAAGGTTAGTCCTAAAGGAAGTTCCGGCGCAACGACCTTTTGACGCAACCGACGCCGTTCATCGCTGCAGAGCAATTGCGGGGAGACACACTGTTCGATGGCGGGCCCTTTTGTGTGCAGCCGCAAATCTCTATGTCTGAGTCAACACACGCAATCAGGAGTCTTCCCGTGGAACTCGGACTTTACACCTTTGCCGATGTCGACCCGAATGCCGCCAACAAGGGGGCCGATGCCAAGCGCCGTGTCGACGAGCTTCTGGCGGAAATCCGGCTGGCGGACGAGGTCGGTCTCGATGTCTTTGGCTTGGGCGAACATCACCGCCCGGACTATATGGCGTCCTCGCCGGCGACGATCCTCGCGGCTGCTGCGGTGCAGACAAAGAACATCCGGCTGACCAGCGCCGTCTCGGTCCTCTCCTCGGACGATCCGGTGCGTGTCTTCCAGCAATATGCGACGGTCGATCTGCTCTCCAACGGTCGCACCGAGATGATGGTCGGTCGCGGGTCCTTCATCGAGAGCTTTCCGCTTTTCGGTTACGACCTTGAAGACTACGACCTGCTGTTTGCTGAAAAGCTGCAGCTGCTCATGGAAATCCGAGAAAACGAGGTGGTGACCTGGGAAGGCCAGACCCGCAAGCCGCTTCAAGCGCGGGGCGTCTATCCCCGTCCGCTGCAGGATCTGCTGCCGCTGTGGATCGCAATCGGCGGCACGCCCCAGTCGGCAGCGCGCGCCGGTTATCTCGGCCTGCCGCTCGGCCTTGCCATCATTGGCGGCGAGCCGCATCGCTTTGCGCCGTTCTTCGATCTCTATCGTCAGAGTGCCGCCAAGGCCGGTGTCGATCCGAAGCAGTTGAAGACCAGCATCAACGTGCATGGTTTCATCCACGACACGACCGAATCTGCGGCCGACATTTTCTACGCGCCGCAGGCGGTGGTGATGGACCGGATCGGCCGCGAGCGTGGCTGGGGCCCGACCAACCGGGCGCAGTTCGATGCCTCGCGCGGCCCGCGTGGAGCGCTCTTCGTCGGCGATCCGGAAGCCGTTGCCGAAAAGATCGTCGCCATGCACGGCATCTTCAAGAATGACCGCTTCCTGATGCAGATGGCGATCGGGCCGATGCCGCATAAGGAACTGATGCGCGGGATCGAACTCTTCGGAACAAAAGTCGCACCGCTGGTTCGGAAAGCGTTGACGGAGACAGCGTCTGCCGCCTAAGGCAGCGCTTATCCCCGTCGAAGAGCCGTTGAAGGAACGCCATGATCGTTGAAACCGAAGAGGACCTGTCGCGTCTCAAAGACATCGGATGGATCTGTGCAACGGCAGTCAAGACGATGGCTGCAGCGCTTGAGCCGGGTATCACGACGCGTGAACTCGATCTGATCGGGCGCAAGGTGCTCGAGGACAATGGCGCCCAGTCTGCGCCTGAGCTTTGCTACCAGTTTCCCGGTGCGACCTGCATCTCGGTCAATGAAGAGATCGCCCATGGCATTCCGGGCGACCGGGTGATCAAGGCCGGCGATCTCGTCAACATCGATGTGTCAGGCGAAAAGCTCGGCTATTTCGGCGATACCGGCTCGTCCTTCATCGTGCCGCCAGGCACAGCCAAGCAGGAACGGTTGCTGCGCGACGGAAAGCGGGCGCTTTGGGTGGGCTTGAACCAGGTAAAGACCGGCCGTCCGCTCGCCGATATCGGCAATTCGATCGGCGCCTTTGCCAAGAAGAACCGCTATACGCTGATTACCAATCTTGCGAGCCACGGCGTCGGCCGCTCCCTGCATGAGGAACCAACAGAGCTTTCGACCTGGCCGGATCCGGATGAGACGCGGATCATGGAGGAGGGGCTGGTTTTTACCGTCGAGCCGTTTCTCTCGCTCGGCGGACAATGGGCCGAGGACGGCGACAAGGACAACTGGACGCTCTACAGCGAGCCACGCGCGCCGACCGTGCAGTTCGAGCACACGATCGTGGTGACCAAGAATGGTCCACTGGTTTTGACGCTCGCCGACTAGGGCGAGCGTTCGATCTTGTGGCCTGCAGGCTTATTCCGACTTCGAAAAGCCGACCGCAACGCCTTTCTTCTTGAAATAGGACTGCATGATCTTGCGGCCCTGACGGTTCGACTGCGCGAGCTTGGACGGCTCGAACACCGCTTCCTTGACGCCTTCCTTCGCCATCGCGGCCTTCAGGGCGGCAATGTGAAGATCGATCTCTTCGTTGTCGTTGTTGATCGAGGTGTAGATGTTGTCGATGGCCTGCTGCAGGCTGAGATCGCTCATGTGGCACTCCTGAATAAGCTTTGCGACTTCCCTAGCGATTTTTGGGCAGGAGGCAAGAAAAGCTTGAGACCGCATCACCTAACGCCAACCTTACAGACCCTTAATTTTGGCGGGGGTAATTCTGCCACAATTTGGCGATGCCATTGCTGGGCGGAACCTTCTGCCCTAGGTTCCGCCAGGCTCTACAGGACTTCTCCCACACGAAGGTTTTCCGCGTGTTTCACTCCTTCTTTCCGCAGCCCAAGCTGTTCTTCACCTCAGCCGCTGTCTGGACGCTCGTCTGCATCATCGTCTGGTATACCGTCGGCCCGCAGATCGGCGCCGCGATCGGCTTGCCGCCGCTGGCAGAAGGGCAGCAGCCGCCCGTCGGGCTCGCCTTCTTCTTCACGCCCGACAACCTCTGGTTCTACCTGTACTTCACTATTTTCGTGGTGATGTTCGGTGGTGTCTGGCAGGTCCTCGCCAAGGATCATCCCTGGACGAAATGGTCGATCTGGGGATCGGCCTTCATCATCTTCATTGCCTATTTCAGCGTGCAGATCTCGGTGGCGGTCAACAACTGGCGAGGCCCCTTCTTCGATCTCTTCCAGAAGGCGCTCAACGGTGACGGTACGGTCACGGCCGGCCAGCTCTACGAGTTGCAGCTGCGCTTCCTCGAAATTGGCATGGTCGGCGTCACGCTTTCCGTCTTTACCGCCTTCTTCACCAACCATTACGTCTTCCGCTGGCGCAATGCGATGAACGACTATTACCTGTCGAAGTGGGACCAGTTGCGCCACATCGAAGGCGCCTCGCAGCGTGTGCAGGAAGACACGATGCGCTTTGCCAATATCCTGGAAGGCCTCGGTGTTGCGCTGATCAACTCGGTCATGACGCTGGTCGTCTTTCTGCCGATTCTCTTCCGCATGTCGGAGAATGTCACAGAACTGCCGATCATTGGGGCCGTGCCGCATGCGCTGTTCTGGCTGGCGATCTTCTGGTCGCTGTTCGGCACGGTGCTGCTGATGGTGGCCGGCATCAAGCTGCCGGGCCTGCAGTTCCGCAACCAGCGCGTTGAAGCCGCCTTCCGCAAGGAGCTGGTCTATGGCGAAGACAATGCCGAGCGTGCGCAACCTGTCACCGTGCGCGAGCTCTTCACGAACGTGCGGCGCAACTATTTCCGCATGTATTGGCACTATACCTATTTCAACGTTGCGCGCTTCACCTATGGTCAGCTCGACGCGATCTTCCTGACCTTCATCCTGATCCCGACCATCGTCGCCGGCAAGATCACCATGGGTGTCTGGCAGCAGATCGCCACCGCCTTCGGTCAGGTCACGGACAGCTTCCAGTATCTGGTCAGCTATTGGTCGACGATCATCGAACTGCTCTCGATCCACAAGCGTCTCGCCGCCTTCGAGGCCGCCATTGATGGTGCTCCGCTGCCGGCGATCGACCAGCGCTACCTTGAGCGCGAGGCAGAAGAGGGCGAGATTGCCGCAGATCGGCCCTACTGAGACCGAGACAACGCGACCAAATGACAAAGGCCGCGCCGGGAAACCGGTGCGGCCTTTGTGTTTGCGATGCAGGAGGTCGTTAGCCGAAGTTCGGCGACACGGAAACCGGCGAGGTGAAGCCCGCGGGCACGGCGGAATAGGCTTCCGGTTGGGTGAACAGCGAAAGACCAATGGCTACAGCGCCGATGGTGGCGGCTATCACGCAGGCGCAGGCAAGGAGGAACAGGATCTTCATGGATTTCCCCGAGATGTTTGCCCCGGCATATCGGGTCTGCCAGCCGCGAAGTAAATGCGTCACGCTATCACATGCCGATCACATGACGATCACATGACGATCACGGGGGGTATCACATGGCGCCGGGTGCCGCTGCCGGATTGGTCCGGCCCTCCAGCATGTCGAGCGCTTCGGCATAGGTAACGCAGGCGACATCGGGCAGGGGACAGACCTCCGTTACCAGCCGCTCCATCGCCGACCAGTAGGCGCCACCGTTCATCTCGACGAAATGCAGGCCGATCTGCAGGGGAATGCGCTCGCCGTCATATTGCCGGTCGAAGGCGCCACGGAAGGCCTGGTAGCTGCGCTCGGCGAATTCGTTTGCCTTTGACGGGTGGTCGATTCCGGCGGAATGGCGGATGAAGAGATTGTAGTCCATGGCGATGATGCGTCGTTCCCTCGGCCCTTCGGGGATCAAGGGCAGGCCGAAACGGGCCAGTCCGCCTTTGTCGACGGGCAGTGTCGGGTCGTGGGTGACGATGCTTGCATCATAACGGAAGCCGTGTTCGCGCTGGGCCTGAAACAGGCTCTCGGGTGCCGAGAGATAGGGTGCGCGGAAACCTGTGATGTCATTCTCAACGAAATCTGCCCAGCCATTCGGCTCGCGATCGGCAAAGCCGTTATCCTCCCACGCATTCGTCAGAACCCGGTCGAAGGCGTCGAACTCCGTCAGCCATTCCGCCTTGCTCCAGTCCTTGCCGTCGAAATGGCCGCAGGTATGGCTGGCGATCTCATGGCCTTCGCCGCGCGCTTTCCAGATGTGGTCGAGCCGGTTGCCGACTTCCTCCGCGCTCATGGCAAAGCCGATATTCGAGCGCCCCGCCTTGATGCCTGGCGCTTTGTAGTCGCCGGCACGGGCGCGCGGGATCAGGGTGGTGCAGGAGAGGAAATAGGTGAAGCGGGCATTGGCTTTCTGCCCGATCTCGCGGCTGCGCGCCCAGAGCCTGTTGTCATGCGCACCGTCGAAGGAGACGAGCAGCAGTTGTTTCGGCCTCTGTTCATCCGCGCCTTTTGCCGCAGGGGCGGGCGCTTCGGCGAGCGCGGTGGTCGCCATTGCGGCGAGGGAAATGGCAATCAGGCTACGAAACATCAACAACTACCCGGCAATCAACAGGGTGCGTTGCCTCCCATTCAAATGCGGCGAAGCTTTGAACGCTCTGGAAATTCGATCGCCGGACCAGTAAGGCTTTGGGCAACTCGACCTGAAAGGTTCTGACCCATGACGCTTCTCATTCTCGGCATCATCCTTTTTCTGGCTACCCATCTCATCCGCGTCGTCGCGCCCGGTTTCCGGCTGTCGATGATCGACCGCTTCGGCGAGACGGGCTGGCGGGTGATCAATTCGGTGATGAGCCTCGTGTCACTCGTCGTCTTGATCTGGGGTTATGCCACGGCCCCTGTCGTCAATTTGTGGTTCCCGCCGATGGGCATGAACCACCTGACGACGACGCTGATGCTGTTTGCGATGATCTGTCTGGTGGCCGGTTTTCTGCCGGCCGGACATATCGCCACCAAGACCAAGCACCCGATCGTGCTGTCCATCAAGATCTGGGCCGCCGCTCACCTGCTCGCGAATGGCGATCTCGCATCCGTGCTGTTGTTCGTCGCGCTTCTGGCCTGGGGCGTGGTCCTGCGCATCAGCTACAAGCGTCGTGTGCGGGCGGGTGAACTGGTGCTCAAGCCCTTCGTCTCGGCGCGCTTCGATGCGATTGCCGTGGTCGGTGGCATCGTCGCTTGGGCCGTCATCACCATGTGGCTGCACAAACTGTTGATCGGTGTTGCGCCGCTCACCATGTGACGGCTTAAGGCTGTTGGCGGTTTTCCCCTTACAAGCGGGCAAAAATCGGCTAGAAGGCCGCTCACGCATGATAGACTGCATCGAAAGGCCGGCGACGTCCGGGAGTATGAATGGTTGACCAGAACGACAGCTTTATCCGCGAAGTGAACGAGGAGCTTCGCTCCGACCAGGTGCGCAATGCCTGGAAGCGCTACAGCCGCTGGATCATCGGTGTCGCCGTCGTCATCGTGCTTGGCACGGCCGGTCATCGCCTCTGGACGCATTGGGACAGCACCCAGGCCTCGGATGCCGGCGACAAGTTCCTTGCGGCGCTCAATCTGGCTGACCAGGGCAAGCGCGACGAGGCGGAAGCGGCACTCCAGGCGCTGGAGCAGGAGGGCTACGGCGCCTATGGCGTGCTCGCCCGTTTCCGTGGCGCCTCTGTTCTGGCCGAAAAGGGTGACCCGGCCGGCGCCATTGCCTCCTTCAAGACGATTGGCGACGATGCCTCGATCCCGGAGGCCGTGCGCAACACGGCGAAGGTTCGCGCCGCATGGTTGCTAGTGGATACGGGCTCTTACGAGGATGTCTCGGCGGTCGTCGAGGCGATGGCAACGCCGACCAATGCCATGCGCCACGCTGCCCGCGAAGCGCTGGGTCTCGCCGCCTACAAGGCTGGCGACATGGTCCGCGCCCGCGAATGGTTCGAACAGATCAGTGAAGATGCGGAAACCCCGCGCAATGTCGCCAACCGCGCCCAGATGCTGCTCGACAACATCAAGGCCTCCGGCAAGGCGCCGTAACAACGACAAGGCCTCTTAAGGCCGGAAAGCTAGCGTTCCCATGAGTTTCACAGTCGCCATCGTCGGGCGCCCGAATGTCGGCAAGTCCACGCTCTTCAACCGCCTCGTCGGTAAGAAGCTTGCGCTGGTCGACGACACCCCGGGTGTGACCCGCGACCGCCGTCCGGGCGATGCCAAGCTTGTGGATCTGCGCTTCACCATCATCGATACTGCCGGTCTCGAAGAGGCCGGCGCCGACACGCTCGAAGGCCGCATGCGCGCCCAGACGGAAATGGCAATCGACGAGGCGGATCTGTCACTCTTCGTGGTCGACGCCAAGTTCGGCCTGACGCCCGTCGACCAGACGCTCGCCGAAATGCTGCGCCGTCGTGGCAAGCCGGTGGTGCTCGTTGCCAACAAGTCGGAAGCACGTGGATCCGATTCAGGCTTCTATGACGCCTATACGCTGGGCCTCGGCGAACCCGTGCCGATCTCGGCCGAACATGGCCAGGGCATGATCGACCTGCGCGACGCCATCGTCGAAGCGATCGGCGAGGATCGCGCCTTCCCCGAGCCCGACGACGAGGCTGAAACCGATGTCGTCCTGACCGAGGGTGAGGGCGAGGAAGACGAAGAGTTCGAACCCGAATACGACGACACCAAGCCGCTGCGCGTCGCGATCGTCGGTCGTCCGAATGCCGGCAAGTCGACGCTGATCAACCGCTTCCTCGGCGAAGATCGTCTGCTGACCGGGCCTGAGGCCGGCATCACCCGCGATTCAATCTCGGTCGAGTGGGACTGGCGCGGCCGCACCATCAAGATGTTCGACACCGCCGGCATGCGCAAGAAGGCGCGCGTGCAGGAAAAGCTCGAGAAGCTCTCGGTCGCCGACACGCTGCGCGCCGTCCGTTTCGCCGAGACCGTCGTGATCGTCTTCGATGCGACCATTCCCTTCGAAAAACAGGACATCCAGATCGTCGATTTCGTGCTCCGCGAAGGTCGTGCCGCCGTGCTTGCCTTCAACAAGTGGGATCTCGTCGAAGATACGCAGGCGGTCCTGGCCGACTTGCGTGAAAAGACCGAGCGGCTTCTGCCGCAGGCCCGCGGCATCCGCGCCGTGCCGATGTCCGGCCAGACCGGCTACGGCCTCGACAAGCTGATGCAGAACATCGTCGACACCGACAAGGTGTGGAACAAGCGCATCTCGACGGCCAAGCTCAATCGCTGGCTGGATAGTGTCACGACCCAGCATCCGCCACCGGCCGTTTCCGGCCGTCGCCTGAAGCTGAAATACATGACGCAGGTCAAGGCTCGGCCGCCGGCCTTCATGATTTCCTGCACGCGTCCCGACGCGCTGCCGGAAAGCTATGTGCGCTATCTGACCAATGGTCTGCGCGCCGATTTCGATATGCCGGGCGTGCCGATCCGCATCCACTTCAAGGCGGGCGAGAACCCGTTCGAGGGCCGTAAGCGGCGCCGCTAATCGGCAGTCTCACTCGGTTGCGGGTGCCTGATAGCTGTCCGCGTCTTGCGGGCGGATGCCGAAGCGCTGCCTGAGACCACGCCTGCGGCGCTGCTCTTTCGCTTCCACGACATTGTCGAAAAACTGCTGAGTGGCCGCTTCCCAGGAATAGGTCTCGGCCAGCCGTCGTGCGGCCTGGGGCGAGGCCTGAAGGGCCGCGATACAGGCGATTTGCAGGTCGCGATCCATGGCGCCGGCATTGGAGCCGGACGGTATGATGTCGACGGGGCCGGTCACGGGATAACCGGCGACGGGGACGCCGGAGGCCAGCGCTTCGAGGATGGTGTTGCCAAAGGTGTCGGTCTTCGAGGGGAAGACGAAGACATCGGCTTCTGCATAGGCCCGGGCGAGATCCTCGCCATGTTTCATGCCGGTGAAATGCACGTCGGGATAGCGCGCCTGAAGGTCGGCACGGGCAGGGCCGTCACCCACCACCACCTTGGATCCCGGCAGGTCGAGATCGAGAAAGGCCGGCAGGTTTTTTTCCACCGCGACGCGACCGACCGTCATGAAGATCGGACGGGGCAGGCCGAAAGGTTTTTCCGATTTTTCGCGGGGGTAAAACAGGCTCGTATCGATGCCACGGCTCCAGAGGCAAAGATTGTTGAGACCCTGTGCTGCCAGTTCCCGTCTGAGGCTTTCGGTCGCCACCATGCAGGCGCCGCCGCGATTGTGAAACCAGCGGACATAGGCATAGAGCCAGGAAAGCGGCACCGGCAGACGAGCCGCCACATATTCGGGAAAGCGTGTGTGATAGGTCGTCGAGAAGGCACGCTTGTGCTTGAGGCACCAGCGCCGGGCCATCAGGCCGAGCGGGCCCTCTGTGGCGATGTGAATGTAGTCGGGCTGCTGCTCTTCCAGCATCCGGCCGATGCGGCGCGGTGTGACGAGCGACAGGCGGATCTCCGGATAGGTTGGCATTGGGGCGCTGCGGAAGGGTGCCGGCGTGATCATCGAGACCTCGACGCCCATCTTCTGCAGTTCGCGATTGGTGGTCTCGATCGAGCGGACAACGCCATTGACCTGAGGGTGCCAGGCATCGGTCACGATGGTCAGTCTCGGCATGGCGTGTCCGCCCTCATCCGAACGGCCGCCGGAGCGGCGATTCACCCTCTGAAGCTCTGACCGCCTTATGCGGGTCCAATATTACAGTCTGATGTCAGTCGAAGAAGGGGTGTTTGACATCGGTCTCCGAACCCGATTCCCTAGGCGCGACCTGACGATTCCCGCTCAAAGGATCCGCCCATGACGAAGTCACCCGCTCAATCCCCCCGATCCAATGCGGCCGACTGGTGGCGGGGCGCCGTCATCTACCAGGTCTATCCGCGCTCCTTCCAGGATACGGATGGCGACGGGATCGGTGACATCAAGGGCCTCATCGAGCGACTGCCCTACATCGCCTCGCTCGGCGTCGATGCCATCTGGCTCTCGCCTTTCTTCACGTCGCCCCAGGCCGACATGGGATACGACGTGTCGGATTATTGCGACGTCGACCCGATGTTCGGCACGCTTGGCGATTTCGGCGCTATGATGAAGGAGGCGAAGCGGCTTGGCCTCAAGGTGATTATCGACCAAGTGATCTCGCACACGTCCGATCAGCACCCCTGGTTCAAGGAAAGCCGCGCGAGCCGGGATAATCCAAAGGCCGACTGGTATGTCTGGGCGGCTGCTAAACCGGATGGCACGGCCCCGAACAACTGGCTGTCGGTCTTCGGTGGCCCCGCCTGGGAGTGGGACGGGGTGCGCAAGCAATATTACATGCACAACTTCCTCGCCTCGCAGCCTGATCTCAACTTCCACAACAAGGCGGTCCAGGATGCCGTGCTCGACGCGGTAAGGTTCTGGCTCGATCGTGGGGTCGACGGCTTCCGGCTCGACACGGTCAATTATTACTTCCACGACAAGGAACTGCGCGACAACCCTCCGCATGTGCCCGACAGCGAGGATGCCGGGCTCGATGCGCCCGACGTCAATCCATATGGCATGCAGAGCCATCTCTATGACAAGACGCAGCCTGAGAATATCGAGTTCCTCAAGCGCTTCCGGGCATTGCTCGACCAGTATCCGGACCGCACGACGGTGGGCGAAGTTGGCGATGGCGCCCGTTCCCTGAAGACTGTCGCCGCCTACACCTCCGGCGGCGACAAGCTGCACATGTGCTACACCTTCGACCTTCTGGGGCCAGACTTCACGCCGAGCCATATCCGCCACTGCGTCGAGAGTTTCCAGAAACAGGTGAAGGACGGCTGGGTCTGCTGGGCCTTTTCCAACCACGACGTTACGCGGCATGTGAGCCGTTTCGTCCAGCAGCCGCAGGAACGGGAGGCTGTGGCGCGGCTCGCCATATCAGTGCTTTCGGCTCTCCGCGGCTCCATCTGCCTCTATCAGGGCGAGGAGCTTGGCCTGCCCGAGGCAGAGCTTGCCTTCGAGGATCTGCGCGATCCCTATGGCATCCGCTTCTGGCCCGCCTTCAAGGGGCGTGACGGGTGCCGCACGCCGATGGTCTGGGAAGAAGGCAAGTCGCAGGCCGGCTTTTCCACGGGCAAGCCATGGCTTCCGGTGGCGGCGGAGCATCAGGCGCTTTCGGTCGATGTGCAGGAGAGGAACGGCGGCTCGGTGCTCCCCCACTACCGGGCGACGCTTGCCTTCCGCAAAAGCCATCCGGCGCTGATCGATGGGGACATGGAGTTTCTGGCGACAAATGAGGATGTGCTGGCCTTCATTCGCTCTAAGGGCGACGACCGGCTGCTCTTCGTCTTCAATCTCCGCCGGGGGCCGCAGGAGATCGGCTTGCCTAAGGGGCATGGCGTGCGCGAGGTGTTTCCGATGCCCGGTCTGACCGGCTCGGTAGTCGACGGAGAGATCCGCCTCGGGCCGCTGGATGGCATTTGCGCGCGATTGTCATGACCGGGTTTGGGGTGCGGCGAGCGACAGAAAAAGATCTCGACGCCTGGGCGTCCCTTCGCCATCAGCTCTGGCCGCATCTGTCGCTTGAGGGACACCGGGCCGAAATCACCGACGCGCTGGCGCAGCCGGAGAAGCTTGTCGCCTTCCTTTGTGTGAGTGCCACCGGCAACGCGATCGGGCTCGCCGAGGCCAATGTGCGATCGGACTATGTCAATGGCTGCGAAACTTCGCCGGTGGCCTTCCTGGAGGGCATTGTGGTGGACCCGTCTTTCCGTCGGCAAGGCGTGGCGGCGAGCCTCGTCGCGGCCGTTACAGATTGGGCGAAGGATGAAGGCCTGAGCGAACTCGCTTCCGATGCCGAGATCCACAATACCGTCTCCCATGCCATGCATGCGGCACTGGGCTTCGAAGAGACCCAGCGGGTCGTCTATTTCCGCAAGTCGCTTTGACGATCAGACGGCGCCGTCATCGGGAATGTTGAGCACATGGCCGCAGGCCTTGCAGTGCACGGCGTCCACGTCGTGTCGCTGAAGCCCGCATTGCGGGCAGGGGAAGGTCACCTTGTTGGGGCGGACGATCGCCTGGGCGAGCCGCACAAAGAGCGAAATACCGATGATCATGGTGACGATCGACGTCAACTTGCCGAAGGTGCCGGGCAGCGTGATGTCGCCGAAACCCGTCGTCGTCACGGTCGCCACGGTGAAATACATCGCATCAATGAAGCCGGTGCCGGGATCTTCGCGATAGAAAAAGAAGGTGTAGACGAAGCCGGTTACCAGAAAGAGGAAGACGAAGAGATTGATGAAGGCGGTAACGACATCCGTCTGCTCCTTCAGGCCTAGCCGGTTCAGCATCAGTTTGAAGACCGGTCGCTGGGCGACGGCCCAGATGCGCGCCACGCGCAGGAAGGCGAAGTTGAACAGCCATTGCGGGAAGAGCAGCGTGCCCAGCACGAAAAGATCGATCCAGGTCATCGGCCGCATCAGGAAGCGGCGCGTCGACCAGGACGCCGACCATTGGGCAATCAGCTCCACCGCGATCCAGGCGGCAATCATGTAGTCGAGGATCAGGTAACTCGGACGATCACGCAGATAGGGTCCGGCGAGGAAGAAGCCGATGATCGCGATGTCGATCACCATCAGCGTGAACTGGAAGCGGATCGCGGCGGTATCGCGGCCGTAGTAGAGGCGAACGAGGCGCTGGCGGAACGGCTTGATTCGATTGCCTTCAGTCTCGGATACCATGGGCCCTCGTCAGTAATGGTAGCGGCATTGCAGGACGACCAGCGTCTGGTCTTCTCCCATGCCGACAACGGCGTAGACGATCCTGTGTTCCTGGGTGATGCGGCGGGACCACATGCCTCCAGCACACAGCGATCATCGAGTGATCAGTTTATCGTAATCCGCATGAGAGCCGATCCAGTCCTCGCTCGACCGGACGGCAAGCGCCCGATGTCCAATGCCGACCCTCGCCGACCAGACCTTGCCGATCTGCTTGAAGTGCAGAGATGGATGCTGGGGATCGGCCTTCAGGCGATCGAAGTTACGGTCGACGAGTTTGCGAACCGCTTCTGGAAGTGCGTTGTAACAAGCCCAGAACTCCGGTGTCGTGTGGTGATTCACAGCGGCCGCGTTCGCGCACCCGCGTGAGATGCCAACGCGCCCTCGATGAGTTTGTCCAGTCGTCCTGCTGCCCAATCGTGTTCGATCTCTCGATCCCAGCGCTCGGCGCGCAGTTCTTCCACCGAGGCCGCAAAGGTGTCGAACTCCTCAGGCGACAGTTCGCGGACCATTTCTATAGGACGTTCGAGACGGGTCATGGCTTCATCCTCGCTTCAAACATAAGGCTTCATGGTCCGCTGCCAATCCTCACCCGATCAGGCAGAACTTGTCGACATCGACCATGCCCTTGTCGGAAATCTTCAGATGCGGGATCACCGGCAGTGGCAGGAAGGCGACCTGGAGGAAGGGTTCTTCGAGAGTCGTTCCAAGGGCATAGGCGGCTTGTCTCAAGTGATGCAGCGTGTCGCGCACGCTCTCATAGGGCTCGAGGCTCATCAGGCCGGCGACGGGCAGCGGGATCTCGCCGGTGACCTTGCCGTCTTCCACCACGACGAAGCCGCCCTTGATTTCGCCGAGCCTGTTGGCGGCGAGCGCCATGTCCTCTTCTGAGACGCCGACGACGCAGATATTGTGGCTGTCATGGCCGACGGTCGAGGCGATCGCGCCCTTCTTCAGGCCGAACCCCTGGACGAAGCCGTTGGCATGGTTGCCGTTCTTGCCGTGGCGTTCGATGACGGCGACCTTGATCACGTCGTTTTCGAGATCGACGGAGGTCTGGTTGCCCGAGGTCGGCAGGCGGTAGCGGCGGTGCTCGGTGATGATCTTGCCGGGCATGACGCCGATCACGGGCGTTTCACCCTCCGCGACCGGCACGCCGAAGTCCGCGGCCTTCACGAGCCTGGCCTTGACGCTGTCGAGCCCAACGGGGGCGACCGGCTTGCGGGTGGCGAAGAGGGCGTCTGTCACACGGCGGCCGCCGGCAAAAACCATATCGGCCTTGCAGTTTTCGAGGCTGTCGATGACCACGAGATCGGCCCGCCAGCCCGGTGCCACGAGGCCTCTATCGCGAAGTCCGAAAGCGCGGGCGGCCGAAATCGAGGCGGCGCGGTAGACGGCGATGGGATCCACGCCGTGTCTGATTGCTTCGCGGATGAGATAGTCGAGATGGCCCTGCTCGGCGATATCGAGCGGGTTGCGGTCGTCGGTGCAGAGCGCCAGGAAGGGCGACAGCCGCTCGGTGAGGATCGGCATCAGCGCGTGCAGGTCTTTCGAGACCGAGCCCTCGCGCACAAGGATATGCATGCCCTTGCGGATCTTCTCCATGGCTTCCGCAGCACTCGTGCATTCGTGGTCGGTGCGGATGCGGGCAGAGAGATAGCCGTTCAGGTCGCGGCCCGACAAGAGCGGGGAATGACCGTCGATATGGCCGTCCTGGAAGGCTTCGAGCTTCGCCATGCAGATCGGATCCTTGTGGATCACGCCCGGAAAATTCATGAATTCCGCAAGCCCGATCACCTTCGGATGATCGCGGAAGGGCAACAACCGTTCGATCGGCAGGTCGGCGCCGGAGGTTTCCAGATGGGTTGCCGGCACGCAGGACGACAGCTGGACGCGGATGTCCATGATCGTCTCTTCGGACGAATCGAGGAAGAACTGGATGCCCTCGGTGCCCAGCACATTGGCAATCTCGTGCGGATCGCAGATCACGGTCGTCACGCCATAGGGCAGCACGCAGCGGTCGAATTCATGTGGGGTGACCAGCGAGCTTTCGATATGCAGATGCGTGTCGATGAAGCCGGGCACGACGATCTTGCCAGAGATATCGATAACCTCGCGGCCCTCGTAGTTCTCCACGGTGCCGATGATCGTCTCGCCACAGATCGCAATGTCGGAGGCAACCAGTTCGCCGGTGACCAGATCGAAGAAGCGCCCACCCTTCAACACGAGATCCGCCGGCTGGCGGCCGGTCCCCTGATCGATGCGGCGTTCGAGGTCGGTCATGCAGCGTCTCCGATTCTGTTGTTCCCGGCACTGTAGCGACTGGGACGGGTAGAGGGAAAGGGCCGCGATCTCGATCTGCGACGCTGATCCTCAATCACCCTTGCTGGCGGGATGAGCCTCAAACCGCTCATCCACCGGCACGCCGAGCGCCATCGCCAGCGCATTGGTACGGCTTGCCATGGCAACGACCTGCAGGAGTTCGGCATGCATTTCGGGCGTCATGCCCTTGGACTTGGCGGAGGCGGTGTGGCTATGAACGCAATAGGCGCAGCCATTGGTCGCCGACACCGCGATGTAGATCAGTTCCTTGACCAGCGGGTCGAGGGCGCCGGGTGCCATCACTGTCTGCAGCCGGTCCCAGACGAATTTGAGTTCGTCTGGATCATGGGCGAGCGCCCGCCAGAAGTTGTTGACGTAATCGGTGCCGCGTTTTGTTCTGATATCGTTGAAGACGGCGAGCGCTTCCGCGCTCGCCTGCTCGTCGCTGAGGAGAGGGAGGACAGCCATGTGGTCGTCCTCAAATCAGCGCGAGGACGCGGGCCGGCCCACCGGTGCCGCGCTTGTGCTTCGGGGCGCCGACCATGATCGTCGCTCCGGTGACCGGAAGCTCCTCCAGATTGTTCAGGCATTCAATGCCGTAGCGCCCGCCCGGCAGCCAGCTGTTATGCACGGCGAAGTCGGCCGAATTGCCCGGATCGAGCGAGAGCGAATCGACGCCGATTGCGGCCACGTCGAGGGTCGCCAACAGGTCGGTCGCCGACTTGCCGAAACCGGGGAAAGCGAACTTGCCTTCACCGTCATTGCGGAAGGCGGGTTCACTCACCTTCTTCGCCCAGCCGGAGCGAAGTGCCACGACCGCGCCCTGAGGGATCTCGCCATTGGCGCTGATCCAGGCCTCGACGTCTGCCGCCTCGACAGTCGCATTGGCGTCGTCCTTGGCCCGGTCGGTGATGTCGATGATGGCGAGTGGCGCAACCAGCTGTTCCGGCTCGATCTGATCGACGCTCTTGCCGTCGGCGCTGAAATGGAAGGGCGCATCGATATGCGTGCCCGTATGTTCGAAGATCGTCAGCTTGTGCAGCTGATAGCCGTTGCCGGCAAACTCCACGGCCCATTCGTATTCGATGCCCGGCTTGCCGTCGAAGGTCGGGAAGGTCTCGTCATAGGCGTGGGTCAGGTCCACCACCTTGCTCGGGCTCTGCTGCGCCAGAACCGGCCTGGAAACTCCGCCGGCGGCGACGGCCGCGCCCGCAAAGGCCATGCCCTTGAACAGCGAGCGCCGCGACAGCATGTTCTGTTTCACATTCTCGATCACGCAATGATTGCACATAGGCCTGCCCTCTCCGTGGTTCTTGACCCGTTGAGAGTAGCCGAAGCCCTCGTATGGGCAAGAGGCGCGACGAGTGGACTTCGGCCTTGCGTGGACTTCGGCCTTACGGAAGGCGAGGGCGGCGGGTTAGGCAGTCAAGGTGACCTTCCGCCTTCGCGGCCGCAATCGTCTTCACCGCCATGCCTTACCTCTCAACCCCTGATCTCGACCGTAAACCCAAACCGCATGGCGTCCCCTGCCACCAGCGCCACGGTGTAGGGTCGCTCCACGAGCTCCGCTGTGCCGCCGGCATGGGCCGCCATGCCGTGCCAGGGTTCCACGCAGAGGAAGGGGGCACCGGGCTTTTGCCACAGCGCGATATTGGGCAGGTTTTCGAAGGTAAAATGCAGCGATGGCCCGCCGTCTGCGGCGAAAGAGAGGCCGCTGCCCGCATCTTCTGGGAAGACCAGTGCATCATTGGCAAAAAGTGCATGGTTCAGATCGAGCCTCCCTGCCGTGAAGGGAGAGGGCAGGCGCTTGCCGATCAGGCCGGCTTCGAGCTGCACGACCGCAGGTTCGGCGCCATTGTCGAGCTGAACATGATGCGGCTTGTCCTCGGCTCCCGGCAAAGGCCAGAGAAAGGCCGGATGAAAACCGAGGCCGAAGGGCAATAGCCCGTCGCCGGTGTTCTCGACGGTTGCCGTCACCGACAGGCTTCGTCCGTCGAGGCAGTGCTCCAGCGTCAGGCGAAAATCGAAGGGATAGATCTCGCGCGTTTCTTCACTCGAGACGAGTTCATGGCGACAGGCTGTCGCCGTCTGCTCGACGATTGCAAATTCCCGCCGGCGGGCGATGCCGTGCTGAGCCATGGGATAGGTCTTGCCGTTGATCGCCAGCCGGTCGTCCGGCGCCTTGCCGACGATCGGGAAGAGGATGGGGGACCGCCCCGTCCACCAGGTGGCATCGCCGTCCCATAGGAAATCTCGGCCATCCGCTGTCTTCAGCGACTGCATTTCTGCGCCGAGCGTCGAGACCTCGACGGCAAGTTCCTGGTTGGCGATGCGAATCGTAAGGGGCATGAAGGGTCCTCGTCTGTTTGGCCGCACCCTAAAGGGATTGGCGGCAAAGTGCGACGCGGATGTGTCGAGCTTCCCTCCCGAGCTCTGCAGGGCTTCTCTTCGCTGGGGCTTCCTTTGAAGAGATGCTCCTGCTCAGACGATCGCGACACGCTCGCCGAACGGGGTGTTTTCATCGAAATTCTGGGTGCCGATGCGCTCGCTCTCGCCGGAGAAGCGCTTCTCCTCAACATCGCCGCCGTCTTCCACCGGTGAATCTTGACCGATCTTCTCTTCTGCATCTTGCTGATGCCGTTCTTCGAGGTCGTGATTGATCTTCGACTGGCGGGCCGCAACCCAGGCGTTTTGCGCGTCGGAACCGAGGTTCAGGGTTTGGCCGGATTCCGTCTGGCTGGAGGCTTCGCTGCTGGAGATGCGGCTGATGCGTTCGACCATGATCGTCTCCTCACGAGACTGGACCCTCACAACACCTGCCATGACTTCCTGTCACGGACAAGGCGAACGCGGGTCGTTGCGGAGCATCGACCCAGCCTCGTCGCCGTCATGCGCGAGGGTTGCGATCGTGCGGCTTTCACGCTTCAAGATAGAGCAATTGCCCTCGGTATTCAACGTACGGCCGGTCGCTGGTCGCCCGTCAGCCCTTCGTCTTCGCCATGACCGTCTCGACCGGCAGGCCCCGATCGCGCCAGGCGGAAAAGCCGCCTTCGAGATGGCAGACGTTTTCCAGTCCCATCTCAAGTGCCGTCTTCGTCGCCAGCGCCGAGCGCCAGCCGCTGGCGCAGAAGAAAAGGAAGAGTTTGCCCTCGGCAAAGACGGGTTTGTGGTAGGGGCTCTCCGGGTCGATCCAGAATTCCAGCATGCCGCGCGGGCAGGAGAAGGCCTCCGGGATCGTGCCTTCCCGTTCGCGCTCGCGCGGGTCGCGCAGATCGACGAAGACGACGTTGCTCGCCGAATGCAGACGCGCTGCCTCCGACGCATCCACCGCCTCGACCAGTGCCTCCGCCTCCGCCAGCAAGTCCTTGTAGCCCTTCTTCATGTCGATCCTCCCAACCTCTTCCCGCCTGTTGCCAGACGCCATCCTAACGCTGTCGCAGCGTCTGTCACGATCTGCGTTGCCGAGAATGACGGCTTGCCGCATTGTCGTTGCCCTGAGACGCGCCTAGATTGCCTCCCATGGACACCATACCCGCCACCGGCCCAATCATCCTCTTCGATGCCGAATGCATCCTGTGTTCGGCGAATGCGCAATTCGTGCTTTCGCAAGATGGCAAGAAGCGGTTTCGTCTGGCTTCGATGCAGGGCGAGGTGGGCTCGGCGCTCTACCGCCGCTTCGGCATCGATCCTGGCAATCCGGACAGCATCATCGTGGTCGACGGCGAGCACATGCTGCGCGACAGCGATGCCGTGTTGTCGATTTATGCCGGCCTCGGCTGGCCCTGGAAGGTCCTGTCGGTCTTTCGGTTCGTCCCCCGGTTCATCCGCGACCCGCTCTACCTTCTGCTCGCGAGAAACCGCTACCGGCTCTTCGGCAAGCGCGAAAGCTGCTGGCTGCCGGCACCGGAGTATCGCGACCGGCTACTTTAACGCTGGCTGAACTCTAAGCGAAACTTTCCCCGTCTGTCGCCGTTGAGGCTTCATGAAACATGCAATCGTCACAGGCGGCGCCGGCCTTATCGGCGCAGAAGTTTGCACCGCTCTCCAGACCGCCGGTTATGAGGTGGCCTCCTTCGATCTGAAGGCGGGGCCGGCCAGCATCCGGTCGGTTCTCTGTGATGTCTCCGATGAGGCGGCCGTTTCGGCCGCTTTCGCCGAACTCGGCTGGACAAGCCTCGATCTGCTGGTCAACAATTCCGGGGTTGCCAGTCCGGAACGGGGACCGATCATCAGCCTCTCGCTCGACGATTGGCGCAAGGTCACGGACAGCCACCTGACGGCGGCCTTTCTGATGACACGTGCTGCCGTGCCCTTGATGGGGGAGGGGGCGTCCATCATCAACATGCTGTCGACGCGTGCCTTCATGTCGGAGAGGAATACGGAAGCCTATGCTGCCTCGAAAGGTGGTCTCTTCGGGTTGACCCACGCCCTTGCAGTCAGTCTCGGCCCGAACATCAGGGTCAACGGCATTGCGCCCGGCTGGATCTCGGGAGACCACGACTTGTGGCCCGAAGACCATGCCCAACATCCCGCCGGCCGCGTCGGTCGACCGGAGGATGTCGCGAAAGCCGTGCTCTATCTCGCCGACGCCGGCTTCATGACCGGATCGGTGCTGACGCTTGATGGTGGCATGACGCGGAAAATGATCTACGCCGAGTGAGGAGGCGCCAACGCTGAAAAGGGCCGCTGAGCCTCGCAATAGCCTAGGCTGTCGACCCTCGTATGGCTGCTTTGCGCGGGCTTCAATTTGTTCGAGCCCGCGCCTGGCGCTCGATCACGCCGCCAGTTGCAAACGCATCAGGTCGCCATAAGCCGACACCAGCCGATCGACATGCAGTTCGGCCTCCTGTGGCCCGAAGCTCAAGTGGCTGACGACGAAATCGGAGTAGATCGCCACGGGCCTGTTCAGAATTCGAGGCATGTCGACGGCCAGCGCCTTTTCGTCGCCTAGACGCCGGAAACCGAAGTGCTTCAGATCCTGACCTAGCCATGAGATGAAGTTGATCGAAACCCGTTCCTTCACCTCCACGACCGGTTGGACAAGTGGCATGCGCTTGTCCGGCGTCTGGAGGAAATAGTCATGCAGCGCATTCGCACGGCTTCCGCTTTCCCAGAGGCTGCCGTTGAGGCCACCCGGCGGCATTTCGAAGTGGCCGACTTCGATGGGAAGGGAGCCCGACCTTTGTTGCCAGTGGGCGCAGACACCATTGTTGACGACGTTGGCCGAAACCAAGAAGGGGGTCGGATTGTCCCGGCGGAAGGCGATGAAATCGCTCAGGCGCTCCAGGTTCATGTAGACGATATCATCGTCGCACTTCATGAAGATGGCGTCCTGGAATCGGTTCGCATGCTTCGAATAATAGGCGTAGGTGTGGTGGTAGGGGTATTTCTCGTTCCGCGGACCGATATAGCGGCGGACCTTATCGTTGACATTGAGGATCTCGAGGTCTGAACCCCAGCCGCCACGGACCATCACATCGGCGCCGCCGGAAAAATTGATCTCGTTGATCGGACCGATCTTCATGCCGTTGACTGTCAGGACAGGGTGGCCATTGCGGTCGATCGCCAGGGCAACCGGGTTGGGCAGGCTGGGGGAGAGGATGCCGGGTGTCGAGAATTCGGCAATCCGCGGAACCGTGTCACGGTTGAAGGTCGCGAGTTCCGACCGGCCCATCTTGCGAACCGCGCTCAACTGGTTGTCCCAGCCGCCGACCACGAACTCGTAGAAGACGTCCGGATCGTTCTTCGGCAGCAATGCCAGATGCAGATCGCCGCCGATGCCCGCATCCATGCGGAACGGCGATAAGGCGGTCACCTCGCCTGCAGGATTGTAGGGGGTGTCCGGATGCATGAAGCGCGCGGGACCGAAGTTCTCGGAGACCCAGAGGCGGTCCTCTTCGGAACGGGTGAAGTCCCAGACGTGCCACTCGTCGATGATCCCGGCAGAAAGCGCTGCCTTCACATAATTCGTGAGGATTTCCATCCGATTGCGTCGGCCTGCAAAGGTGATCAGTATAATGGGCGCCATGAGAGTTCCACCGGGTTGAGATGAGTACTCCTTGCAGCCGAACATTGAGCGAAGCTTTCTGGCACACTTGCCGAACGAGTTTGATCGAGGATATCAAACTATAAATCGGCACGATCATGTGCTGTCCAAGTATCGGGACTTCGCGCGCGCAGTCGTTCGTTTCACTGGTGTGCTCTCCAATCTTCGTTTACCAACAAAAAAGGCGACCCTCGTTGGCCGCCTTTTCAAGGTCAGATAGCGTGTCAGCTTACTCGGCAGCGACCGTCTTGCCAGCTTCCCACTTGTAGACCGCGAAGCTCTGAGAGGTCAGGTCGCCGGTCTCGCCGTAGGTCAGCTTGCCGATTGCGGTCGGGATTTCCGAGCCGTCCTTCAGTGCTGCGGCCACAGCTTCCGCGTCGTCGGTGCTTCCGGCCTTGGCGATGCCGGCGGCGATGACCTCGACAGCTGCATAGGTGTTCAGCGTGAAGGCTTCTGCGGGGATGTTCTTGGCGGCAAGCGCGTCGACGGCGGCCTTGCTGTCATCGTTCTTCAGGGCGTCGGCCGCATTGGTGAAGATCGTGCCTTCGGCAGCGTCGCCGCCGATGGTGACGAATTCGTTGTTCGACAGGCCGTCACCGGCGATCAGCTGGGCCGAAAGACCGGCATCCTTCATCTGGCGGACCATCAGGCCGGCTTCCGGGTGGTAGCCGCCGAAGTAGATGACCTCGACGCCTTCGGCCTTCAGGCGGGTAATGAGCGCGCCGAAATCCTTTTCGCCTGCTGTCAGCGAATCCTTGAAGACTTCGGTGACGCCGCCGGCGTTCAGGGCTGCCTGGAAGGCATCGGCGAGACCTTTGCCGTACTGGCCCTTGTCATCGAGGATGGCAATCTTCTTGTCCTTGTAGGTGCCGAGAGCGAGCTTGGCGGCGACGTCCGCCTGCTGGTCGTCACGGCCGCAGGTGCGAAGCACCGTGGTCAGGCCGCGGGCGGTCAGGTCAGGGGCGGTCGCGGTCGGGGTGACCATGAGCACACCGTTTTCGGCGAGAACGCTGGACGCGGGGACGGCGACACCCGAGGTGACCGGGCCGACGACGAAACGCACGCCTTCACCGACGAGCTGGTTTGCGGCGGAGACGCCCTGCTTCGGCTCACCTGCGTCGTCGGCGATCTTCAGGGTCACCTGTTCGCCGTTGATACCGCCCTTCTTGTTGATTTCCTCAACGGCGGTTTCGGCGCCATTCTTGATCTGCGCGCCGACGGCTGCCAGCGGGCCGGTCAGCGGCGCCATCAGGCCGAGCACAATTTCGGCACGGGCAGCGGGGGCGCTAGCGATCAGCGCGGCCAAGGCTGCGCCTGCGAAGAGTTGAAATTTCATGTCCTGCTCCTTGGGTCGGCGCGACCGATCTATGCCGGTTTCAGCGCCATTCGGGTTCTTTTGTTGCTCCCCGTGATCGCTTTAGACAAAAACGACGAGCAGCAAAAGACCCGATGCCGTGGTGTGCGATCACGCCACAGCTTTGTCGGGGCAGCCTATGGCCTGACGGTAAGGCCCGTCTTCAGACGGTCAGAATACGGCCGCCAACGCCGTCTTCGGCTTCGAAGCCGGCCTTGGCGGCGGCTGCGTCCTGTTCCTTGCGCAAGGCAAGTTCGGCCATGGCGATTTGCTGAAGTTCGAAGAGATCATTGCTGATCTGCGCCCGGCGAGCGGCAAGGCGGGCTTCGTCGGCGCGCGCTGCGGCGATCGCCTCGGGTTCCGGGGCTGCCCTTGCGGGTGAGTTTGCGAGGGAAACGTCTTTACCGAACATACGCTTGAAGAGGTCAACCACGGATTTCCTCCAGGGACCAGATCCGCTTGCGGCCTTCGCGACGTGATGTCGGTGATGACGATTGCGGATGTGCTGAAGTCGTCGCCCGAGCCTTTCGCGATCATCTGCGCCAGGATCGAACGTGCGATTCTCGATAAGATACGGGATGGTGCGACAAGCGACAAGCGCGAGCGAATCCGATGGTCAGCTTCGCGCAAGCTACAAAAAAGCGGCCACGCGGGCCGCTTCCTTGCATCTGGTTCCGAGTGCAGGCCTCAGATGTTGTTCATCAGCACCTTGCGCAGCTTGTCGAACAGCTCGTCGATCTGCTCGTGGGTAATGATCAGCGGCGGCGACAGCGCGATGATGTCGCCGGTGGTGCGGATCAGGAGGCCGTCGTTATAGGCGTTGAGGAAGGCGTTGAAGGCGCGCTTCGTCGGCTCGCCATCGATCGGCTTCAGCTCGATCGCACCGATCAGGCCGAGATTGCGGATGTCGATGACGTTCGGGCAATCCCTCAGAGAGTGCAGCTTCTCTTCCCAATACGGGGCTATTTCCGAGGCGCGGGTCAGCAGGCCCTCTTCCTTGTAGGTGTCGAGCGTGCCGAGCGCGGCTGCAGAGGCGATCGGGTTGCCGGAATAGGTATAGCCATGGAAGAACTCGATCATGTGCTCGGGTCCCTGCATGAAGGCGTCATGGATCTCGGCGGTGACGAAGACCGCGCCCATCGGGATGACGCCGTTGGTCAGGCCCTTGGCGGTGACCATGATGTCGGGCTTCACGTCGAAATACTGGGCAGCAAAAGGCGCGCCGAGACGGCCGAAGCCGGTGATGACTTCATCGAAGATCAACAGGATGCCGTGCTTGGTGCAGATCTCGCGAAGGCGCTGCAGATAGCCCTTCGGCGGGATCAGAACGCCGGTCGAACCGGAGACCGGCTCGACGATGACGGCGGCGATGGTCGAGGCGTCATGCAGGGTGACGATGCGCTCCAGCTCGTCGGCGAGATCGCCGCCATGCTCCGGAATGCCCTTGGTGAAGGCGTTCTTGGCCGGCTGGTGGGTGTGCGGCAAGTGGTCTACGCCCGTCAAAAGCGTGCCGAACATCTTGCGGTTCGAGACAATGCCGCCAACCGAAATGCCACCGAAATTGACGCCGTGATAGCCGCGCTCGCGACCGATCAGACGGGTGCGCGATCCCTGTCCCTTCACGCGCTGGTAAGCGAGGGCCACCTTGAGTGCCGTCTCCACAGATTCCGAGCCGGAATTGGTGTAGAGCACATGCGCCATGTTGTCGGGGGCGAGATCGATCAGGCGGTTGGCCAGTTCGAAAGCCTTGGGATGGCCGAGCTGGAAGGCCGGCGCATAGTCGAGTTCGCCGGCCTGCTCGCGGATTGCTTCGGTAATCAGCGGGCGGCAGTGGCCGGCATTCACACACCAGAGGCCCGCGGTGCCGTCGAGCACCTGACGTCCGTCATGGGTGGTGTAGTGCATGTCCTTGGCGCCGACGAAGAGGCGCGGCTCCTTCTTGTACTGGCGGTTCGCGGTGAACGGCATCCAGAAGGCGCGCAGGTCGTTCGGCGTGGAATTGAGGCGGTTAGACATCGTGTTCTCCATGGCCCTTTGGTCGCGGGCGGCCATTCTCCCTGATGTCGGCTGCAAGGGCCGAACTCCGTTGATTGCGCCGTCACGTTATCAGGGCGCATGGCATGGTCAAGCCACCGGCAGGGGCGCATCAACAAAGGTCATGGATCGCTGAATTCGGGTGATGGAAGCGCGATGCATCGACGACCCGTTGCTGAAAAGGCGCGTGCCGTCGGCGCCAAGCAAAAAGCCCCGACGGCGATGCCGTCCGGGGCTTTGAAATATCGAATGCCAGAGGCTTCATCCGCGCGAGCGGATGTTCACCTGATCGCCTCCCACCCTCAATCGGTGCGCTTCTGGCAGCGCTGTCATCAAGCGGCGGTCTTGCTCGCTGCCGGGGGGCAATAGATGCTTTCCAGCGTTGCAAGGATCTTGATCACCGATTCCGAGGTCGAGGAGTAGTAGATCGTCTGTGCGTCGCGACGCGTCTTCACCAGCTTCTGTGCGCGAAGCTTCGAGAGGTGCTGGGACAGAGCCGACTGGCTCAGGCCGACCTGGGTCGCCAGAACACCGACGGGAACCTCACCCTCGACGAGGCTGCAGAGGATCATCAGTCGCTTCGGGTTTGCCATGGCGGACAGCAAGCCTGCAGCAACGGTCGATTGTTCGGACAAAGCTTTCGTTTTCATCTCAGTTCAACTTTCTTTGGTCGAGCGCCCTTGGGGGGAGTGGCAGTCGTTGAAAATCCATCACTTAATTGGAGGCTAAACTCTACCAGCATCATCCAATTTGTATATGCCTAAATTTAAGGTACTGCGTATACTGATTTAGGTAACTCTAATAGCAGATGTTGGGCATTTGTGATCGGCGTCACAAACTCGTGGCGAATAAGCAAGTCTTTGAAAACGATGTCTAATCCGTGCGAATCGATGGCGGCAATGCGCCAGTCGCCCTCAGGGGCGCCGTGAATTTTTGTCGCGATGCGCGTTGCGAGCTCCGGATGCCGCCCCCCTAATTCTCGCAGTAAGGCCGCCTCACACTCAAACAAATCATCATTGATTTGCGGGATCGAGAAATCCGCGCTGCTCAAATGATAGGCACGGCCGAATCCGCCATTCAGGCTCGCCCGTTCGGGCCTCAGCCGGAAGAATCGAAAATCGGGGAAGTCGATGTAAAGCTGCGATTTCGCATGGCGGGCGAGGAAGCGGCTGCGCAGCCTCTGGTGCGTATCGCTGTCGCGCTCGACGGTTTCGGCCGTGCATTGCAGCGTCAGGCGCGGATGGGCAAGCGGGTCGCCCTTGCCTGGTTCGCCTGTCAGAAGAGAGGCACGCGGATCCGCGAGCAGGGCCGTCGTGTGGGCGGACAGGCCGGAGACGAGAATGACCGCGGCGCCGTCGATGTCCATGCCGAGCAGCACGCGGCTGACGAAAGGAAAGCCGGTCTCCGGATCGATCACGCCGATCGCCGCGAATCGCGCGCCCCGCAGCAAAATGCGCGCCTGGCGGCGCGCATCGTCGTCGGTATCCCGGATTACCTGGGGCTTGTCGTTCATGTCCGTCTCCCGCATGCGCCTGTCATCGATGCGGGGCAGGGCACGTCACGCCTTGCGGCGATGTTTGGTCAACCCGCTCACCACATCCTGAGCGTCGATCGTGCCGATGACGACGCCGTTGTCAACGACCCCGATCGTGCCAGGTTGACGCGACAGCGCATCCAGGATGTCGACGAGCGGTGTTGCCGGCGCCGTGGTGCCGGTAACCTGGCGCTGTTCGCCGGTCACGCCGGAGCGCATCACGTCCGAGGCGACCAGCATGTTGATCGGGTTCATGTTCTGCACGAAATCAGCGACATACTGGTTGGTCGGGTTCTGGACGATTTCCTGCGGCGTGCCACACTGGATGATGTGGCCGCCTTCCATGATGGCGATGCGGTTGCCGATGCGGAAGGCCTCGTCGAGGTCGTGACTGACGAAGAGGATGGTCTTCTTCAGACGCGCCTGGAATTCGAGAAGCTCGTCCTGGAGACGGGTGCGGATCAATGGGTCGAGCGCCGAGAAGGGCTCGTCCATGAGAAGGATCGGGGCACCTGTCGCGAAGGCGCGGGCAAGGCCGACGCGCTGCTGCATGCCGCCGGAGAGTTCGTTGACCTTACGGTCGGCCCAGGTCGAGAGGTTGACGAGCTCGAGCTGCGTCGCGACGCGCTCCTTGCGCTCCGCTTCGGCTACGCCGGCCAGTTCCAGACCGAAGCCGACATTCTCTGCCACTGTGCGCCAGGGTAGGAGGCCGAATTGCTGGAAGACCATGGAGACGGTGTGCATGCGCAGATCGCGCAGCACCTGAGCAGAGGCCTTATAGGGATCGACATAACCGTTTTCCGTGCGCACGCTGACATTTCCGCGTACCACTGGGGCGAGTGCATTGACGGCGCGCAGCAGTGTCGACTTGCCCGAGCCGGAAAGGCCCATGAGCACGAGGATCTCGCCTTCCTTGACGGTGAGCGAGGCGCCGGCCACGCCGAGCACGAGGCCAGTCTCAGCGCCGATTTCGTCGCGGCTCTTGCCCTGATCGAGCATTTCGAGCGCACGCTGGGGATTATCGCCAAAGACGATGTCGACATTGTCGAAGATTACGGCGTCGGTCATGTCTCTTCTCCGGGAATGCGGAACATCCGGTCGAGGATGATGGCGAGGATCACGATGCAGAGACCGGCCTCGAAGCCACGCGCGATGTTGACGGTGTTGAGAGCCCGAACGACCGGCACGCCGAGGCCGCTTGCGCCGACGAGCGCGGCGATGACCACCATCGACAGCGACAGCATGATCGTCTGGGTCAGTCCCGCCATGATCTGCGGCATGGCGAAGGGCAGTTCGACCTTGCGGAGCACCTGGGTCGGGGTCGCGCCGAAGGCCACGGCCGCTTCCACCAGAGAGGGCGGGGTGGAGATGATGCCGAGGCGTGTCAGGCGGATCGGGGCGGCGATCGCGAAGATCACGGTCGCGATCAGGCCGGGCACCATGCCGAGGCCGAACAGGATCAGCGCCGGGATGAGATAGACAAAGGTGGGGATCGTCTGCATCAGGTCGAGAATGGGGCGGACCACTGCATAGAGCCAGGGGCGTCTGGCGCAGGCGATGCCGATCGGTACGCCGATGACCATGCACACGCCGGTTGCCGCCAGTACGAGTGCCAGTGTCTCCATGGTCTCCTTCCAGTAGCCCTGATTGAAGATGAGGAGCAGGCCGAAAAAGGTGAAGGCTGTGACTCCGAGCGAGCGGCGCATGAACCAGGCGAGCAGCGAAAACAGCGCGATCATGAACAGCGGATAGAAGGCTTCCAGCGCTGTTCCCTTGAGAAAGGGTGCCTGAAGCACGAAGAGCATCGCGTTGATCGACGCGCTGAGGATCGTTGCGATAAAATCAAATACAAAATCGACGTTATCGGTCAGCCAGTCGACGAAGCTCTTCGACCAGGGCCCGATGGGCAGTTTGTTGTCTGTCAGAAAATCCATGTTCGTCCCCGATTGGCCACAGGTTCAATGCCTGGGAGGCCGCGCCGCCGGATCCCCCTTCCGGTCGCGCGGTTCCACGATCGATGGACAGGGCTTAGAGGCCCAGTGCCGTCTTCACGGCCGCGAGGCCGTCGCCGCCATCCTTGGTGGTGACGCCGGCGAGCCAGGGCTCGACAGCCGCCGGATTGGCCTTCAGCCAATCGGACGCAGCGGCTTCTGCATCCTGGCCGTCATTCAGGATCTTGCCCATGATCTCGTTCTCCATCTGGAGCGAGAACTTGAGGTTGGTGACGAACTTGCCGACATTCGGGCATTCGGCCGTGTAGCCGGCGCGGGTGTTGGTGAAGATGGTCGCGCCGCCGAAGTCCGGCCCGAAGACGTCATCGCCGCCGGACAGATAGGTCAGCTTGAAGTTGGCGTTCATCGGGTGCGGTTCCCAGCCGAGGAAGACGACCGGCTGGCCATCCTTTTCGGCGCGGGCGACCTGGGCCAGCATGCCCTGTTCGGAGGATTCGACGACTTCGAAGTCACCGAGTTCGAACTTGTTGGCGTCGATCATGTCGAGGATCAGGCGGTTGCCGTCATTGCCCGGCTCGATGCCGTAGATCTTGCCTTCCAGCGCGTCGGCATGCTTGGCGATGTCGGCAAAATCCTTGATGCCGAGTTCGGCGCCCTTGGCATTGGTCGCGAGCGTGTATTTCGCGCCTTCGAGGTTCGGGCCGAAGACCTCGACCGACTTGTCTTCACGGTAGGGCGCAATATCGGCTTCCATCGTCGGCATCCAGTTGCCGAGGAAGACGTCGATATCCTTGTTCTTCAGCGAGGAATAGGTGACCGGCACGGAGAGGACCGTTGTCGTCGGCTCATAGCCGAGCGCCTGCAGCAGAACGGAGGCGGTGGCTGTGGTGGCGGTGATGTCGGTCCAGCCGACATCCGAGAAGCGGACGGTCGAGCAGCTTTCGGCTTCCTGGGCGGAGACCGGCATGGCGCTGATGGCGATCAGCGATACAGCGGCCGCAAGGGTGCGGCGACAAATGAGAAGTGACGTCATTGAAAGGCTCCCGGTTTTCTTATTGATGTTCCCAAGTCAACATTCAATACCGGAGAATTGCAAGGATGCCCGCGCGTTTGCGTCGCACCACCGTCCCTGTTTGCGACCTCTAGCCCCTACAGGGGAGGGAACTCGGGCGGCGGAAAAAAGTTCGAGTGCTTGATGGGCGTCAAAGCAAGTGCTTGCCTGTTGTGCGATGAGGTGATGCCATGGCGGCGGCGCGCACTTGCGCCAATTGGATGCATACAGGAGTTTCGATGAAGACGTCTTCAATGATCATGCTGCTCGCGCTTGCGGCCTCTCCGTTTCCGGCTCTCGCCGATGGCGATCCGGTTGCCGGTGCCAAGGCGTTCAAGGCCTGCCAGGCCTGTCATGTCGCGACCGAGGCCAAGAACAAGGTCGGCCCGCATTTGCAGGGTATCGTCGGCCGCCCGGTCGCTTCGATCGCCGACTACAAGTATTCGCCCGCAATGACCGCATTCGGTGCGGGCAAGGTCTGGGACGAGGCTCTGCTTTCCGAATATCTGAAGGCGCCAAAGGCCGTCGTGAAAGGCACCAAGATGGCCTATGCCGGGGTCAAGAAGGACGATGACCTCGCCAACATCCTCGCCTATCTCAAGGATCCTGCCGCCGGCGGTCAGTAAGATCCTCGCAACTCCTTGATGCGACGGCCGTTTCGCGGCTGTCGCATTTCTCTGATAGCGCCTCTTGTGTGGGCGTTCGGACCCTCCATATCGGGGGAGGGCGACTGGTGCTGTGCGCTGCGATACTTTCCCGCGTCGGGAAACGCGCTATGGTGGCAAGAGACGAGACCGGCGAGCCGCCGGCATGAGGGACAGGGAGACAACATGGCGACTTTGCAAGGCTTCGACACTGAGATCGAAAAGACGCGTAAGATCGTCTCGGAGATGCGTGGAAAGATCGACCAGTCGAGCGTGGTGCTGGATACGCTGGCCAAAAGCGATTCGAAGCTGGTTGGCCAAGATTTCGACATCGAGAACGCCCGGATCTCGGATGTCCTCAACCAGCAGAAGGTTATGGAGGCGAATATCGCCGACCTGATCATCGGGCTGGAGGACGCGACCAATGTCTTCGGCGCCGAGTTCGAGAGCATGAAGAGCTTTTCCGGCATGGAAAAGTTCATCGGCATCTTCTCCAAGCAGAGAGCGCAGCGCATGCGCACCGAGCGCGTCCGCAACATGTCGCTTGCCGGCAACCTGCAGGAACTGCTCGCCAAGTCCGACAGCATCGTCGGCATCCTGAAGGAACAGAAGACGGTTCTCGAAGAGCGCTACAAGACCTCGGAGGCGAGCCTCGTGCAGGTGATCGAGCGGCGCAAGCAGACGATCGCCAATCTCGAAGAGACGCAGACGAAGATCGAAACGCTCAATCCGGCGCTGCTCGACATCGAAAACAAGATTGCCGCTTCCACAGACACCTCGGAGCGCACCGAACTCGAAGCCCAGCGCTCGAAGCTTGCGACAGATTACAATCAGGCGCAGGCCCGCGAGCAGGAGCTGCTTGCCGAAAGCCAGACACTCGAACGCTATACCTCGATGTTCCAGACCTTCGTCGACAGTCTGAACAACCAGATTGCGGCGCAGAATACGCTGATCAACAAGCTGAGCATCGATACCGAGCAGCGCATCGTGCTCTACAAGGCGCTCGAGGATTCGCTGAAGACCGCCGCCCAGCAGGAGGTCGCACACCGGATCAACACCTTGGGCTCGCAGGTCGATACGGCGGCCGAAGAAACGATGGCCGGCATCGGTGCAGCCGCCCAGCGGCATATAGGCGATCTCCTGGAGCTGCACGAGAAGAACATGCTCTCGACGCAGGACATCCAGCGCCGCAAGAAGCTTGCGGACGAGGCCTTCGCCCGGCGTTTCCAGGCGGTTCTCGACAAGCACAATGCGGCCGACTACGTGAAGCCTTGAGCATGTCGTTGATGTGGACGCGGCCATCTGGCCGCGTGCCGCCTTCGCGGTGCGCGGTCCTGTCGATGGGGGGAGGGGCATGAACGCCGTCGATCGCAACAGTGCCGTCACGCACTATTTCACCACTATGGCCTCCGCATTTGCGGGGCTCGAGCAGTTCTTCGGCCAGTCCGATCGCCGCTTCGGCGAGAAAGGGCCGCCGACGCTTCACCTGCTGCCCTATCTTGATCGCCTCCGTAACTCCTTCACTTCCTGGCAGAACCGAATCGGCTTTACCGGCCAATTCAAGATCGCCCAGGCCGAGAGCGGCTTTCCGATCTTCCAGAACGTGCTGGAGCTGGAAAACGATCGCGCGGGCGCCGCCACACGGCTTTCGACCATTCCCGCCGTATCCAAGCTGCGCGAGGAAATGGTCGATTTCATCCTGCGGCAGAAGGAGTTTCCGGCGGCATTGCAGCAGCAGATTGCCGAGCGGCTCTATCTGGAGCAGGTGAGTGCCGGCGAGATCTTCTCGCCCTTCGTCCTGCCGACCACCGTTGCCGTCAGCGTCAATCCGCAGTCGCGCCGGCCCTCCTATCTTGTCAGCTGGGCCGCCTTCGACGGGGTCAGCACCCTGCCGATGATCTATCTGGCGACGGTCGAGGATTCCTCCGAGA
This sequence comes from Rhizobium sp. AAP116, assembly GCF_001295785.1. Lineage (NCBI taxonomy): Bacteria > Pseudomonadati > Pseudomonadota > Alphaproteobacteria > Hyphomicrobiales > Rhizobiaceae > Rhizobium > Rhizobium sp. AAP116. The sequence continues at coordinate 402,230 of NZ_LJIB01000004.1, forward strand.
ATGTCGCAAAGATCCTTGTGACGGCCGAGGGTAAGCTCAATGAAGAGGTCGAGATCCCGCTTCCGGTGGGCGGATTGCTCAATCCCGAGCTCGCCCGCACATTCGACGATTTCTGTGCCAGGAATTCCGCCTATTCCCTGACGCCCGCGACCATCGCCACCAACATGGACCGCGATTTCCCGACACTGCATCCGAAGTCGGTCCGCCGCATTGTGCTCGGCCCGCTCTATTCGACGGGGCTCACTCAGAATTCCGGCCGCGTCACCGAGATCCTCGATCGAGTGCGCAAGCCCGAAAACGCCTGGGTGATGACCTGGACGGTGCAGGAGGTGTTCTCCAAGCGCGAACAGCCCGCGGTGAAGGGCTTCTTCTCCTCGACACCGGCTTCGCAAGAATTCCACATCGAAACGCATGATCTCGAAGCCGCGCGCATGGGTGTCTCGACCTATGAGAAGCATGCGCTCGTGCCGCATGACGCCTATCAGGCGCTCTATGCCGCCGGCGAGATCAAACCGATCTTCGGCAATTTCAAGGTTCACGTGATTTCCGGCAATCAGGTCGTGAGCGAGGTCTGAGCATGAGTGAACTGACGGCAGGCCTTACGACGCTGCGGGAAGAAGATGTCGCCAAGCATCTGGCCGTCGCTCAGGGGCTGGTGACACGCATCGTGGTGCTCGATCAGGGCGAAGGTGTTTCGGGTGCCCCGATTGCTGGTACAGGGCGGCGTTTCGTCTCGACTGTTTCAACGGGCTCCGTGCGACGCACCCGCGAAATCGAACTTTCCAAGACCATTCAGGCGACCGGCGCTGCCGATCCGCTGTTGACGCCTGCCCAGCATACCGTGCTCTACCGCGTCAGGCGCGGCGCGCAGGTGGCGCTTGCGATATCGGATGTCTTTGCCCGGCAGAGCGAGCTGGAGCCTTTGCAGGCGCGGAACATCAGCGCGCCGTTGCAAAGCGAGGAAGCCGTCCGCTTCAAGGCGTTGCTCTCGTCCCAGGCCTATGTCGCGGCCTTTGCCTTTGCCGCTTATCTGAAATCCACCGTCGCGGGCGAAGGCGAGCAGCTCGACGGCATCCGCGCGCCGGATTTCCTCTTCGATACTGCTCAGGATGCGCTGAAAAGCATGGTCGCCGGCATTGACGCAGCCGTGCAGGGGGCGGGCGACGATGCGACGTTGATCGGTCGGGTGCGCGGCGTCGCCGATCTCGCGCTCGACGGGCTTCTGACCCGCAAGGCACGCTTCGAACATCTCGGCGTCTTCGAAAACGCCCATATCCGCGTCGATCAGGACGATTTTACTCTTGACGGTTTCGATGCCGCGCCGGGCGCAAAGTCGAAGCCGCTGTCGATGAGCTTCAAGAAGCCGGAAGAGATCATCGGCAACCACATCGCCAAGTATCAGGCGCTGAAGCTTGCAAAGATGCTGATGGCCTATGATTTCGACCGGCAGATGAACCCTTTCGTCGATCTCGGCGGTTTTCTCTTTACCTTCATCGGCGACGGCATGCCGGGCACCGGCAAGACGATCCTGATCCAGATGCTGGCGGGGCTCTTGAACGACTACTGCAAGATGGCGGGCTATGCCTTCCATTACGAGAATTTCGGCGTCGACCAGATCTCGTCCTATCAGGGCAAGTCCGGCCAGAATGCCAAGAGCTTCGTCAACAACGTGCTCAACCCGCGCGTCATCGGCTTCGGCACGATTGATGATGTTGACCAGGTGACGGCCAAGCGCTCCGACGACCGGGCTTCGGCCGGGCAGCACGAGGTGACGGCCGTTCTGATGGAGAGCTTCGCCGGCGCCTCGACCGTCGTGCGAGGCAACGCCACCTTCGGCATGTTCTCCAACTACCCGGAGAATGTCGATGATGCGCTTCGCCAGCGCGCTGGGGCTCGCTGGCTGGTCGATGGGCCGCAGACGCGCGAGGACTATATCGACATCTTCTCGCTGCTCGTCGGCAAGAACCATCAGATCCCGCTGGGGGAGCATCAGCTGTTCGCGGGGCAGCAGATCCAGCAGGCGGTCAGCCGCTCCTATGGCGAGCATGACCGCCCGAAGGAAGACGGCCTTGTTGCTGTCTGGGAACGCTACGAGAAGACCGAGGGTAAAATCGAGACGCTCGCCGATGTCGGCGGCTATCTGCATGCGATCAAGCTCGTCGAACCGCGCTTTACCGGCCGGGCGATCAAGAACATCACCGATGCGATCAAGATGCGGGCGATGGACGTCGAACTGCCCGACGCCTGGTTCGAAAAGCCTGACGCCTTCGTCCACAAGAGCTTCGACGAGAAGAAGGCGATGATCTCCGAACTGCGCGGCCCGGTGACGATGGAGATGATCCTGCAGGAGATCAACCGCTACGCCGACTCGGAATTCCGCTACGCCGACAAGTCGGATGATGCTGCGGTCAAGGAGATCATCCGCCGCGAGCGCCAGCGGGAACGGGCGATCGGCGAGATAGAGAAGATGAAGGGCGAGGGGACGTGGTGAAATTCGCTATTTGCGAATTTGGTTGTCGGGACCGGAGTAGAGGGGTAGAATGTGCGGGACGTTGTTTACAGCAAGGATGCCATACGGACCTTGAACCGGATGCCGGCAAACGAGGCGCGACGTATCCGGTCTAAGGTTCTTCAGTATGCCGCCGACCCGGCTTCACTCGCCAACAATGTCAAAAAGTTACGTGACAGCCGTTACCATCGCCTGCGGATCGGGGACTGGCGCGTGATCTTCCGTGAAGACGGAACCGTCGTCGACGTGGTGCGTGTGGCAGCACGCGGTGAAGCCTATGAGGGAGAGCTCTGATGACGATCGCATCATCGTTTACGACGCCAAATGGCGAAGAGATGATCGTACTCAGCCGCAAAGACTACGAAGCACTGATCGAGCGCATCGAGGATCTGGAAGACAGTCTGGCTGTTGTTGGTTTCGAGAGGAAGCTAGCTGCGGGCGAGGAAGAGCTGATCCCTGCCGAGTACGTCAACCGGATGGGTGAAGGTGAAAGCCCGATCCGCGTCTGGCGCGATTTTCGCGGTATGGCGGCCAAGGACCTTGCTGCCGCTGCCGGAATCAGCACCGCTTATCTGTCCGAGATCGAAACAGGCAAGAAGGACGGCAGTGTCGCAACACTCAAAGCGATCGCCGATGTCTTGAAGCTCGACCTCGATGACCTCTACTGGCGGCACGAGGACAGGAAGGTCACAGATACCGCATGAACCGCCTCCTCGAAGCCGAACTCATCTATGGCCGCCTGCTTGCGATCCGCGAGCCGCATCTGGTCGCGCGCTACAACAAGGCACTTGCCGCCTTCGACCTGCCCGAGACCACGCTCGCCGAATTCGACATCGACATCACCGGTTTCTCGCCACAGGTGGCGGCAGAACTGGGCGATCCCGATTATCTGGATCCGTTGAAGGTCAACCGGCGCTTCATCATCCTGACCCCGGAGCAGGACAGTCTGCCGGTGGTGCATACGAGTTTTTCCAATACCGCCGGCCTTATGCATGAATTCTTCGCGGCGAACGCCCGCGCCATCCACGCGATTACGCTCAAGGACACACTCTATGGCGAGATCGAGGACAGCGTCTCCGAGGTGAAGACGCTCGATGACCTGCTGTCGATCAACGAGGTCAAGTTCAAGGTGCTTTCGGCCGAGGACCTGCTGGGCAAAGCCGGGCAGCTCCGGCAACTCTGCGACGCGCTGGTAACGAGCCCGGATGGCTGGCGCGACGACGCGATGCTGGAGCGCATGGTGTCGCTGGCGAAAGAGACCGGCGATATCCGGCAGAACACGCTGGTGCCGGATAAACTCGTCTTCCGCCATGATGCCTTCTGGGCCGATCATTTCGGCGGTGTCTTCGTCTTTGTCGACGAGAAGATCACCACCGTGATCTGCGATCCCGAAGCCCCCGGTTTCCGGCGGTCGCGGCCCTGGCAGGTGAGCTACATCTCGATCGATGACACCGCTCAGGTCGCCGACTTCCTGGCGCGCACCGGCCGGCTCGAACTGCCCCGGGCCAGTTGGGTGGAAAGCTCGGGCCTCTTTGCCCATCGTCTGGAGATGGCGCTTCTGACGGTCGCCGCCACGCTCGATCCGGTGCCGGATCTCACACGCATCGATGCGGTCTGGATGCAGACCTTCCTGCATCGAAACGCCAAGGCGATCAGCGATCGCGGCATCTATCCGCTCTTGCAAGAAGCGTTGCGGACGCTCGCGCGCACCGGAAACCTCAGAATGGCGGATATCGATCCTAAGCTGCGGCTGTGGCTCGTGCGTGCCGAGCCTGATCATCCCGATCAGTGGCTGACAAACCGGCTGATCGCGCATCTGACGGCAGACGATTTCGTCTCGCGCTTCGTCTTCGACAAGCAGGGCTTCTACCGCGCTTACGAGCGCTATCCGGAAGCCTATCGCGATTATGTTGTATCCCGCCTGTCCGACACTTATCTGAAGGACAAGGCCGCCTTCCGCAAACGCCTTTATGGACTAGGAGATGACCATGCTTGATCCCATCATCGCGTTTTTCCAGCGCGTCTTTGCCGCCCTAGGGCGCGGCATCGGCATGGTGGTCGCTTGGCTGCTCTGGCCGTTCCTGGCAGCCCATGGCTGGTATCGCGACCGCAGCTGGATCATCAAGGGACCGATCCTTGCCGTCCTCGTGCTGCTGGTGATCGTCTATGGACAGTTCATCTATCGCACCCAGGTGTGGCACGCCTTCGACCCGGCCTTCGTCCAAGCCTACAAGTTTGAGGAGCGCACGGTTCCGGCCGGCTCGCCGCTGCCGGGGGAGGCCAATCGTTGCCAGGACTCGGCCGTGGTGATGATGAGTGCCGCGCTAACCGACCAGAATGTCAATCAGAACAGCTGGGTCTCCTCGACGCTTCTCTACAAGCTCGGCCTGTTCGGGCTTGACTGGGATACGACGCCGTTCATGGACAACAAGGCTTCGTTCCAGCGCGGCGTGAACCAGGTGGTGCGCCGGACCGCCATTCAGCTCGCCGACAATCTGGGCCGCGTGCGCGGCACCTCCGGCATCAACAACGATTTGCAGGATGCGCGCGGCAATATCCAGTTCGACGAGGGAACCTGGTATTTCGGCACCGATCCCTTCGGCTTCAAGACGCCGACCCCGAGCTACTACAGGGCTGCTGTCGAGAGCTGGAACCGCTTTAACACCTCGCTTGCCAATTGCGAATCCGTCTTCGATACCCGCTCCGACAACCTGCTGCAGCTGCTCGACGGCATGGCCAGCGACCTCGGCAATACCTCCGACATTCTTCGCCGCCGTTCGGAAGAGTTCAACGCCGGCTGGTTCGATACCCGTGCCGACGACCGCTTCTGGTTCGCCTATGGTCAGCTCTATGCCCAGTATGCAATCCTGCGGGCGACCCGCGCCGATTTCGGCGACGTTATCCGTGAGCGCAATCTGACTGCCATCTGGACCGAGCTCGAGCTTCAGCTGCAAGCCTCGCTGCGCATCCGGCCGGCAATCATCTCGAATGGCAGCGAAGACGGCTGGATCATGCCGACGCATCTCGCGACCATGGGCTTCTATATCCTGCGCGTCCGCTCCAACATGGTCGAGATTCGCGCCATCCTTGATCGTTGAGACGGCGGGGCCTTCTCTCCATGCCGCATGCAAAAAGGGCCCGGTCGCGAGACCGGGCCCTTTTGTTTTCAGTCGCTTGGTGCAATCAGTTGATGATCTTCATACGTATCGCCTTGGCGACCAATTGCGTGCGGTTGACGCAATCGAGCTTGCGGATCGCATTGGTCATGTAGGCGTTCACGGTATGGTCGGAGAGCGAGAGGATCTGGCCGATTTCGAGCGAGGTCTTGCCCTGCGATGTCCAGCGAACGACCTCGAGTTCGCGTGCCGACAAGACGTTCGAATTGCCTGTGGTGCGGCGCAGACGGTCGAAGACATCGAAGGCCTGGATGCTCAACATCGACAGCTCGTTGATTTCGGGCATCGCAAGCGGACTGCGGTCGCCGTCATAGCGGACGACGAAGCGGCTGCCATCGACGGAATTCATCGAAAAGAGAATGCCGGTGATCAGCCGGTATTTCAGCATCAGCGCGGAGAATTCCGGCGGGCAATCAAATGTCGCCGCCTTCCCATCCGGTCCGATCGTCCAGTCATTGTGCATGATCGACCGGCTGATATGCGTGACCGTCGGGCAATGTTTCAGGAATTCGAGACGATCGAATTCCCGGCAATAATCGGCGGGAAGCGTCGTCTCCCGCACGAGCGGGCCGAACAGCTTGTCCTGAGCCGTGGGCGCTGCTGCCAAGCTTACATAGTCGAGGCCGTATTCACGCGCTGCCCGGGACCAACTGTCCATCAGCTCGGCGCGGCTCTGACAGCTCCCGATGTGCTCGCTCAAGAGTGCCTGTCTTTCTGGAAACATTTTATCAATTTCGAAAGTTGACATCAATTCGGAAGTTTAAGACCAATATATCAGTCCAAACGAAAAGCTAGCAGTTTTTCGGGGTCTGTCACGATTAATATGACTAATGTCTGACTGCTGCCGATCAAAATGGCAACTGCCTGTTATGCTGATATTTAAACGGGCAGAGCCGATCCTGCCTTGACCTCTTCCATCACTGCATAGGTGTGGGTTTCGCGCACCCCGGGAAGCGGCAAAATGACCTCGGAGAGGAATTGCCGGTAAGCCTCCATGCCGGCGACCCGTGCCTTGACAAGATAGTCGAAGCCACCTGCCACCATATGGCATTCCATCACGTCGTCCGATCGCTTCACGGCCGCCGCGAAGGTGTCGAAGACATCGGCGGTGGTGCGGTCGAGCTTCACCTCGATGAAGACCAACAGGTTGCGCCCAAGCTTCTGCGGTGAGAGCATCGCCATGTAACCGGTGATATAGCCTTCCCGGGTCAGGCGGCGGACCCGCTCCGCGGTCGCGGTGGGCGACAGATTCACCCGTTCGGCAAGCTCGATATTGCTCAGGCGACCCTCGGCTTGAAGCGCGCGCAGGATCTTTCGGTCGAGGCGATCCAGTTCTTTGCTCATTCTCTACCAAACTCCATTTTCCTAGTGAATATGCCAGAGAAGTGACCAAAGAATAGTGGGAAATTCGGCAAATGCGAAGATATGTTGCCGATACCACGGAGGTGACAATGATCAAGCCAGCCACGACCGATTTCCCGCGCTTCGAAGCCCCCTATGCCGGCGACGACGACCAGCTCATCCGCCATTTTGCTTCGCGCCTGTCGCTCTCCGAGAGCCAGAACGGCGCCATCGACCGGCGCGCCACGACCTATATCGATGCCATCAGAAACAATTCCGGCTCGGTCGGCGGCGTCGAGGACTTTTTGCGCGAATACGGTTTGTCGACCCGTGAAGGTCTGGCGCTCATGGTGCTTGCCGAAGCGCTCTTGCGCGTGCCCGACGCGCTCACCCAGGACCGTCTGATCGAGGACAAGCTGAAAGAAGGCGGCTGGAGCGAACACGAGGCACACGGCGACAGCTGGTTCGTCTCGGCCTCTGCCTGGGCGCTCGGCCTCTCCGCCCGCGTCATCCGTCCGGGCGAGACGCCTGAAGGCGTCATGCGCGGTCTCGTCAAGCGCCTTGGCCTCCCGACCGTACGCTCGGCCACCAAGCAGGCCATGCGCTTCCTTGGCCATCACTTCGTGCTCGGCGAAACGATCAAGGACGCGCTGTCGCGTGCGGCCAAGAGCGAGGAGCGCGGTTATCGCCACTCCTTCGACATGCTGGGCGAAGGCGCGCGGACGGCTGAAGACGCCAAGCGCTACTTCCAGTCTTATGCCATGGCGATCGAGGCGATCGGCGCGCATATGGCGAAACACGGCAAGAGCCAGCTTCTGCCGAACCGCATGGGCATTTCGGTCAAACTGTCTGCGCTGCATCCGCGTTATCTCGCCACCCATCGCGACCGGGTGATGCGTGAACTGGTGCCGGATCTCTTGAAGCTCGCGCAGATGGCGAAAGCCCATCAGCTGAATTTCACCGTCGATGCCGAAGAGGCCGACCGTCTCGAACTCTCTCTCGACGTGGTCGCCGCCGTCTTTGCCGATCCGTCGCTGTCAGGCTGGGACGGTTTCGGTCTCGCCATCCAGGCCTATCAGAAGCGCGCGCCGCAGGTGATCGATTACATCGACGGCCTCTGCCAGCAGTATGGTCGCCGGATGATGGTGCGTCTGGTCAAGGGCGCCTATTGGGATACGGAAGTGAAGCGCGCCCAGGAGCGCGGCCTCGACGACTACCCTGTCTGGACCCGCAAGCAGGCGACGGATCTCTCCTATTTGCATTGTGCGGCCAAGCTGATGGAAAAGCGCGCCCGCATCTTCCCGCAGTTTGCCACCCACAATGCGCTTACCGTCTCGACGATCATCGAGCTTGCCGGTGCCGACCGCTCCGGCTTCGAATTCCAGCGCCTGCATGGCATGGGCGAGGCACTCTACGACACGCTGCTCTCGGGCAATGATCGCATTGCCTGCCGCATCTACGCGCCTGTCGGCGGCTACCGCGACCTGCTCGCCTATCTCGTCCGCCGCCTGCTTGAAAACGGTGCGAATTCGTCCTTCGTCGCCGTTGCCGGTGACAAGAACATTCCGGTTTCGGCACTTCTGGAGCGGCCCACGGAAAAGCTGGGTCTCGGCAATGGCCAGAGCGCCCGCCACAGCCAGATCCCCATGCCGCTCGGTCTCTACGGTGACCGCAAGAACAGCGCCGGCTTCGAATTCGGCCATCGCGACAATCTGGAACGGCTAATGGCCCGCATCGGTCAGCCGCTCTCCGAGATCGCGGCCCGTCCGCTGGTTCCAGGGGCAACCGGCGCGACCAGTGACGAGGCCGTGCTGTCGCCGGCCGATCGCGCCCACAAGGTCGGTACCGTGCGCAATGCCACGCCCGCCGATGTCGACCGCGCCTTCGCTGCCGGACGTCAGGGCTTTGCCCTGTGGTCACGGACCCCGGTGGAAGAGCGCGCGGCAACGCTGGACAAGTTGGCCGACCTGCTCGAAGCCGATCGTGATCGTCTGCTTGCGCTTCTGGCGCTCGAAGCCGGCAAGACGCTGGACGATGGTGTTGCCGAAATCCGCGAGGCGGTCGATTTCTGCCGCTACTATGCAGCCCAAGCCCGCAAGCAGTTCGGTGAAGCCGAGGTCATGCCGGGCCCGACCGGCGAGCTCAATCGTTTGTCCTGGCGCGGCCGTGGCGTCTTCGCCTGCATTTCGCCGTGGAACTTCCCGCTGGCCATCTTCCTTGGCCAGGTTTCGGCCGCCCTGGTCGCCGGCAATGCCGTCATCGCCAAGCCCGCGCCGCAGACGCCGCTGATCGCTTTTGAGGCGGTCAAGCTTTTCCACAAGGCGGGCGTGCCTGAAGATGTGCTGATGCTGCTGCCCGGTGCAGGCGACGTTGGTGCCGCGATCGTGGCCCATCCAAAGCTCGCCGGCATCGCCTTTACCGGCTCGACGGGAACCGCCCAGGCGATCAACCGGACGCTTGCCGCCAAGGACGGCCCGATCGTGCCGCTGATTGCCGAAACCGGTGGTCTGAACGCGATGATCGTCGATGCGACCGCGCTTGCCGAACAGGTGGCCGACGATGTCGTGCTCTCGGCCTTCCGCTCGGCCGGCCAGCGCTGCTCGGCGCTGCGCATCCTCTACCTGCAGGAGGATATCGCCGACGGTATGCTGGAGATGATCGAGGGTGCCGCCCGCGAGCTTAATCTCGGCAATCCGCTGGAGATCACCACGGATATCGGCCCTGTTATCGACGAGAAGCAGAAGGCGATGCTGGAGAGCCATATCGCCGAGATGAAGCGTAGCCAGAAGGTGCGTTACGCCGGGAAGGTGCCCGCGACCGGCAACTTCTTCGCGCCACATATTGTCGAGCTGGATCGGCCAGAGGCGCTGACCAGGGAAATCTTCGGCCCCGTGCTTCACGTCGTGCGCTGGAAGGCCAAGGCCCTCGACCAGGTCATCGCCTCGATCGATGCCACCGGCTACGGGTTGACGCTTGGTGTGCACAGCCGCATCGAGGCGACGATCCGCAAGGTCACCGAAGCGCTCGACACCGGCAACATCTATGTCAACCGCAACATGATCGGCGCTGTTGTCGGCACCCAGCCCTTCGGCGGCTCCGGCATGTCCGGCACCGGCTTCAAGGCGGGTGGACCGGCTTACTTGAGCCGCTTTGCGGTCGAGCAGGTTATCTCGGTGAATACGGCGGCTGCCGGCGGGAACGCGAGCCTGATCGCGATTGGCGAGGGGTGAGGTTTGCGACGGCTGTCGCAATCGCTGCGGTCTGAGGACACCCCCCGCTCTGTCACTGCGTGACATCTCCCACACACTGGGGGGAGAGTGGGTGCCCGCCGCCGGCTCGGTGTAACGTCACAGCTCGATTTCGGAAAGCTGCGAGGTCAGCCGCATTCCGAAATCGCCCCGTGTATGGGAGATGCCCGGCAGGGCAGAGGGGCCTTGCCGCTAAGCGGGAGCGCGAGGTCTCATGTCGCATTCAGCCCCATACTCTTCGCTGTGAAAAAAGTCCTCTGCCCTGCTTGCCAGCCGGGCTGCGCCGTCCGATCTTCTCGGCACACATAAGGGGCAGGGACACATGACCGTACCATCCGACATCGAGATTGCGCGCGCAGCCAAGAAAAAGCCGATCCAGGAGATTGGCTGCAAGCTAGGCATTCCCTCCGAAAACCTGATCCCTTACGGCCACGACAAGGCAAAGATCTCCGCCAGCTTCATCAAGGGGCTTTCGGATCGGCCGGACGGCAAGCTGATCCTGGTGACGGCCATCAACCCGACACCGGCAGGTGAGGGCAAGACAACCACGACCGTCGGCCTCGGTGATGGCCTCAACCGGATCGGCAAAAAGGCCGTGATCTGCATCCGCGAACCCTCGCTCGGTCCCTGTTTCGGGGTGAAGGGTGGGGCCGCCGGTGGCGGCTATGCGCAGGTCGTGCCGATGGAGGACATCAATCTCCATTTCACCGGCGATTTCCACGCGATCACCTCGGCCCATAATCTGCTCTCGGCGCTGATCGACAATCACATCTACTGGGGCAACGAGCTCAACATCGACACGCGTCGCATCACCTGGCGCAGGGTCATGGATATGAACGACCGGGCGCTGCGCCAGATCGTGACGTCGCTTGGTGGCGCCTCGAACGGTTTTCCGCGCGAGGCTGGCTTCGACATCACAGTTGCTTCGGAAGTCATGGCGATCCTCTGCCTTGCGACCGACCTCGAAGACCTGGAGCGGCGGCTCGGCGCGATCATCATCGGTTATCGGCGCGACAAGAGCCCTGTCTTTGCCCGCGATCTGAAGGCCGACGGCGCCATGGCCGTGTTGCTCAAGGAGGCCCTGCAGCCGAACCTCGTGCAGACGCTCGAAAACAATCCGGCGCTGGTGCATGGCGGCCCCTTCGCCAATATCGCCCATGGCTGCAATTCGGTGGTGGCGACGAAGACGGCGTTGAAGCTCGGCGACTATGTCGTGACGGAAGCGGGCTTCGGCGCCGATCTCGGCGCAGAGAAATTCTTCGACATCAAGTGCCGCAAGGCGGGGCTCACGCCCTCGGCCGTCGTCCTCGTCGCGACCGTGCGGGCGCTCAAGATGAATGGCGGCGTGGCGAAGGAGGATCTTGGCCGCGAGGATGTCGCGGCTGTCGAACGGGGCGCCGTCAATCTCGCGCGCCATCTGGAAAACCTCGCCAAGTTCGGCGTGCCGGCGGTGGTGGCGATCAACCATTTCACCAGTGATACCCATGCCGAGATTGCCGCGGTCAAGGCGGTCGCTGAAGGCCTCGGAGCAGAAGCCGTGCTCTGCCGGCACTGGGCTGACGGCTCGGCGGGGATCACCGAGCTTGCCGAAACGGTGGTTCGGATTGCCGAGACACCGTCCGCCTTTCATCCGCTCTATCCCGATGCCATGCCACTCTTTTCCAAGATCGAGCGCATTGCGGCCGAGATCTACCGGGCCGGCGAAGTGACCGCCGACAAGGCTGTGCGTGAGCAATTGGCCGATTGGGAGCGGCAGGGCTATGGCGAGCTGCCGGTCTGCATGGCGAAGACGCAGTATTCCTTCTCGACCGATCCGACGCTACGCGGCGCGCCGGAGGGGCATGAAGTGCATGTTCGCGAGGTGCGGCTCTCGGCCGGCGCCGGTTTCATCGTTGCGATCACAGGCGAGATCATGACCATGCCAGGCCTGCCACGCGTTCCCTCATCGGAACGTATCCGGCTCAATGACGTCGGAGCGATCGAGGGCCTGTTCTAGCCCGAATTTGCACCCGGAATTTGTGATATTTTCGCCACGGTGACGGCGATCACAATTCATGATGAAAGTGATCATGTTTTATATGTTGACTCAGAACATCATGTTTTATACGGCGTGATTACGGCGGAATAAATCTCTCCGCCGCGTTTTTGACGCAATCACATCAGGCCGACCTGCTTCCGTCCCCCGGGAAGCGGGACACCCTTTCTGCGGCCATTGAAAGGACGACACGCATGCGCTCCCGGTCCCTCCGCCCCATCCTGCTGGCCTGCACGGCCCTCGCAGCCATCTCCTCGCTTGCCCCCGCAAAGGCCCAGACCGCCGCAACGACGACGACTGCCAATGGCGAGACGCAGCTGCAGACGATCGTGGTGAAGGGGAAGCGGGTGCCGGTGGGGTCGGTTGCGGATACGCCGCTGGCGACGGAGACGACGGCGGAGGAGATTGAGGCCAAGCAGATCACGAGCATCGAAGATCTCGGTCGCGTGGCAGAGCCGGGTGTCAACTTTAACCGCTCCAGCGGAGCCGTGAACATCAGAGGTCTCGAGGGCGCGCGCGTGCTCACGACCTTAGATGGCATTCCTGTACCGTACATCTTCGACGCGACGCGTGCCGCAAGCGGGGGCGTTGATGCGTTCAACTTCGCGGCACTTTCGGCAGTTGATGTCATGCGTGGAGCCGACTCGAGCCGAGCCGGATCGGGTGCGTTGGGGGGCGTTCTAGCCCTCCGGACGCTTACGCCTGATGACCTTATCTCAGATGATAAGGATTGGGGCGGGGTTGCCAAAACGACCTATGACAGTTCCGACAACAGCTGGGAGGGATCCGCCGCCGTCGCGAAGCGAGTGGAGAATACCTCGGTTATGTTCCAGGGATCTTACAAAAAAGGTCATGAGCGCAAAAGCAATGGTACCGTTGATACCTTCGGCACCACGCGGACCAAGGCTGATCCTTCCGAGTACGACCAGCACAATCTCCTGTTCCGTCTGGAACAGCAGCTGGAAGGTGGGCATACACTTGGTCTAACGGCGGAGCGTTTCCGCAAGGATCGTGTAACTGATTCCAGAAGCCTACAGAACACCACCACCTTCCGGCCTGGAAACTATACTGGCAAAAAAGACACCGATCGCGATCGCGTCTCGTTGGACTACCAGTATGAAGCCCAGTCACAGGACGCCATAGTTTCCAATGCATGGGCATCCTTGTACTGGATGGATCAGCGGACCATGGACGGCTATGATGCCATCCGGCAGACCACTCCGATCGGCGCGATTGGGCGCGAAAACGATAACAACGAGCGGACGATCGGGTTTATTGGGGCCGCGCAATCCGAGCTTACGACTGGTCAGCTGAACCATACCTTCAATTATGGTCTGGACATTGCCTTCGGTGTTTCGGATCAATATTCAAGCGGTTACGATAACTGCACAACGCCTAGAACCGGAACGTGCCTAAACTTGCACACCAACCAGGCCGATACGCCGAAAGTCAACAGCAGCAAGGTTGGACTGTATTTTGATGACGAGATCGAGGTCGGTTCGTCGGGTGTGACCGTAACTCCAGGCTTGCGTTTTGATTGGGTGAAGCATTCTCCGGAAATGACACCCGAGTATGACCGCAACTATCTCAATCCGGCACTGCCGAACGGCTTCGAGGATGCGGGATTGTCACCGAAGTTGCGTCTGGCATATGACCTGCAGCCTGACGTGAAGTTTTACGGTCAGTGGGCGATGGCGTTTCGTGCGCCTACGGCCAGCGAACTCTACAGCGCGTTTGGCGGATCCGGCACTTATCTGCGCGTTGGCAATGCCGATCTCCAATCCGAAACGAGCAATGGCTTCGAGTTCGGGGTCGATCTCGGTGACGAAGAGATGGGCGCACGTGCCTCAGTGTTCTACAATCGATACAAGAATTTCATTGACGTCACCTCGATCACTGCTGCCGAGGCCGCCGCACTTGGTTTCACCGGTACTTACCCTCAAGGCAGGACCCGCTATTCCAATATCTCCGATGTTGAGATGTTCGGCGTAGATCTTTCAGCTCATAAAGTGTTCGACAACGGTTTCCGCGTTTCGGGCGGCCTTGCCTATGTGAAGGGCAATGATCTTGATCGTGGCACCTTTATCCGTTCGGTTGCGCCGCTTAAAGTCGTGGCCAGCATTGGCTACGACACTGAATTCTGGGGAGTTGGTGCCGATTTCGTCGCGGCGCAAAAATCGAGAGCCGACGACGGTAAGGGCACGGCTGGCACTTCCTATTTTAGGACTGCAGGCTACGGTGTCGTTGACCTCAATGCATGGTGGGAGCCGGAACAGCTGAATGGCATGCGGATCACCGCCGGGGTTTATAACGTCTTTGACAAGACCTACTTCGATTACGCATCGGTCCGTACAAATTCATCGACGCAGGCGCGGGACTTCTACTCTGAACCCGGCCGTACCTTCAAAATTTCGCTCACCCAGAAGTTCTGAGCTGAGCTAAATCCACAACAAAGGCGGCGCAGCGATGCGCCGCCTTTTCCTTTGCGTCACCGGCAATACCGGAAGCCGCTCTTCCGCTTGACGACATCCAGATGCATGTGATCCTGATGTGTCGCGTCGCTGCCGGGGGATAGCACCGTGTTGAAATAGAGGCAGGCGATGGCATTGAAGGCGCGCTGAAAGGCGGCTTCGGCCGTACCGTCGTCCTGTTTTGCGATCATGACAGGCTCCTCCTCGGCGCCGAAGCGCAAGGCTGCAATGTCGATCGCATTACCATAGGCGTGCTCCGACACCTTGCCGGTCTCTACGCTGTTTCGGTTGCGGCAGACATAACCCGAGGCGTGGCGGATGGCGGCAAGCTTCGGCTTGTCGGGGAAGGCGGCTTCTGCTGCCGGCTTCAGCATGTCGCGTGTCATGCGCGCCAGTTGCAATGCCGTCTCGCAGCGAAGCGTCGCCTCCGGCTCCAAGGCGACGTCCGGGAGGAGCCTTGTCAGCGTGATCGGGGCCGCGATGCCGCAGCCATCGGCGTCATCGATGGCTTTGTCCGTCTCGAAGCGCGCACCGAGCGCCTTGAGATCCGCGAGGCATGCGGTAAGAGCCTTAGGGTCTTCGACCGGCGGGGGCGGATCAAGGGGAGCGGTTTTCTGCTCGTCCCCATCAGGCTCGGCCTCGTCATTTGTTTTGTCCTTTGCGGCCTCCGTTTCCGTATGGCTCGACGGCTCTGTGCCTTCCTCTGCATCGGCCGCTGTCTCGGGCTTGCTCTGCGGTGTGGGAGCCTCGAGGGGAGCGGATGTTTGGATGCCGTCGGGCGCTTTCGCCTCTGCGTCCGGTGCTGGCGTTGCCACCTCCGGTCTCATTTGCGGCAGGGGGCCGCGCGAGGGCAGGGTAAGGCCGGTCACGATCGACCAGGCCAGCAGGAGACTGATCAGTGTCGGCGTTCTCGTCTTCGTCATCTCGTCTCCCTGTTCCCCAGTCCCCGGGTCAAAAGGCGCTAGCCGTCGAAAAGTTCATCAACTGAGCCCAGCAAAACGCCCTTGCTAAGGCAGCGGCTCCACGGTATTCGTTGGCCCATGAAGATCGTTTCGAAGACCTTTGCTTGGTGGTGGGCACGCTAACGCGGCCTTGACCAGTCATGTCTTCAGACGATTGACCCCAAAGCCGCCCGGAAACTTTCCTGAGGCGGCTTTTTCGTGTTCAAGGCCTCAGGAGACGGGCCTCGAAGAGTGGAGAAGGACGGATATGTCGACGATTTTGCAGGAAGACGGCTCGGAAGCCTATCAGACGCGCGGCGGCGTGACCGTCACGCGCAGGCGCCGGCCGACGCCCTATGGCGATGCCATCTCCACCTATGTCGACAAGCTCGACGAACGCCGTGGTGCCGTGTTCTCGTCCAACTACGAATATCCGGGTCGTTATACGCGCTGGGACACGGCGATCGTCGATCCGCCGCTCGGCATCTCCTCCTTCGGTCGCAAGGTCTGGATCGAAGCCTATAATGGTCGCGGCGAAGCGCTGCTGGCGATGATTGCCGAGGCGCTGGCCTCCGTTGACGATCTGGCACTGGGGGCACGCACTGCCACCCGCCTCGATCTCGACGTCAAGCTGCCGTCACGCGTCTTCACCGAGGAAGAGCGCTCGAAGATGCCGACGGTCTTCACCGTGCTGCGTGCCATCACGGCGCTGTTTTATTCGGAAGAAGACGCGGCCATCGGCCTGTTCGGCGCCTTCGGCTATGATCTCGCCTTCCAGTTCGACGCCATCGACCTGAAACTCACCCGTCCCGATGACCAGCGCGACATGGTGCTCTTCCTGCCGGACGAGATCCTCGTCGTCGACCATTATTCCGCCAAGGCCTGGATCGACCGCTACGACTTCACCAAGGGTGACGTCACCACCATCGGCCAGTCGGAGGAGATCGCGCCGGAGCCCTTTGTGCACACCGACACGATCCCGCCGCGCGGCGATCATCGTCCCGGCGAATATGCCGAGCTGGTTACCAAGGCCAAGGAAAGCTTCCGTAAGGGCGACCTGTTCGAGGTCGTGCCGGGTCAGAAGTTCATGGAACGCTGCGATTCAAAGCCGTCGCAGATCTCCAAGCGGCTGAAGGAAATCAATCCCTCGCCCTATTCCTTCTTCATCAATCTCGGCCATCAGGAATATCTCGTCGGCGCATCGCCGGAGATGTTCGTGCGTGTCAATGGTCGGCGCATCGAGACTTGCCCGATCTCCGGCACGATCCGCCGCGGTGCCGATCCGATCGAGGATTCGGCGCAGATCCTGAAGCTCCTCAACTCCAAGAAGGACGAGAGCGAGCTCACCATGTGCTCGGACGTTGACCGCAACGACAAGTCCCGCGTGTGTGAGCCGGGCTCGGTCAAGGTCATCGGTCGCCGCCAGATCGAGATGTATTCGCGCCTCATCCACACAGTAGACCACATCGAGGGTCGCCTTCGCGACGGCATGGACGCCTTTGACGGCTTCCTGTCGCATGCCTGGGCTGTCACCGTGACCGGTGCACCGAAACTGTGGGCCATGCGTTTCATCGAAAAGCACGAGAAGAGCCCGCGCGCCTGGTATGGTGGTGCGATCGGCATGGTCGGCTTCAATGGCGATATGAACACGGGGCTTACGCTGCGCACCGTGCGCATCAAGGACGGCATTGCTGAAGTGCGTGCCGGTGCGACGCTGTTGAACGACAGCGACCCGCAGGAAGAAGAAGCCGAAACCGAACTGAAGGCCTCCGCCATGATTGCAGCGATCCGTGACGCCAAGAGCGGCAATGATGCCTCCTCCAAGCGTGGCGTCGCCCGCGTGGGTGAGGGGGTCAACATCCTGCTCGTCGACCATGAGGATTCGTTCGTCCATACGCTGGCCAACTACTTCCGCCAGACGGGTGCCACCGTGAACACCGTGCGCACGCCGGTGCCGGAGGAGATCTTCGACAGCCTGAAGCCCGATCTCGTCGTGCTGTCGCCCGGTCCCGGCTCGCCTGCCGATTTCGATTGCAAGGCGACAATCAAGAAGGCGCGCGCTCGGCAATTGCCGATCTTTGGCGTCTGCCTTGGTCTGCAGGCGCTGGCGGAAGCCTATGGTGGCGAACTCCGCCAGCTCGCGGTTCCCATGCATGGCAAGCCGTCGCGCATCCGCGTGCTCGAACCCGGCCTCGTCTTCTCAGGCCTCGGTAAGGAAGTGACCGTCGGTCGCTACCACTCCATCTTCGCCGATCCGGCAACGCTGCCGCGCGATTTCATGATCACGGCAGAAAGCGAAGACGGCACGATCATGGGTATAGAGCACACCAAGGAACCGGTCGCCGCCGTCCAGTTCCACCCGGAATCGATCATGACGCTCGGCGGCGATGCCGGCATGCGAATGATCGAGAATGTGGTGGCGCATCTGGCGAAACGGGCGAAGGTGCAAGCGGCTTGAGGGAATAAGCGGGGCGCTTCGGCGCCCCGAATTGTTTCGGCGATAGACGCAGATCCGTGTCCGGGGGGCTAACGGCTCTTCCGACGGAGCTGCCGTTAGGTTGCTGTTTGACAGCATGTACACTCCGTTACACTATTCCCTGAAGCCAAGCCGCAAGGAGCAGTGATCTGATGACCAAGGTCGTTTTGACCACTGAAATCGACGCCGGTCTCAATCAGGCGCTTGAAGAGATCGCGCGTTTCGACAAACGCTCGGCTTCCGACCTAGCAGATCAGGCTATCCGCAATCTTGTGGAGGAGCGCGTCGTGACGCGTGAACGGGTACGTCATGGACTTCGTCTCGTTGACGCAGGTGACGTCAAGGCCGTGGACAGTGCAGAGGTGCACCGCTGGCTGATGTCTGACGAGGACGATTTTCCGGCGGCGCGCTGAAGTCCATGCATCTCCGCTACCTTCCGACTGCCGAGCCTGGCCTTCGATGGATGCGCGACTACTACAAGCGTCATCCGCAACTGGACATCGTGGCGGCGTCGGCAGCCTTGGCCACAGCGGAGCGGACGATCGTCAATCATCCCGAGAGCGCTCCACGCTTCGAGGATTTCGAGCGTGTTCGAGAATACCACATCCGCGGGACGCACTTTGCATTGCTGTATGTGGCGACTGCTGACCAGATATTGATCATCGACGTTCGCGACACTTGCGGCCAGAGAAGCGTGGATAGGCTTCGCAAGTTCCTTGCTGATCAAGCCACGCTGTTTTCCGAGAAGTGACTGTCTGGTTTTCGTTATCTTCGCGAACGCGCGGGCAACCTGAGTACCGGCGTCTTCACCCGTCCTTCTCGAATAATGACAAAAACTCTCAAGATTTTTTCTTCCCCCTGAAAAATCCTGCTGACCCGATCGTTTTTCCGTTGGCAGCCTGCGTCTGAGCCGGTGGTCTCCATGCTCATGGTCCCGTCGTTGGACGGCTTCGGTGAGCGTTGAACCCGGTGAAGCGGCCGCATGCGCGCGCAGCCTCGGTTCGAGGGACTGCGCTTTGCGGCAAGGCTTAGACGCTGCTGATCGTGTATTGGTAACAGGGGACTTTTTATGCACATGTCGAGGGGAACTCACACGCGAAGCCTGAAGGCGAGCAGGCGGAGCATTGTTGCAGGCGTTTCGCTTCTGGCGATCTCGGTCGTTTCGGCGCATGGCCAGGATGCGACCAGCGAAGACGGCGCTAACGAGAACGGTGATACGAGGCTTGCGCCGATCGTGGTGACGACGACGGCCGAAGGCCAGCCGCCGGCCTCGGGAACGGTCGGTCAGCCGCCGGAAGCCTATGCCGGCAACCAGGTGGCCAAGGGTGCGCGCCTCGGTTCGCTCGGCAATCGTTCAATCATGGAAACGCCGTTCAGCATCACGGCCTATACGGCAAAGCTGATCCGCGACCAGCAGGCGCGCACGGTCGCCGACATCACGCTCAACGACCCCTCCGTGCGCTCGGATGCGCCTGCCTTCAGCGAGCGCGATTCCTTCTTCATCCGTGGCTTCTCGGTGGTCAATCTGGACGTGCTCTATGATGGGCTGCCCTATATCGCCAACCCGCGTCGCAGCTACCTTGAAGGCATCGAGCGGGTCGAGGTTCTCAAGGGGCCGACTGCCTTCGTCAACGGCGGCATCGGCCGTGTCGGCGGTACCGTCAATCTCATCCCCAAGCGCGCCGGCGACGAGCCGCTGACCCGCCTGACAACCACCTATATCAGCGATGGTCAGTTCTGGAACCATCTCGATGTCGGTCGCCGCTATGGCCCGGCCGGCGAATGGGGCATTCGCGCCAATGGCTCCTACCGCTTCGGCGATACCGCCATGGACAGCAACGAGATCAAGGTCGGCGTTGCCTCGCTCGGTCTCGACTACGAGGGTGAAGACGTGCGCGCCTCGCTCGATCTCAGTCATTCCGACCAGCAGATCGATGCACCGACATCGCTTTTCAATGCGGCAGCCTCCGGCATTGCGATCCCGGATGCTCCCGATGGCCGCATCAACACGGCAAGCCCGTTTGAGTATCACGACAGCACCCACAGCATGGCGGCTGCCCGTGTCGAATATGATTTGCTGGACAACACGACGCTTTATGCTGCCGTGGGCGCCAGCCGCTATCGCGAGGACTTCCTGACCTCGTCCTATACGATCAACAATGCGAACGGCAATGCGACCTCTGAGCTTGCGATCCAGCCGCAGCAGATCGACGGCTATTCCGGGGAAATCGGCATCCGTTCAGAGTTCGAGACAGGCCCGGTCAACCACAAGGTCAATCTCTCGGTGCAGAAGAGCCTCAACGAGAACTACCGTGGCGGCTTTGCGCCCGGTGCACTCGGGCTGCCCGGGTCCTATTCGATGAACATCTACAATCCGAGCTACCTGCCCGGTAGCGCCGTGAGCAGTCTCAATCTGCCGACATCGGACAACCTGCCGCTGTTTGCCGACCTCTTGTCCACCAGCGTCGCGTTTTCGGACACGCTGGGTTTCTTCGACGAACGTCTCGAGGTCACGCTCGGCGGCCGCTACCAGGAAATGCGCCAGAGGGGCTTCAACACCCGGCCCGATCGCGGGACGGTTGGCGTGCAGAACTACTACTATGACGAAGCGCGGTTCAGCCCGGCCGTCGCCGCCAATCTGCGCCTGATGGACGGCCTCTCGCTCTATGCCAACTATGTCGAGGCGCTGACGGAAGGGGCGATTGCCCCGGCCGCCGCGGCCAATGCCAACGAGGTGTTCCAGCCCTTCGTCAACGAGCAGAAGGAAATCGGCTTCAAATACGATCTCGGCAGTGTTGCGTTTACCGCCGCCCTGTTTGAGATCCGTCAGGCCAGCGGCTATACCACGGCAGCCACGAACATCTATTCGGTTGACGGTCTGCAGGTAAACCGTGGTGTCGAACTGTCAGCCTTCGGTGAGCCGATCGACGGCTTGCGGCTCCTGGGCGGTGTCACCTTCCTCGATGCTGAGCTGGCAAGAACCCGGAATGGCGCCTTCGACGGCAAGGACGCGCCGGGGGTACCGAAGACGATGGTCAGCCTTTACGGCGAGTATGACCTGCCATCGATCGAGAACCTGACGCTCACCGGTCGGCTCGTCTATAGTGGCAGTACCTTCTACGACCAGGCCAACACGCAGAAGGTCGATGGCTGGACCCGCGTCGATCTCGGTGCGCGCTACAAGTTCGAACGCGAGAACGGCAAGCCGATCGAAATCCGGGCGAATGTCGAGAACGTCTTCAACGAGAACTACTGGGCATCGTCCGCGCGTGGTTTCCTCGCGGCCGGCGCACCCCGGACATTCATGCTCTCCGCCTCCTTTGATTTCTAGGCGTTGATAACATCCTGACGAAGGAATTGGCCGGGCCATTCACGGTGCGGCCTTCCGGTTCTGTGCAGAGAGCATCTCCTGCCTTGACCTTTCCTCAACCCTTCGGCATTACGCTCACACTTCAACGAACCGCCCGCTTTGCCGGGCGGTTTTGTCGTTTCTGGAATTGCGTCTGCAATTCACTCGCATCTGCAGGGAAAAGGCCATGGTGGCTGACAACAACGCTTTCGTTCGGCGGCTCGCGCTCTTCGGCATTCCGCTCGCCTTCGGGGTCATGGGGCTGAAGCTTTGCGCCTGGTGGGTGACGGGTTCGGTCGCGCTGCTGTCCGATGCGCTGGAATCGACCGTCAACGTGATTGCCGCCTTCCTTGCCTATTTCGTCATCCGCTATGCGCAGAAGCCGGCGGATGACGATCATCCCTATGGCCACCACAAGGCGGAATATCTCTCGGCCGTTCTCGAGGGCGTGCTGATCGTGGTGGCGGCACTGCTCATCATCCGCGAGGCGATCCCGGCCCTTCAGAACCCGACCTTGCCCGACGCACCCTTCCTCGGGCTCGCGATCAACGGCCTTGCCGCCGTCATCAACGCGGCCTGGGCAACGCTTCTGATCCGCGTTGGCAGAAGCCACCGTTCGCCGGCGCTTTCGGCCGATGGTCAGCACATCATGTCGGACGTCGTCACCTCCGTCGGTGTGATCATCGGTCTCCTGCTGGTGCTGGCGACCGGCTATGCAATCCTTGATCCGGTGCTTGCGATCCTTGTTGCGCTCAACATCATCTGGCAGGGCTGGAAGGTGATCGCGCAATCCGTCGCCGGGCTGATGGATGTCGCCGTCTCTCCCGAGGAAGCCGAGGCGATCCGGCAGGCGATCAAGGAGAATTCGGAAGGGTCGCTGGGCGTCCATTACCTGCGCTCGCGCCGGGCAGGGGCTGCAACCTTCGTCGCCTTCGATCTGGTCGTGCCCTCGAAGATGAGCGTGCGCGACGCCCATGTGATCTGTGACCGGCTGGAAATGGCCGTGCACAAGGCTGTGCCCGGCACGCGCGTCACCATTCACGTTGAACCCGAAAACGAAATGGCGCATGGCGCCGGCATCGAACTCGGGCGTTGAAGCAAAGGATCCCATCATGAGCAAGACCGATACGTCGGGACTGACCCAGCTCGGCCAGAGCGTGGAAGCGCCCACCAGCCCCGAAACCGCCGTTCTCGAGCGTGTGCCGAACGGCAATGCCGGCACCGACTACGTGGTGCGCTTCACCGCGCCCGAATTCACCTCGCTCTGCCCGATGACCGGCCAGCCGGATTTTGCCCATATCGTCATCGACTACATTCCCGGCGACTGGCTGGTGGAATCGAAGTCGCTGAAGCTGTTCCTCTTCGCCTTCCGCAATCACGGTGCCTTCCACGAGGATTGCTCGGTTTATATCGCCAAGCGCATCGTCGAACTTCTGGATCCCAAGTGGCTCCGCATCGGTGCCTACTGGTATCCGCGCGGCGGCATCCCGATCGATGTCTTCTGGCAGACCGGCGAGCCGCCAAAAGGCGTCTGGCTCCCCGAACAGGGCGTCGCCACCTATCGCGGACGCGGTTGATCTCAAGCGCTTCGGATGACTTCCCGCGCCCGAAGCGCTAGCCTCCGGCCCGTTGCATCCGGATCGGAGGCCCTACATGCCAAAGTTTCTTGCCGTCTATACGATGAAGCACGAGGACTTCGCGCGTTTTCGCAACCTGCCCAAGGCCGAGCAGGATGCGATCGATGCCGAGGGCATTCCGAAGTGGATGGCCTGGGAGGAGCGCAACGCTGCCGCCATCGTCAATCGAGGCGGAATGGTAGGCAGGGCCATGCGTGTCACCAAGGATGGCATTGCCCCGGCGACAAATGGGATCTGCGGCTATCTGATCGTCGAAGCGGAAACGGCAGAGGCGGCAGCCAGGCTTTTCGAAGATCATCCGCATCTCACCGTTTTTCCCGGTGATGGCGTCGATATCATGCCCTTCGTCACCGATCCGCCGGAATGAGGCCAGCCTCTGCGGTAGTCCTGTCAGCACACATACCTAAACACGGCGGCCAAGGTGCCGCCGTTCGCATCTGCGCCTCTTGGAATGGGTCGGGATCAGCCGAAGACGATCAGAGCGTCGCTGGCGACCGTCACCAGACCAAGCCTGCTGTGTCCCTCTTGCTCGGTTGAGCCAGAGCGTCCGGATATTCGGTTCCGCCGATCGGCAGTTGGCGATGATGGACGACGTTCGCGCAAGTGGTTTGCCGCTGTCCAAGGGAAACACAGAGCAAATCTACGTCGGATAGCGGAGGTCACATCCCAAATCTCAATGATCGCAACCCACTTCTCGTTGTCATTGAGACTGGGCGCCACCGCCCTGTCAGAGCCCCCTCCGGCCTGAAGTAAAATGTCACAAATACTTGAAACCGATCGTCTACGGTCGCGGCTGGGGGCTCTGGGTGCCGAAATGCCGGACCTGTGCCACGCCAAATTTGGGGATTTTTGCCGAAGGAATGGTGGCTCTTGCAACCATTGGTATTCAAGCATCTGATTCGAAAACCGTTTTTGACCGTCCACCAGTGTCATTAATCATCACTAATTTTGTGTTAATAAAGTATTGACCGAAGCAACGAGGGTGTGGTTCTATCTCGTTGGGTTGGTTGTCTCCTAGGCTTTAGTATTGCGCTACATATATAAATATAATTCGATATCTATCGTGGCGTTTGTAACGGCTTCGGGGGTGCTCGGCGCTGCTTCTATATCGAGAGATATGTCGTTGAATTGTTTCCGTTGATAAACGGCGACTTTGAATGAATCAAAATATACATAGAGATTCTCCAGAATAGTCTGGAGAGTGTTAAGCTCTGTTGTCTTGTACGGCCTAATCTCTGTCTGAGGTGGTTGAGTACGGATTGAAATCGGGGCGATAGATTAAAACAGAGGAGAGAAACTATGAAAACTATTCTCGCAGCTTCGGTCATTGCATTGATGGCCACTTCCGCAATGGCGCGTGGCTGGGGCTCGCCGCCGCCGCCGCCGCCGGTTCCGGCGCCTGAGATCAACATGAATCAGGTGTTCCAGGGTATCCAGGCCGCGCTGAACAAGATCGAAGGTGGCGAAGACGTCAACGACGTCACTCAGACGGCTCTGAATGCTGCCAACCTGATCAACCTTCCTGATGAGGAACTCGATGTTGTCACGCAGACGGCAGCTGGCGCACAGCTGGCGGCCAACTATGTGAACTTCTCCGAAGACCTGTCGGATGTCACGCAGTCGGCGACGAACGTCCTGAACTCGCTGACCGTCGATTCCGTGACCGGCTCGATCACACAGACGACGACCGCCGGCCAGGCCGCGTTGAATGCGGTTGAGGGTGTCGGTTCCTATGGCTGGAAGCATGGGAAGGGCGGTTACGGCAGCGATGACATCTATGATGTCACGCAGACGGCCCTGAATGCCGCAAACCTGGTCTCGCTCGGCAGCGTCAGTGACGATCTGAACATCGTTCAGACCTTTACCACCGGCCAGCTCGCTGCGAACTATGTCGGCGCGCTCGACAACGTCTCGAAGATCACCCAGAGCGCGACGAATGTCGCCAACTCGATCGGGGCGATCGCTTCGGGCGAATGACTTGTCTGGATGGGGGCGAGTTTCAACTCGCCCCCGTTTCTTTCCAACAGTTGTCTGAGGGGGTCCGGTTCATGATGAGCCGGGATGCGTGTTTTCATGTTCCGGAGTTTGCGAGTTTCCCTCGCAGTTGCCTGTGGGGTCGCCATTGTGGTGCCCGGCTTTCCGGCCGCGGAACCTCTCGAACTGCTCGCGTCTGACGAGGCTTCGCGCTCTACCCAGATCATCCAGCGTTTCGCGGGTCAGCAGGACGCGACGCAGGTGCTGAACTGGACGGCGCCGTCATTGGCGGTTGGGGTTCGGCAGACAGCCAGCAATGCGGGCAATGTTGTCGACATCAATGACAAGGCGCTGAAAAGTGTGCGTCAGGATTTTGACGGAAAGCAGCTTTCGCTGAATGAAATCGTGCTGAATACCGTTGCCGCCCTGGAGTCGATCGAGCAGGATGCCTCCAATATCGGCAATGCCGTGATCGGCGGCGATATCGGCAATGTCGAGCAATACTTCGCTGACGGTTCCGTGCAGCACGCGATGAACCATCTGATCCTGCCTGAATTGCCGAACACGGTGCGGCAATCTGGCCTCAACACCATGAACCTCGTCTATTCCGAGCAGTCGGTGGCGCTGAGTTCGCAGAATTTCACCAAACAGGCCGAGCAGGTCGTCGACAACAGACTGAACATCACCGGGGCCGGTGGCGGCGGAGCGATTGTCCAGGAGGGCACCAATCTTGGCAACATCATTATCGCGCGCAATGTCGATGAGGTGGTGCGCGATTTCTCCGGCGATCAGGTCATCAACAATGTCGTGACGCTCCAAAATGGCGCGCGCTGGGGTTCGATCAGCCAGAACGGCATCAATATTGCCAACTATATCGAGGCCGAGAGCATCGGTTACCTCCGCCAGACATCCAGCAATGGACGGCAGATCGTCAACAACCGGGTCGAGCAGGTCACGCTCGATGGTCTGACGCAGACGATCACTTCGCCGAACATCACCCAGAATTCGAACAACTATGTCAACGTGATCGTCTTGAAGAAAGCTTTGCCGGACGGCACGTCGCAGGTGGTCGATGTGCTGCAGTCCGCCGAGTATGGCCAGACCGTCCAGGGGGCAAATGCCGGCGCCGTGTCTCAGACCGGCAATGCGGTCGTGATCGAGCGCTAATCGCTCGGCAATCGCGCGTCGTCCAGGCGGTGATCTACCATTTCAGTGAGATCAATAATCCGCGCAGGCCGGGTCCTGGCACCATTGCGGGAACTCGATCCATGGTGCGTCGGGCCATTGTGTCGGCTTCGTCTCCATGTAGGACGCGGCCGCACGGAGGTAGTTATTCTGCGCCTTCACCAGTTTTGTCGAGCAGATATAGGCGGCATGTTGCTTGATCAGCTTGCCTATACTGTCCTTCGCGCCCTGATCCACGGTATTCGGCACGGGCTGGTTAAGGGCGGTAAAGTAGGCGTCTATCCCGGTCATGACGCTCTGCGGCGAGCCGCGGACGTAGGTTTCGCAGGTCGCGCCGGTTCGCTTCAGCTCCACCATGGCACGCACCATGTTCTCCACTGCGTTCGTCTCGGACGCTGCCGGTGAGGCCCCAAGGACCACTGCAAGTGTCAGATATGCAAATTTACGCATTGGAATCGCCTATACAATCGCTTGTCGTTTAAAGATTCTTGCTTCATCCATCTTCTATTGTCCAGCGTTGTGATTCGCGTGTCCGTTGTTGTGCGGCGGTGTTGTCTTTAAGCAACGAACTTTCGGTCACTTAACTGCTCTGTTGTTTTTTATGTAGATTTCCGCTGTCTCTCCCTGGCTTTAGTGCTATCCAAACCCTTGGTTATTGGGTGGAATGAGATGGGTAACCTATAAATTTATGGGGGTTTTATGATCAATTCTCGGCATGTCGCCTGGCTTCTTACGCTGGGTCTCATAAGCCCTGCCGCTGCCGTCGCGAACGGCCTCGGTGAGGATCGTCCCTACCAGTTTCGAACGCCCAACGAGCGCCAGGTGCTTCTCAATCTTGAGCGCACCCGCCTCGAACTGCAGGGCGAGTTCCCGGCGACCGGCGTTGGATCGGCTGCCGGTCTCGGCACGCAGCAGACCGGTAATGCCACGACCATCACGATCAATGGCTCTGGAAATACGATTACTGTCGATCAGGACAATTCCGGTGATCAGACGATCACCCAGACCGACAGCAACAATTCCATCCTGAACAATTGAGGCTTGGGGCATGACTTTTGGTAAATTCCGCAGCCTCTTGCTTGCTCCCGTCCTGTTGCTCGCCGCATGCCAGTCGCAGACGGCCGAGAAGGCCCCGAAGGAACCTTTCCTCGGGCCTGTTCCGATTGCGACGCGCACGCCGGTCGACGCAGCGCTTGAATGCCTGAGCAAGACGCCCGAGGTGCAGCGCTATCCGCGCATGTTTGCCGTGCACGTCATCACCGACCAGACTGGTCGCTATTCCTCCGAAGAAGCCGGTAACTACCTGCCGCGCGACAGCGCCGGCATGATGGTCTCGCTGCTGCAGAAGGCTGGCGTAAAGCAGGTCAACCGATCGAACACGGCCGTTTCCGAATGGGAAATTGCCCGAGCCCGAGAGCAGATCCTGGGCGACGGCGGCAATGTCGTCGTCGGCGATGAGAGCCTGCCGTTCCGCCCGCTCGTCAAGGGTGCGCTGCGCGGCTCCGATTATGTCATCGATGGTGTGATCACGCAGCTCGACTTCAACACCTATTCCGATGGCATCGAGGCAACCGTGGGTGGCGGCGGCGGTGGCGCCCGCCGGTTTGCCGTGACGGCGGCCGTCGACATCCGGGTCACCGACACCAAGTCGACGCGCATCGTCAGGGCCAAGTCCTATTCGAAGCAGGCCGTCGGGCGCGAAGTCTTCGCCTCCGTCTTCCGCTTCTTCTCCGACGAATTGTTCGACATCAAGATCGGCACGAAGTCACAGGAAGGCCTGCAGGCCGCGGTTCGCTGGACACTCGCCGATGCAACCTATGATCTGGTCAAGGAGTTGACCGGCCACAAGGGCGCCTGCGACGTCTATCTGCCCAAGGCGTCCCAGGACGATCGGGCCGAGACGACAGTGGTCGCCTCGGCCAATTGAGCCCTTTCCGACTGCATCAGGAGTGGCGCCGCTGCGGCGCCGTTCGCCATGACCCGACAGTCAGGCCTTTCAGTTGTTTGTGTTCAATAATTCCACTCGATCCGTTGAAGACGCACGCCCGTCTTCACTTCTCCACGCCCAGCACTTCCGCGCAACGCGACAGGCTGAAGCCGTCGCCATCGGTGTCGTTGCTTGCACGGATGCTGGTGATTGCGCCCGAGGCGTCACTGTTGATCTGCAACTCACAGAAGAGCTGCTGATACTGCGGCGGCGTGATCATCTCGGGTTCCCAGAAGGGATCACGGGTCATGACGCGTGTCTGGGTCACGACCGTCTGGCCGGATCCGTCGGTGCGGGTTTCCGTACGCACGATGGTGCGGTCCGGTTCCGGGCTTGAATAAGTCGGCGGGATGTAGCGTGTCTTGTCGCCGCCGCGCCAAGTATAGATCTTGCCGGATGACAGCGGATATTCGCTCTCCGGCGGACCATAGGCTGCGAAGAAGCGCTCGACAGGCTGGCCGATCCAGCGCGACTGCAGGGCGCGATTGGCATCCTCCGTCGTCGTGCAGCCGGCAAGCAGCGTAAGCGGCAGAAGAAAAGCGGCGATCAGGTTTCGGGCGGGGCGCATTTGGTTCTCGCAAGACGGGTGCGTGGTGAGGTCTTCAGTCGTACTGCGTCGGGGGCATGGCCCGCAAGATGGTGTGGTGCCCTGTCGGGCAGAAGCTCTGGTCCAATCCTGGTCGTGTCGACTGATGGGGCTGGACCGCCTGCGTTTTCCCCGACAGCTGCCTCTTCTATGCCGATTTTCGCATGGCGAGTGTTCTGCCCTTCAATCACGTCGCGGGGACGTTGCGGGGCTGCAGTCCATCGACTATCCGGCCGTTTTCGCTTGGTCCCGGCGGTTGGCGGCTTGCCGGCCTGGGCCGAGCCCTTTCTCGGCCTGAACGCGCCGCTCCTTCCCACCGGCACCGCTCTCCGCGGAAAGACCGGCAGCGCCCCGGTCAGAACCCGCGGGCTGAGCCGCGGTTCGGCTTGTCTCGTGACAGGGTAGTCCCATATCAGAGGAAAGCCAAACACATGTCCGCTCCTTCGCGGACAAGGAGTGCCATCTTGTTTTCCTTCGACAACAGTTATGCCCGCCTGCCGCAGACCTTCCACCGGCCGGCCAGACCCGCTGCCGCGTCCGCTCCGAAGCTGATCCGCTTCAACAAGGACTTGGCCGATGAACTCGGCCTCGATGTCGCTGACGCCGACGAGGGGCGGCTTGCGCAGGTCTTTGGCGGGCAGATCATTCCGGTTGGCGCCGAGCCGCTCGCCCAGGCCTATGCCGGTCACCAGTTCGGCCATTTCAATCCACAGCTCGGGGATGGCCGTGCCCTGCTGCTCGGCGAAGTGATCGACCGTGGGGGCAGGCGGCGGGACATCCAGCTCAAGGGCTCCGGCCCGACGGCCTTCTCGCGCAATGGCGACGGCATGGCGGCTCTTGGCCCGGTTTTGCGCGAATACATCGTCTCGGAAGCTTTCGCCGCGCTCGGCGTGCCGGCCACCCGGGCACTCGCCGCGGTTTCTACGGGTCAACAGGTCGTCCGCGAGACCATGATGCCAGGTGCGGTCTTCACCCGTGTCGCGTCAAGCCATATCCGCGTCGGCACCTTCCAGTTCTTCGCGGCGCAAGGCGACGAGGCGGCGGTCCAGACGCTCGCAGATCACGTGATCGACCGCCACTATCCCGAGGCGCGCGACGCTGAAAATCCCTACCTTTCCATGCTGACACTGGTCGCCGAACGGCAGGCGCGGTTGATCGCCCGCTGGCTCTCGATCGGCTTCATCCACGGAGTGATGAACACCGACAACATGGCGATCTCGGGCGAGACCATCGATTTCGGCCCTTGCGCCTTCCTCGATGAATACGATCCGCGCAAGGTGTTCTCCTCGATCGACCAGCGCGGCCGCTATGCCTATGCCAACCAGCCCGGGATCGGTCAGTGGAACATAGCCCGGCTTGCCGAATGCCTGCTGCCGCTGCTCGATGCGGATGAGGAGAAGGCGATCGAGGCGGCGAACGGTGTTCTCAAGGCCTTCGGCGACGTCTTCCAGGAGGCATGGCTCGCGCTCTTCAAGTCCAAGCTCGGTCTGGCGGGCGAGGGGCCTGACGATCGGCTGCTGATCACCGACTTCCTCGAACTGATGCATCAGGGCGAGGCCGATTTCACGCTGACCTTCCGCACCCTTTCGAAGGTCGCTGGCGGGGCAGCCGTCGAGACGTTCACCGATCTCTTCATCGTGCCACAGTCGGGGCTGTCCGACTGGCTCACCCGCTGGCGGGCCCGCATCGATGATGATCGCACCGCCGCCGAGCGGCAGGCTGCGATGGAAGCGGTCAATCCGGCGCTGATCGCCCGCAACCACCGGATCGAAGAGGCCATCGCCGCTGCCGTCTACGGCGACTTCTCCTTCTTCCACCGGCTGGTCGAGGCGCTTGCCAATCCTTACGCGGAGGATCCCGACACCGCGGACCTGCGCGTGCCCCCGACGCCAGAGGAGCGGGTCACGCGAACCTTCTGCGGGACCTGAGTTGGTCCTCACGGCGGCGACTGACGCGCAGCACGAAAAAAAAAGGCGCCCCTTGCGAGGCGCCTTTTCAATTCTGTGACGGATGCGGCCGATCAGATTGCCGACGGCTGCAGCGTCATCGAGGTCCCGGTTGCTGCGATGTTCAGGCCGATCTGGCCGGAAATGCTGACGGGCTGCAGGTGGATCGAGCCGGAGGTGCCGCCGAACAGCACATTGGCACCGATGCCGGCGCCGACGGTCGCTTCTGCGGTTGCGCCGCCATAAAGGCCGCCGAGCGAGCCCTTGTGGTAACCGGCGGTCGGGGCGAAGACGGCCCAGATCACGCGGCTCTGGGTGGTGAAACCGAGGTCGACGCCGAACTTCTTGATCGAGCCGGAATAGGTGTCGAGCGGCTCGCCGTCGATCACGGAGGTAAAGGCACAATCGGCTGTTTTGGCAGAGCCGAGGACATAGCCGAAGCCGCCGCCGATCTGGCAATCCAGGTAGCCGATGCGCACACCGCCGACACGGTCGCTTTCGATGACGACGGGGGCAGGAGCCGCGCCGGTCATGTCTGCGGCGGCGGTAATGCCGGCCGAGGTGAGGACGGGGAGGGCGGCGAGGGTGAGCGTAACGAATTTCTTCATGGGATTTCTCCTTCCATGTTCTGCTGCCCGCGGGGAGGTTGGCCGTTTTCGGCTTCTCGGGCAGCGTGGAACAACGCCTATCGGCAAAGATTGATCCAACTGAGGCTGAAGATAGGCGGCAAGGTGGCGATCCACCGGCTTATCGGCCCAAGGGGAAACGACGTCGCGCCGGGCTTCCCTTGCCGGAACATTCGCCCCGTTCGGCGCTTGTCCCGGACACCCAAGCAGGAGGCCTCCCATGACACTCACCCTTCCCGACCTCGCCAAGAAGATGCAGAAGATCGACTTCTGCATGATGATCACCAAGTCCGAATTCGGCGCCATCGCCAGTCGGCCGATGAGCAATAACGGCGATGTCGACTATGACGGCGACAGCTACTTCTTCTCCTATACCGACACCCGCAAGATCCGTGAACTGACCGCCGATCCGACCGTGTCGCTAACGTTTACCGCGCCGCCCAGCCTGCTCGGCAAGCCTGGCATCTTCGTCGCCGTCTCCGGGCGCGGCAGCCTGATTGCCGACAAGGCCGTCTTCGAGGCCCACTGGACCAAGGATCTCGATCGCTGGTTCCCTGAAGGTATCGACACACCGGGCCTCGTGATGATCAAGGTGCATGCAGAGACCATCCAGTATTGGGATGGCGAGGACAATGGCGTCATCCGCGTCTGATCTCCAGGTCCGTCAGCTGCGAGATGGGGCGTCGACTGTAGTCGGCGCCCCATCTCGTTCCCGACGCGACATCCTCTCTGCCCATCCCGCCGCGATCAGACGGATTTTGCAGTGCAAACGGGTCGTGCGTCTCTTGCAGAATGTCGCAGACAGGCTGCAATTGTCTTTGCCCGCCTCTTAAGATCGGCGCTACATCATCCACTCCCAGACATCAGGGTTCACAAGGCTATGGCAGAGTTTCCGACCAAGGCGAAAGTCGTCATCATCGGTCTAGGCGGCATCGTCGGCGCGTCGATCGCCCATCATCTCATCGAGCGCGGCTGGGACGACATCGTCGGCATCGACAAATCGGGCATACCCACAGACATCGGCTCGACCGCCCATGCCTCCGACTTCTGTTACACCACGTCCCACGACTATCTCTCGGTCTGGACCACCCAGTATTCGATCGATTTCTTCGAGAAGATGGGCCATTACGCTCGCATCGGTGGCCTCGAAGTTGCCCGCACCGGCGATGACATCTGGATGGAAGAGATCAAGCGCAAGCTGTCGTCTGCCAAGGCGTTTGGTACCCGCGCGCATTATGTTTCGCCGGCTGAAATCAAGGCACTCTTCCCGCTGATCGAGGAAGACCAGGTCATGGGTGGCATGTTCGACCCGGATGCCGGCCTCGTCATTCCGCGCAGCCAAACCGTTGCCGGCAAACTCGTTGATGCCGCTGAAAAGTCCGGCAAGCTTCAGATGTTCGGCAATACGCCGGCCCAGTCCCTCATCGTCGAGGGTGGCCGCATCAAGGGCGTCGTCACCCATCGCGGCACCATCATGGCCGATCACGTCGTGGTCTGCGCCGGCCTCTGGGGCCGCCTGATCGCCGAAATGGTCGGTGAGGATCTGCCGGTCATGCCGGTCGACCATCCGCTCACCTTCTTCGGCCCCTATAACGAGTTCGAAGGCACCGGCAAGGATATCGGCTATCCGCTGCTCCGCGACCAGGGCAACTCCGCCTATATGCGCGACACCGGCGACCCGAAGACGTCTGAAGGCGGCCAAATCGAATGGGGTTATTACGAGCAGCACAATCCGCGCATGTGCCATCCGCGCGAGCTCCTCGAAAAGCACGAGGCGCGCCTCTCGCCCTCGCAGCGCGACCTCGACATGGAGCAGATCATCGAGCCGCTCGAGCGCGCCATGGAGCTCACCCCGATCCTCGGCGAACTCGGCTATAACGAGAGCCATTCGTTCAACGGCCTCCTGCAGGTCTCCGCTGCCGGCGGCCCGTCCTGCGGCGAAAGCCAGAAGGTGCGCGGCCTCTGGTACTGCGTCGCCATCTGGGTGAAGGACGGCCCGGGCTATGGCAAGCTGATCGCCGACTGGATGACCGATGGCCGTACGGAAATCGACCACAACTCGATCGATTACGCCCGCTTCTACCCGCACCAGCTGACTGAAGATTTCATCGCCGGCCGCTGCTACGAGGCCGCCCAGAAGATCTACTTCCCCGCCGTGCACACCCGCGAACCCTATGCCAGCGGTCGCGGCGCAAAGCGCTCGCCGATGTATGAGCGCGAAGTCGAACTCGGCGGCCACTTCATGGAACTCGGCGGTTGGGAGCGTGCGCATGGCTACGCCGCCAACGAGCATCTCCTGGAGAAGTATGGCGATCGCGTTCCGGTTCGTGAAAACGAATGGGATAACAGACACTTCTGGCGCGTTTCGAATGCCGAACATCTGGCGATGAGCGAGGATTGCGGCATCGTCAACCTCAGCCATTTCCACATGGTCGACATCGAAGGCCCTGACCATGTCGAGCTGCTCGAATGGCTCTGCGCCGCCAAGATCGGTGGCGACGCCAATATCGGCAAGGGCATCTACACCCACTTCCTCGACGACGAGGGCATGGTGCGCGCCGACTTCACCGTCTTCCGCCTCGCCGACCGCTGCCGCCTCGTCAACGGCGCCGATGCCGGCCCGCGCGACTTCCACTATATGAAGCGCGTGGCACAGGATCGCGGCCTCGATGTCACCATCACCGACACTTCCGAAAAATACATCACCATCGGCATCTGGGGCCCGAATGCCCGCGATACGCTGAAAAAGGCCGTCGCCGATCCTGCTGGTCTCGACCCCGAAAACTTCCCCTTCGCCGCGATCAAGCAGATCGAAATTGCCGGCAAGTCCGTCACTGCCTTCCGCATCTCCTATGTCGGCGAGCAGGGCTGGGAACTGCACATGAAATACGAAGACGGCCTCGCCGTCTGGGATGCCCTTCGTGCCACAGGCGTCATGGCCTTCGGCGTCGAAACCTATGCCAATTCCCGCCGCATGGAAAAGAGCCTGCGCCTGCAGAACGGCGACCTGCTCACCCAGTACAACCTGATCGAAGCGGATCTGGCGCGTCCCAAGGTCAAGGAAGCCGATTTCCGCGGCAAGGCCAAACATCTCGAATACAAGGCGCGTGACAAGCAGCCCGCCATGCTCTGCACGCTCGTGATGACCGACAATGTCGACAAGTCAGGCACCGCCCGCTACCCCGTCGGCTCGATGCCGGTCATGGATCCCGCGACCGGCGAGGTCCTGATCGACAGCCTTGGACGTCGGTCCTACACCACGTCGGTGGCTTACGGCCCGACGATCGGCAAGAACATTGCGCTGGCCTATCTGCCGGCGGAGTATTGCGAAGTGGGGCGGAAGCTGAACGTCGAGTATTTTGCTGAGACCTATCCGGTCGAGGTTGCGGCGGTGGGGTATAAGCCGCTGTATGATCCGGAGAATCTGAAGCCGCGCAGCTGAGGTTGGGGCAACGGCTCCGTCGTCATGCTCGGGCTTGTCCCGAGCATCTGCAACCGTTTGATTTTATTGACGTTGTAGATCCTCGGCACAGGGCCGAGGATGACGCAAAGTAAGAGTTAAGCGGTTTGTCATCAAGCTGAACCCGTCGGTCGTGGGACCGGCGGGTTTTTTGCGTTTACATCTATTGGCACGCCCGTCTTGATATCGCTATTAAATGTAGCTACATTTAATCATGAAGATCATCTGGGATGAACCCAAGCGGCGCGCCAACCTGGAAAAGCACGGCTTCGACTTCGCCGATGTCAGCGAACTCGATTGGGAGAATGCCGTTGTCGAAGACGGCAGGCCAGATGCGGATGGCCGGCGACGGCTGAAGGCCATCGGATATTTCCGTGAGGGGACGGCAGCCGTGGTCTTCGCCCTTCTCGGATCGGAAGCCATATCGATCATCAGCTTTCGCCCGGCAAGCGACAAGGAAAGAAGGAGGCTTCCATGGCCACCAAAGGCA
The DNA here is from genome assembly GCF_001295785.1 of Rhizobium sp. AAP116. NCBI lineage: Bacteria > Pseudomonadati > Pseudomonadota > Alphaproteobacteria > Hyphomicrobiales > Rhizobiaceae > Rhizobium > Rhizobium sp. AAP116. Next base: position 437,667 of record NZ_LJIB01000004.1, read on the forward strand.
AGACACTGAAAACCTTCGAGCCTGGACGCGGCTATGACCGCGAGGACTGGGATGCCGTCGAGTTTCCGGAACTCAGCGACGAGGAACTGGCGAAAATGCGCCCCGCGCAGGAGGTCTTGCCGCCTGCCTTCTTCAAGGCAATGGAGGACCACCGCCGTTCGCGCGGGCGTCCAGCCGTGGAGCATCCGAAAAAGCAGGTCACGCTGAGGCTTGACGAAGACGTCATCGCCAAATTCCGCGAGACCGGCAAGGGCTGGCAGGGGCGGCTCAATGCTGCCCTGCGCAAGGCGGTCGGGATTTGAGGAACTCTAGGAGCGGCACGCTTCACCTCCCCCCATGCGGGGGAGGACGGAAAATCTAAGGCTTAGGCGAGCGCAAGCCGCCTAAACTTCAGATTTTCCAGGAGAGGGGCATGGTTCCGTTGGCACTCACCTGACCGAGCCCCCCTCTTGCGAAATCTGAGGTTTGGCCCTGATCGAGCCAATTCCTCGATTTCGCTTTCTCCCCCGTAAGGGGGGGAGATGGGCGTCGCGCTTGCGGTTCGCTCCCGCTTCTCCCCAGCGGGGAGAAGATGGTCCGCAGGACCAGATGAGGGGGGGCGCGAAGCGCAAGGCAGCCCGGGAGAGCATTGGCGGATTGATCGAGGTTCTGTGCTCGCCGGCATTCGGCTGCGCCGCCCCCTCATCCGCCCCTTCGGGGCACCTTCTCCCCGCTGGGGAGAAGAGGGGAACTCCCATTTGCGCCCCATTTTCCGAAAAAAGGGGGATGACTTTGAGGAAATCCCGAGCAAAATCAAACCCCGACATGTTTTTTCATCCCCGCCCATTTCCACGCGCTTACCCTAATCCCCGTCCCGCCCTCGGATACACC